>JAYSVM010000007.1:0-29041 GCA_043718495.1 Oscillatoriales bacterium | reverse complement strand
AACAGTTTTTGGGCGATCGCAAAATCACCGTTTCTAACCCCAAAGATATCGCAGCTAAACTCTTTAGTGGCGATCGAGAATCTGAAGGCAGAAAAAGCGATGGAATTTCGGTTGAATATCCCACGCGAGAAACCGCAGTAATCGAGCATACTGTCATCGGTTTAGCTGACGATTCTGTTGCTGCAATGCGACACCGTATTGAGCTCGTATTCCGGCAAAATAAGTGGGAAATTCTGTGGATTGGCCGACAATCGAAGTGTCAGCCAAATCGTGGACATCAAAATTGGGCGGCTGGCCCCTGTAAGTAGAAATCTATCCTACTTTTGGACAGTTAACGGTTAACCGTCAACAGTTAACCGTTAACCGTCAACAGTTAACCCTCAATAATCACCTAACAGTGCAATCGGAATGGATACTATTTGCACATGATCAAATTTCCAGCCGAGATGAATCCGGGTACAGGGGCTGAAATTTCAACCCAATTACGATCTTCTCCATTCTTATCTTTCACTAACTGGAAATTCGGCACAAGCGTTACTTGACCATTAGCGGCTACGCCACCTTTAATTGCAGCCGTCTTTGAAGGCTCAGCACGGATAGCTAGACCTTTTGGTGCTACGCGAGGTTCTACTTGGCGGCACAAGCTTACAGGGCCTGGTGCTGGTGCTGGTGCTGGCGCTGGTGCGGGTGCTGGTGCGGGTGCTGGTGCGGGCGCGGGTGCTGGCGAAGGAGTCGGAGTAACTGCGCTTCCTGTGGTACACGAAACTAAATTACCCTCGTTATTGGGGTATCCAATAGCCACATAACCCTTTACTGGAGCGGTAATTTCCATCCATAGACGGCCATCAGAGCCTTTAATGGCAGTCGCGCCAGTAGCTAGCGTTACTTGAGTGTTCATGGCGACACCGCCAACTCTAGCAGATGTAGTCTCTGAACTCTGGCGAACTGTCAAACCTTCTTTGGGAGTGACTTTACGACAAAGGTTCCCAGCTTGGGCTATTTGAAAGGCAGGGCTATTTTTTGATGCCATATTTTCAGCATCCTGATTAAGATTGGATGTCGATTGAGCCACAGCAGCGATGGTATTTGCTGATAAACTTCCGACTACGATCGCGATCGCACTCAGCAATACAGCAGGCCGATTCCAAAAATTCAAATTCTTCATTTCGTTAAACTCCTCATTTCACCACAATCATTATCCTAATTGCAGGTCAATATAGCAAAAAAGTCGATTTGTATTCTGATTTCCCCAAATCAGGCTGTCCTTAACATTTGCATCTATAGATGTCAATTTTTTTAACATAACTTAATTTGTTCTGGCAGCCAGCCCTTGTTAAATCCTCGACTTCTTCAAGTCGGGGATTTGGGGGTTATTTTTTGGGCCGCATACTTACTTCTCTACAAAATTACTCTCAAAGTTTTAACTAATATTTGATTCTGTTCCTCCGTACCTACAGTAATTCGCAACTTATCTGCTAATCGCGGCTGATTAAAGTATCGAATCAAGATTCCCTCTACTTTCAGTCTTTGATAAATCCTTTCTGCATCACCATTGGGCGGCCTGACTAACAAAAAATTGGTTTGTGAGGGCCAAATTTCAAAGCCTAACTCTTTGAGGCTAAGGGCTAATTTTGATCGTGAAGCTTTAATTTTTTCAGCATTGGCTGTTTTGTGGTTCTGATCTGCGATCGCAGCCGCACCAACCAGATAAGCTAAAGCATCAACATTATAACTATCTTTGATTTTATTTAGCTCAGCTATCAGGGCAGGATTTGCGATCCCAAAACCCAGCCGCAATCCTGCTAGGGAATAGCCTTTAGAAAGCGTCCTCAAAACAATGACATTTTCATACTTCTTTGTCAACTCTAAAGCATTATTTTCGGCAAAATCAACATAAGCTTCATCAATCACCAAAATTCCAGATAACCCCTTAGCCAATCTCTCCAAATCTGCAACAGATATCGCCGTTCCCGATGGACTATTTGGGGAAGCTACAAAAGTCACAGCACCTTGGGCGGCTATTAGTAAATCAACAGGTAATTGATAGTCATCTGGATACGGAACTTCGATAAATTCTGCATCCTGAATTTCTGTCAAAGTGCGATACAATACATAAGTAGGCGAAGGACAAACAACCTGTTTTCCAGGTTCACCAACAGCACGAATTATCAAATTCAACAAATCATCACTGCCGTTACCTACCACAATCCAATCATCAGGAACTCCTAGCACTTGACTAGCTACAATACGAAATTGTTTTGCAGTTGGATCTGGATAGCGCCGCAGCATTTCTCCGTCTATTTCCTGAAGCACCTTGAGAGCTTTTTGAGAAGGTAGATAGGCATTTTCATTAGAATTGAGTTTAATAATTTTACTGCCTAGCGGTGGCTGTTCTCCCGGTATGTAGCCAGACATTTCGTGGATGTTTTTGCGAAAGTAATTCATCTATGATTATTTGCGTTTATCTGCGTTTAAAAAAGTATTATATCAAACAATTAGTCACAATCCGTGTTATCCCCAAATCAAGTAACTTTTGCATATCTTCTCGATCGTCCACTGTCCAAGCAACAATGTCAACTCCCTGACTGCGGCTTTCTGCAATCAGTGCAGGATTTTCCAGCAAAACACGATATAAACTGCTAATGTGCCGATCGCCCTTAACTACAGCTTGACCTAATTGAGACTTGTACGCTTCCAGATTAGCAACTATGTGTCCGATCGCCAAATCATCAGATATTTGGCGTACTTGTTCCAGAAATCCATCGTTAAACGAGGTAATCACGCATTTTTCTGGAATACCTGCATCCTGCAAAGTCTTGACAAAATCTGCAACTTCTGAATCAGACCATTCGCAGTGGGGTTTCACATCAAAGTACAGAAATCTGTCAACATTTTTGAGGATATTCAGCGCTTCCTCTAATGTAGGAATTTTTTGTCCTGAAAATTCATCGCTAAACCATTTACCTGCATCCAGTGTCTGCAATTGGGACAAGTTTTTGTCCCTGACTTTACCGGAAACGCCCGTAATCCTATCCAGTGTTGCGTCGTGGAAAATTACTGGTACGCTGTCAGCCGATAATTGGATGTCAAATTCGATCGAACTAGCACCACGGGCGATCGCAACTTCAAAAGCTGCTAAAGTGTTCTCAGGCGCGATCGCGGAAAATCCCCGATGTGCAATAATTTCTAAATTCATAGTTTCGTGCTATTAAACTAGGCTTTGCCCTTCACAGTTTTGCCCTTCAGACTCAATAAAATAAACTGAGTTTCTTGCCCTTCATCAAAACTATCATCACTCACCAAAACCAAACTCTGACTACCATCCGGCAAGCGAGGCCCCAAAGTCATTCCCTCTAAATTATACAACGGGATTCCCAATTCGCTCAAATCTAAAAGCAATTTCTTCCTCACAGGTTCAACCATCGCTGTTTTTCCTTTGAAGCTATTGATTCTCGAAGTATCTGTGGCCGCCCCAACTACAACTTGATAAATCCGTGCACCGTATCCTGAGAGACCAAAAGAACGCTCTAAACTTAAAAATTGACCGCCACCAACAGTTACTAATTCTGTTAAACCGTTCAATATAGTCATGGGAACTTGGTCTAGCGTGTAAACATTTTCTGAGACTAATTGCGGTGTTTTATCAACGATGATATAATGTAAAAGACGCAGTTTACTTGCCTGTTCTGAGTTTACATCTTGGATTAAAGGTGCTTCAGTAGCAGTAAACAAACGAAACGGATCGAGACCGCCCGGACTAAAAGTTTCTGGATCGATTGTTAAAGATTCAAAACCGGAATTATCCAGCACTCCTTGCTGCTGTCTTTCATCGCTAGCATCGGGAATGTATCTTTTTGGGATCGGCAATTGCCCCCGCCATTTACCAGTTTTTAAGTCAAATTCTCCGATAAATGGAGGAATGCCAATGTTAGTCACGCCTTCGCTGGCGACAAAGATGGAATTACGGGGAGAAAGGGCTATGGCTTCAGGATTGATCGAACTCCAAGAGAAGGTTTCGCCATCTGCTTTTTTGAGGGAAGTAACACCTTCAACGGTAACTTTTTTGAGACCAATATTTGCGGAATCTTCTGATTTAAGGTCGAGTCGAAGACTGTAAAATCTGGCTTCTCCATTTTCGCTAGGATCGTCGGAAAGACCGTAAAAGCGATAAGCTTGGGAAGTGACTCCGTTAATACCTTTGGGGTCGTAGGTAATTCCTGATAAGCCGCCGACTGGTACTCCTTCAAAGCTCATTTTTGGCAATTGGTAGTTACCCAGAAATTCTAGGGACATTTCCGGGAAAGAACGGTCTCTGGCTGCGACAGCAGGTGGCGCACAAACTGTGCAAATAGTTAACAATATTAGAGCTAAACTGAATAAGCGCAAAATGCGTTGGCGAAGCCCGCCCCTACGGGGGCTGCGCCAACGAAGAGGATCGCCCAGAGTCTTGAAATCAAAATAATTGCTCAGTGCGGTAAATTTTATTTTGGTGTTCTGGTGCAATTCTTGGCTTTTGTGCCATCTTTGTGACATAATGTATACCGTTTTGTATGATATGCAAAACTTAATGTTTAAGAAATCGATGTTGGGCCTTTACAACCAAATTTTGATGATGAGAAGTTCTGTCCCCATCGGGTGCTTGCTGTTTTTGTGGTTATGTGCTGGTTCTTTTGCTAGCGCCCAAACTAATCCACCAGGTTTGGATCAATTTTCTCCTAATCCGTTAGAGATTACCACACCCGATCCCCTAACTCCCGCCAGTGAATCTCTGAGTACCACTCAGCGGGACGAATTGGCTGCTGCTTTGGATCAGTTAAACTTGGAAGCAGTGGCTAAATTGCAAGCTGGAGACAGGATTGGTGCTTTTGAAATTTGGTTCCGAGAATTGCGGCTGCGACGCTATCTTGGCCCAGAGGCGGAAATTGCTGCTTTGAGTCGGGTGGGAAGTGTTGCTTGGAGTAGCAGTAAAAACATAGAGTTACAGTTGATTACTCAACGATTACAATTAATTCACAAAAAAGTTAAATCTGAGCTACCAGTTAATACCGAGTTGCTCCCTGTTTTGGCTGCTGCTTTTCAGCAAGTACGTGCTAAAGGCTCGACAATAGAAGTTTATCAACAAATTCTTGACAATGCGCGCCAAAAACAGGATATCTTGGTCGAGGGTCAGACTTTAAAGGCGATCGGGCTAATTCACATTAATTGGTTGAGTTACGAAAAAGCTGCTGCTGTCTATGAGGAATTAGCAACTTTAATTCAGGAAAATCGTGCTTTATTTACTGCCAATTCTGCTATTGCAAATCCTGTGGTGGTGGCGGGAAATGGTGCTCCTCCTCAGCCTGTAACTGCTCCCACCGAGGTGGATGCTCTGAGACAGTTAGCCTATGTTTACCAGCAGTCAAAACAGCCTCTAAAGGCGATCGCAGCTAGGGAAAAATTGGCATCAGTATATCTTAACCTCCAAAACCCTAGCGCGATACCACCGCTGAAAATTGCGATCGCCAATGATTACCAAACCCTAGGTCAAATCAATTTAGCCGCTCAATACTATCAGGAAGCATACAATTTAGCCGTTCCCATTCAACAGTATGCCCAAGCTAGCGAAGCTTTGGATAAATTAGCATTACTTTATCGATCGCAAAAACAGTTTGAACCGACTCTGCGGATTTATCAAATGCAGTTGCTGTTAGAAGAGCGGGCTTATAATTTCTACGGATTGATGAATGCTTACGATAATCTTGGTCAAGTTTATCAGGAGATGAAGGATTACAAAAAAGCTTTAGAAGCTTATCAAAAAGGGTTGGAAGTAGCCAAAAGATTGGAACACAGACAAGAGTATTTTGACAAGAAAATTGACAAGGTTAACAAGCAATTACAAAGGACTTCGTAGCTGTCAGCACACAATAATGCCAAATTGCCCTCTGAGTAATATCGTCTAAGTCGTCCACATAACCTTTACCACACCACTACGGTGACACAGCAGGGCGCACAACACGAATCAGTTTACCTTTCAAAGGTTCTGCGGCTACGATCGCAGTGTGGATTCGGTTAGCCAGTGCTTCCCAATTGCGATCGTTCGTACAAGCAATAATACCAGCATGATCTGGTTGTGTGCGGTGCAGTCGAAAGAAATCTTTACGGTTTTCGGTAATGACGGCACGTTTCTCGTTACTAGCAAAAGCTAAAACATCCGGATCGGGAATTTTCTGATTGGCTCTGCCTGCTTCTTGAACAGTCAAAACATCGTGTCCCAAAGCTCGCAGTAATTCCACCACAGGATAGGGGTATTGCTCATCGGCATAAAGACGTGTCATCTGCTACAAATCCTCGTCCATCACTTCATCATTTTCCCGAATTTCTATTTCAATTTCATCGGGAAAGGCTTCGGCATATGCCCAAGCGTTGGCAATATCAGTAGCAGATAGCGATAGATAGCTTATGAGTAAGTCAGCTTCGCTATATCCAATGCGACGAGCTTCTACAAGTCCCCAAACAGTGATGCGAGTTCCACTAATACAGGCACTTTCGCCACAAACACCAGGCGTTTTTTCAATACCGCGCCAAGGAGTGATTTTTCCTGGAGATAGGAGTTGAACTACTTGAGCTTTTTCCTCGTCAGAGAGTGCCAGCAGTTGAGGCTCTAATTCTTTCAGCGTCATGACAAATAATGGAATTGCTACTACACATCATTCTATCGAACCGATCGATCAATTAACTGGTTCCTACAAGAAGCCTGGGAACCGATATCCAGAAACTCTGCCTCACTATTCTAGTAGTAAAATTGGAATGCCCAGCTACTCGGTGCAATGTCAGCCGATTGAGAGACATTTGTGGGAGTTGGTGCGTTGGTTTGGCGATCGATCTCTTGGGCGATCGTACTTTTGGGATTCATCCAGCAAAAAGTTAAAATTACTGGACTTAATAGCACTATTGGTAACAAAAGTTTACGCATAGACTTTTACTCCTGAAGATATTGCGATCGCGATATTGAATAATATACTACATCAGTTTCATAATAACGAGCGTTGTTTTCATATTTGAAACCAACTTTCTGCATCACCCGCTGGGAGGCGATATTTTCGGGGCGGGCGATCGCAACTATTTTATCCAACTGTAATATTTTAAATCCATAGTTTAGACTAGCACGAGATGCTTCAGTTGCTAATCCTTGATTCCAATAAGCTTTGTTGAGCGCATAGCCAAGCTCAACCTCCGATGTTTTGTCCAGAAAACAAAGTCCGCATCTACCGATCATTTTACTGTCTATTTTATGTACTAAAGCCCACATTCCAAAGTTGTTTTGTTGCCAACATTGGAGCATAGCATAAAGGGCGATTTCTGTTACTTCTCTAGTTCTAATTCCTTTGCCGATGTATTTCATTACTTCTGGATCGCTGTAAATGCAGTACAGCTCATCTAAGTCTTCAGGCGTAAATTGTCTCAGGTACAATCTAGCTGTTTCTATCTCTTGCATAATTTAACTGACTATATTTGCTACAATTATAACATTGAGCCGCAGGAGCGCTTCTGCAATCTAAAATCTAAAATCTAAAATCTAAAATCAAATGACCGTTTCCTCATCACTAACAGACACAAAAAACCAACCCCGCCGCGAAACAGACTGGCGGTTATTCATGAGGTTGGCATCTTATGCAACCCGCAGCAAACGTTTGCTGATTATTTCAATTATCCTATTAGTACCGCTAGCCATATCAGGAGCAGTTCAACCCATCTTGATCGGACAGGCAATTTCCCTAATTCGCTCTGAACCTACCTACGAATTTCTGCGGGGAATGCCTTTGTCTGCTGGATTAAATATTCTGGCAGTTATGCTAATGCTAACAATCACATTTCGGTTAGGATTGCAATCAGTTCAAGGCTATTTAGTCACGAAAGTAGGACAAATAATTACTACAGATATTAGAGATGATTTGTTCGCCCACGTCACATCCCTCGCCGTCAGATTTTTTGATCGTACTCCCGTAGGCAAACTGATGACTCGTCTCACCAGCGATGTAGAGGCTTTGGGAGAAGTTTTCTCTTCTGGTGCGATCGGGATTGTGGGTGATTTATTTTCAATTTTAGTAATTGCCATATTCATGTTTACCATGCAGTGGCAATTAGCTTTAATGTTGGTATTAATGATGATACCAATTACCGCACTAATCATTTATTTTCAGTACAAATATCGCCTAGCAAATTACACTACTAGAGAAGAACTATCCGATCTCAACGCACAACTGCAAGAAAACCTGACTGGTATTGGTGTAGTGCAGCTATTCCGCCGCGAAAGATTCAATTCTGAATTGTTTCGCGTTACCAATCAGCGCTACATTAAAGCAATTGATGAAACTATCTTTTACGACTCCGCCGTATCTGCTACATTAGAATGGATTGCTTTAGTTGCGATCGCAGCAGTTTTGTGGATGGGCGGTCAAAGCCTCTTGGCAGGTACAATTAACTTTGGTACTCTCTCTGCATTCATTCTATTTGCTCAACGCCTCTTTGATCCGCTGCGCCAATTTGCCGAGAAATTTACCGCTATTCAAGCAGGATTTACTGCCGTTGAACGCATTAGCGATATTCTCAACGAACCCATCGAAATTAAAGATCGTATTAACGTTAGGACGTCAACCCCCTCCTACCTCCCCCAAGAAGATACCAAATCCCAGAATTTAGAGTCAGGAGAAATCGAATTTGACAATGTTTGGTTTGCTTATAAAGAAGATGAATATGTTCTGCAAAACCTCAATTTCACAATCAAATCTGGCGAAAAAGTAGCATTAGTTGGGCCAACCGGTGCTGGCAAAAGTTCGATAATTCGTCTCCTGTGTCGCCTTTACGAACCGACAAAAGGACGTATTCTAATTAATCATGTCGATATTCGGGATTTACCTCAAGCAGAATTGCGGCGACACATTGGCGTGATTATCCAAGATGGTTTTTTATTTGCTGGCGATGTCAAGAGCAATATTAGTCTGGGTGAAAATTACTCGATCGAGGAAATTAAAGCAGCAGCAGAAAAGACAAATGTTGCCAGTTTAATTGAAGAATTGCCTCAAGGTTATGATACACAATTGCGGGAGCGGGGAACGAATCTTTCGGGGGGACAAAAGCAGTTACTAGCATTTGCTCGCGCTGCTATTCGCAATCCGAGTATTTTAGTTCTAGACGAAGCAACTGCTAGTTTGGATGTGGGGACAGAAGCTTTAATTCAACAAGCATTAGAGCGTTTAATGGAAGAAAGAACGGCGATAATTATTGCCCACCGACTCTCAACTATCCGAAATGTCGATCGCATTTTAGTGCTCAAGCGTGGGCAATTAATAGAGTCTGGTAGTCACGATGAATTGTTGCAGCAAGAAGGTTTGTATGCTAGTTTGTACAAATTGCAAATGCTCGAAAGTTAATATCTGAATCCAGCCCCCGGATTAATTTTAGGCAAATGGGATTGCCGTTTCCTGATTTTGGGTAATATCAAAATGTTTGGTGGAATGGGGAGAAGGTGCAATATATTTTGATATTAACTTTGAAACTCAGCAATTCTCCTAACAGCTTCTGCCAAAATTTCCGGCGATTCAACTAAGGCAAACCGCACATAACCTTCTCCCGATTTCCCGAAACCAGCACCGGGGGAAGCTGCAACTCCTGTACTTGCGACTAAATGAGTGCAGAATTTCACTGAATCTAATGCCCAAGGTTCGGGGAGTTTCGCCCAAACGTACATTGTAGCGGGGGGAATTGGCACTTGCCAGCCGATGTCTTGCAAGGCGCGAACGAATACATCTCGCCGTTTTCGGAAGGTTTCTACACTGGTTTTAACGGTGTCTTGAGGGCCTGTTAATGCTGCGATCGCACCATTTAAGATTCCTTGGTATTGATTGAAGTCTACGGTGGCCTTTACCTGGCGCAGTGCTTGGATAATTTCAGGATTGCCGATCGCATATCCGACTCGAAAACCACCCATATTGTACGACTTGGAGAGGGTAAAAAACTCGATCGACACGCTTTTATCGCGATCGGCCTCAAAGATAGACGGTGCCATCACTTTACGATATTCCTCCTCGTTACCAGGCTCTGCCCGGTAACGCAGATCCAGAGGCTCTGCCTCTATGGTAGAATTGCGATCGTCAAAAACCAAATCCACATAAGGGAAATCGTGCACCAAAACCAGCCGATGTTCGCGACAAAAAGCCACCGCTTTGTCAAAAAAGGCTAAAGGTGCGATCGCAGTTGTCGGATTATGAGGATAACTCAAAACCATCATCTTCGACTGAGCTAATACAGTTTGCGGAATATCATCAAATACAGGCAAAAACTGATTTTCAGCTAACAATGGCATCGGATAAATTTGACCACCAGCCAAATAAACACCACCCGCATGGGAAGGATAACCCGGATCGAGCAACAAAGCAAAATCGCCTGGGTTCATTACAGCCAAAGGCAAATGCGCCGTACCTTCTTGGGAACCAATTAAAGGCAGCACTTCTGTTTCGGGATTGACTGAAATCCCGAATTTTTGTTCGTACCAAAAAGCCGCAGCTTCCCGGAAAGATTTCGTCCCGTTAAACAGCAAATAGCCGTGGGTACTGGAGTCGGATAGAGAAAGGGCAATCGCATCTGTAATATGAGCAGCCGTCGGCAAATCCGAAGAACCGAGAGACAAATCAATGACATCTTTTCCGGCGGCTCTAGCCAGAGATTTCGCCCGATCCATATCGGCAAATACATTAAATTGTAGGGGTTTTAAACGTTGAGCAAATTCCATATTTTTATTAATTAATTTTGCAACTTTAATTCCTGTAGATGCGAGTTTACTATATTGTTTGTTTCCAAAATCAATGGTTGGTAAAACCTGCCTCTACAACGTTTTTTTTAACTGCCGAATACGATCGCGAAAATTTCTTAAAGTCGGGCTTCTGCCGATAGTTGTACTTTGAGCTACAAACTGAGCAATCATTTCAACAATTGGTAATTCTGGAAAAATTGGGCTACTTGGGAATTTAACATATCTCCCATCTTGCAGTACATTAATTTGCAATTGATTATTTTCATACCGCCACAGTTCAGGAACTTGTAAAGCTTGATAAGCATCCAATTGCGTCTTAGAAGTCACATCAATTTCAATTGCCAAATCAGGAGGAGGATCTACTGTTAAATCCACCCGCCGTTTCCCTCTCATTTGCTGATGGTTTTGAATATAGAAACACTGATCTGGTTCCACACCGCTTTTTTTAGTTTCTCGTTTAAACGTCGTCGAACCAAAGCACTCGCAATCTATTTCTAATTCTTCTAGCAATATTTTAACCATATCACCAATTAGTTCTTTATCTACCTCATGTTCTGGTAAAGGCATCCGAATCTCCAATGTTCCTTGGCTATAAGCTAAGCGGGCAGCTCGATATTCACCCATTTCTACTAAAATTGCTTCAAATTCTGACCAACTAACATCGTGTAGCAGCACTTGCTGTCCTAGGGGAATATCGAGCTGTCTGAGTTGAAGTGTTACCATAAGATTTTGGAAGTGCAATCGCGCCGTGGCTAAAGTTTTCTAAACATATTCGGAGGGGCGAAGCATTCGCGCTTAAAATCTCTCACATAATCAATAGGATATGAGCGCGAATGCTTTTCCCCTACAAAAACGGGATGGAACCAAGACAAATCCCTAAAAATTCAAAACTTTATAAATTAGCGTCTAACAAAACAGTCAATTTTTGTTTAGTAATAGCTCCCTCATGGGACAGCACTAATTCAGAATTTTTAAACAGCCTGATAGCAGGAACTCCTTCTACTTTATACTGTTTGACAGTAGTTGGATTGGGGTCAATTTCCATTTTAACTACTTTCAACCGATCGCTATAATTTGCTGCAATCCAGTCTATCGAAGGCGATACCAGTTTGCAAGGGCCACACCAAGGAGCCCAAAAATAGGCAAGCACTGTCTGCCCTGCTTGCAGGACTTCTGTTTCAAACTTTTCGTCGCTAATGACAATTACACTGTTGCTCATGACTTAAAAATTTCCCTATTTATTTCTTCAGCACTGGATCGGTGAAATTTACACAAACTTACTTTCACAGCTTCCAATGACTATTACCAATTTTAAAACATTCTGTCAATTATTGAGCGCAAACTAAGGACTGGGGACTGATGACTAATTCTGTTTGGCGTCTAATTCCGCTGCTACAAGCTTCTGGTGGGGTGCAGATGGCGATCGACCAATGGCTCCTGGAACAGCATCTGGCGGGCAAAATCCCCCCCACTCTGCGGTTTTATACTTGGGAACCGACGGCGATTTCTTTGGGCTATCACCAGCGCCGATGGCCAGATTTTTGGCAGCAATTGTCCTTTGGGGGGAGGGCTGTGGATTTGGTACGCAGGCCAAGCGGGGGTAGGGCTGTGCTACATCAAGGTGATTTAACTTACGCGGTGGTGGGGTCGGGATTTATCGGAAGTCGTCTCCAAGCTTATCAGCATATCTGCCAGTTTTTGATTGAAGGTTGGCAGGAAATGGGTTTGGATTTGCACTATGGGGAAGCGGGACGAAATTACATTCACAATCCAAATTGTTTTGGGACTGCGACGGGGGCAGATTTGGTGACACCTGATGGTTATAAGTTAATTGGTAGTGCTCAATTACGCCGGAGCGATGCTATTTTGCAGCACGGTTCGATGCGTTTGCAACCGGATTTTGATTTGTTTTATCAAGTTTTTGGAGACCAATTAATTCCTGTGAATTTACCTCTATCGGGAGTCGGAAATGATTTGATTGAAACTGTGGTTGATGTTTTGAAAGCGGCTGCTTGTCGCTGTTTTGAAATTGATTTGGAGGTGCAGCCACTTTCGGATGAGGAATGGTTGGAAATTAGATCGATTCTGGCACCGAAATGATTGTCGAAATGAGGAGACGGCATTGCCGTGTCCCTACTTCACAATGATTGTAGGGAAACGGCATTGCCGTGTCCTGGTTTCGGGGTAATAAACTATGGCTTTGGATCGATGGGTGCGATCGGCTCAGCCACAATTGTGCCCAAATTCACTGAATCCAACAAGATTTTCCAATCAGCAGCCAAATCAGCATCATTAGGATTAACACGACGAGCAGCAACTAGAGTGCTTAGAGCATCTTGCCAAATTCCAGTCTGAGCATAAATAACTGCTTTCAGGCGCGGATCTGCCTTCTGCAATTGACTGCGGATATCTGCACTGACTTCAACTCGACGCACGGTGCGTTTTTCAAATACATCTTTGGATCTATCATCAGAATCACAGATCAATGAAACAGACCAAGTGTAATTTTTGTCTATTTGCAATGGCGATATATTTTGATTAGTAGGGATACTAACGCCGATTACCCCTGATGAATTATTGATGTTTAGGGTTGTTTGATAAATCTGGTTCCCCTTATCATCTTGTAGGACAAACTCGGCTACTTTTGCCTCTGTTTTAGGCAAGTACAAAAAGAATATAGGATATTCAGAAATAGTCCGTCCGATTTTACTTTTCGGTAATAAGGGTATGAGATCTTTATTTTTCTGATCCTTTATGGTGCATCCTCCCCTCGTCCTGTCTGGGGATGGAATGCCCGGTGATCGATTATCCGGTGGTCGATTATCCGGTGACGGATTATCTTCGATGGGCGGACTAAAGCGTGGCCCTCCTGATTGAGTGATTGGCTTGCCATCTATGTTGATCTTCGGCTGTCCCATAACAGCAAATTGGGAAGTATTAAGTGTGGCGCTCAATACTATTGACCCAATTGATGTCAGATTGATGAGAAATTTAGTAACTTTTTTCATTTGCTTCATGATTTTTTAGGGATAAATGCTGTCTTTTTATTTATTTCTCATTCCCAAAATGCGGTAGACATTAACTTTTTGTTCTCTACCTTTCAATGGTAAAGCTCCCCAAGATTCTACTTCAAATTTATCTTCCAGATGCAGCAAGGTTTCTTCTGCAATTAATATCCGGCAAGTGTCCTCTTGCCGATCTTTTTCGCAGCTTTCGAGTCGAGAGGCAATATTTACACTGTCGCCGATTACTCCATATTCCAAACGGGTTGTACCTCCCAAACTACCTACCATAACAGGCCCTGTAAAGATGCCTACTCGCATTTTGGCGGCCGGTAAACCCCGATCGCGCCAATTTTGATTCATTTGTGGTAAACGGGAACTGATGGCTAGAGCGCAAGATACGGCGAGGCGAGCATCTTCGGCAATTTCTGCTGGGGTTGTGCGGGAAATGGGTACGCCAAATACTCCCAGCATTCCATCTCCAGTAAATTTATTAATCACACCTTGATGTGCTTGAACTTCTTCGGCCATTGCTGATAAATACTCATTTAACCAACTCATTACTATTTCTGGCGGTAGTTTTTCGGAGATTGTACTAAAACCTTGCAAGTCGGTGAGGATGATGGTAGCAATCAGTTTTTTCCCTGGTAATAACCCAGATTCGAGCAGATGAACACGCTCTTTCCAGAGGGCATTTGCGATCGCAGGCGAAGTTTGCTGTCCTAATAATTTCATCACAATTTCTTGCTGTTGTCTCGACTCCTGGTACTTATAGGTGACTATGACTCCTGGCGTGATAAAAAGTGCCAGCCCAGGGGCGATTAGAGGTATCCACCCTTGTTGAGTGAATAGGAAAAAGGTAAATCCAAATAATGAACCGAAAGCTGCGATCGCACTTCCGATCAAACTCACCCAATTTTCTAACCGCCAAGCTAACCAGCCACCCACTCCGCCCCAAACAGTTATCCAGAGTATTTCTTGCCATTCATCCCAATACCAAAATAGCCCTTTGCCATCTAAAACTGCGCTGAGAATTTGGCTAGTAGCCGTTGCATGAATGAATACCCCCGCCATCGGACGGTTTCCGCTGCTAGTAGCGCTGTAAGGGCTAGAAAAGAAATCTCTGACTGTCAGGGCTGTAACGCCTATTAATACGATTTTACCTTTCACCCATTTGGGGTCAACTTTTCCCTCCAAAACTTGAGTTAGTGTCACGCTCTTTGCTATATTTTCAGCAGAGCGGTAATTGAGTAAGATTTGATAGCCTTTCGTATTAATATTTTGATAGCCTCCTGAGTCCGATCGCAATTTTGAAAATACTACTTGATTTGCCTGAATCTCTTGTTTTTCTGTCAATTTAGAATCAATTTTTTTGTTATCCAAATAGGCAAAAGCTAGCCGCATCGAAAATGAATAAAGTGTCTTTTCGCCATCGCTAGCCACCATCAAATTGCGACGCAGTATACCATCTGGATCGACGACTACATCGTTGAATCCTACCCGATCTTCTGGTACATTGGGAGGTGGTGGTACTGGATCTTGCTCAGAGTTACCGATTAAGGTAATGGGGATTACTTTGGGGTTGTTCCATTGAGTTGCTAATTCTGCATTTCCCGGTTCGTAGGGAGTATTGCGAATCATATCTACGCCAATAACTGTGGGTTCGAGACGCGCTATTTGGGCGATCACTTTTGCTAACGTGCGATCGGAAATTGGCCATTTTTCAATCGTATTAATGTCTTTTTCAGTGATTGTCACTACTAGCAATCTGGGATCGGCGGCAGTATCAGGACGCGATCGCACCATTACGTCAAAAGCATTTAATTCCAATGGCTGCAACCAGCCTAAATGTCGCACTCCCAATAGGGTTCCCGTCACGGCTATGCAGGTGATAATCAGAGGTTTTAATTCAGCAAAGGGAAAGGAATGAGTTACATTTTGCCAACGACGGCTTGTTCCCTTCAAATGATGATGAAATTGATGCAACAATTTGGACATATCGATAATTATTTTTTCAACTCTCCTTGAAAAAATGCACCACATCTTCATCTTAACTTGCCACAATTTTAGTTTTCTTGTGCTGTTTTGGCGATCGCACTTAATTGCAATCCCTGGGGATAGCTGTTTTCTGCTTTGCAGCGCTTGATTTCGGCTTCAGAGACTGTGGGTTTGAGGTGTTTCGCCAAAACTTTCATCACGTCACCACGATCGATCGTACCCACTACTGAACCGATAGGTGAGAGGACGATGATTCTGGAAATTTGACGAGATTCCATCGTGTTAATTACTTCGGCTAGAGATGCTTTTTCTGAGACTGTGGGGTTTTTCTCTAGTGGTTTCAAAATGTTGTGCAAAGTCTGAATTTGCCACTGACTGCGTTCTGTGAAGCGGATATCATCGATCGACACTAAACCTAAATCTCGTCCGTTGTCTGCTGCGATGTAAAATGGGAATGGATTGACTTCTAACAAATAGCGATCGGCAAATTCTCGCAAGGTTGAATTCGCATCAACAACTCGAAATTCACGAGTCATGGCATCGACAGCTTTAGTCTTTACTAAAGCTTCTTGCAAGGAAACAAAACGGCTATAGGCTGTGGCATTGCGGATGGCAAACCCACCGATTAGTGCAATCCACAAGCCACCGAGCTCGCGGGCTAGCAAGCATGAAGTTAGTCCAAAAGCAATGGCTAACCAGCCTAAAACTTGTCCGGTTCTTGCTGCCCAACGAACACCAGTAAATCGAGAACCACTAATTTTCCAAATTGCTGCTTTTAAAACCTGTCCTCCGTCCAAGGGCAAGCCGGGAATTAAGTTAAATAATCCCAGAACTAGATTGATTTCTGCTACCCTTTCTATGACTATCCGTAGGAGATTTGTTTGTAAAACTTCAGAACCTAAGCCGAGGATTAAAAACAGTCCAAAACTGACGAGAGGGCCGGCGATGGCTACTTGAAAAGCTTGACCGGGAGTTTTGGATTCCGAGTCGATTGATGCAACTCCACCAAATAAGAATAGGGTAATGGAATTAACTTTAATGCCTTGGGACATGGCCGCCAAGCTGTGGCCCAATTCGTGCAGCAGTACGGAACCAAACAGCATCAAAGCTACTGCAAATCCGGCAATCCACGACTGTGCAGGCCCCCACGAACTGTAACTGCTAGCATAGGCTTGGGTTCCTAGGGCTAAGATAATAAACCACGAGTAATCCAAAAATAACGGGATGCCAAATAATGAACCGACTCGCCAACCTTTTTGCATGAAGTTTTCCTGGGAAAGGAGAATGAGGAAGAGTTTCTATTATTATATCTTCTCTTCCCCTTCCCCTAATTTTCACAGAACTCCGGCGTTTCCTAAACCCAAGATTACTCCGGCACCTAGCAAGTGGCCGAGGCTGGTTGTTGCCAGCAATTCCGGTATGCCGAAGCCTTTGAACATTCCAGGCATGACTAGGGGTAAGGCTGGGCCTTTGCCTCGGTTTTGCTTGGAGATGCCGTAGTAGCCGATCGCGATCGCCAGTAAGTTGCACAAGATCATGGTCAGTGCTACCATTGGCGACCACTCCGGTGTTGTGGGAATCGTCGATTGTACTACTAACAGCAAAGATGAGTAAATCACGTTATTATGCTCCTGTTTTCACGGGTAATTTGAATTTCAAAATTATAAGAAGCATTTCGCCTTAAACTACAATTTGTTTTAATAGTTAACAATTCACGTATATCTTGGCACAAAGTCGGAAGTGAGGAGGAGAAGTGCGAGTTAAAATTTGTGGCATCACTAAAGTAGAACAAGGAATTGCGATCGCAGGTTTGGGATCACAGGCTTTGGGGTTTATTTGCGTTCGGGCTTCGCCTCGCTATGTTAGCCCACAAACTATTCGCTTAATTGTTGAACAGTTACCCGCAAATGTCGATCGCATTGGTGTTTTTGCCAATACCACAATAGACATTATCTGTCAAGTAGTTGCAGAATCTAATTTAAGTGGGGTGCAGTTGCATGGAGATGAAACAGTGGAATATTGCGATCGGCTGCGGGATTTTTTGCCAAAGATTGAAATTATCAAAGCCTTGAGAGTTAAGACTCCTGAGACTTTAGACATTGCGAATATTTATGCTGTTCATGTCGATACTTTACTGCTGGATGCGTATCATCCCGAACAACTAGGCGGTACTGGCAAAACTCTGGATTGGCAAATATTAGCAGAGTTTCGACCCAATTGTCCGTGGTTGTTGGCTGGTGGTTTGAGGCCGGATAATGTGTTAAATGCGATCGGCAGTTTTGCAGACAATAATTTTAGTGGTATTGACCTTTCCAGCGGTGTAGAAATATCTCCCGGAGATAAAGATTTAACCAAAGTTGCCGATTTGTTCGATCGACTAAAAAAAATCCACATAACAAATAACAAATAACAAATAACCAATAACCAATAACAAATAACCAATGACTAACGAATTAGCATTACTTGCACATCGAGTCAGCACGGCTGTTTCAACTATGCCCGATCGCACTGATTGGCTGATTACAGTAATGCTCGTGGTGGGTTATAGTGCGATCGCGCTTCCCATTGGTTTTTGGTCAAGATTTCTGAAAATTGATGTCCAAACCTCTTGGCGTACAATCCTGGGCGTAACAGTCGGCTGTTTGTTGAGTCCCGGTATTACCGAAGAAATATTTTTCCGCGTTTTAATGCTACCCCACAAGCAGGAAAATGCTTCCGCCTTAATGCTGTGGTTTTGGGGAGGCGTGAGTTTGGCGCTGTTTGTAGTTTACCATCCGCTGAACGGACTAACTTTCTATCCCGTTGGGCGCGAGACCTTTCTGAATCCAGTGTTTTTGCTACTGGCGGCGTTGTTGGGGGCTGTGTGTGCGATCACATATCTACAAAGCGGTTCCCTGTGGCCTGCTGTGGCGATACACTGGTTGGCGGTGATAGTCTGGCTGCTACTACTGGGCGGTTACAGGAGACTATATGGTTAAATGTAAAAGTCGAGTATTACTATTTTATCGCGAGGGATATTAGTTGTGGCTATCATAGGAGCGATCGTCGGTTTTTTAGTAGGCATAGCAGTTGCTTACTCGTTGGTGGAAAAGCGGTTAAACAAGCAAAAGCAAGAACACTTAGAGCAAACTCGCCAGATTGCTGAGGAAATAGAAAAAGCTCATCAGTCTCGGATTCAACAAACAGTCCAATCTCTACAATTAGAACAGAATAATACACTCAGGAAAGTTACTTTAGAACACGAAGATTCACTCAAACAAGTTACGACAGAACACGAAGATTTGCTCATAAGAATCATGGAAGACCGTGATAATCAGCTCAATCAAATTACTAATGAGCAGGAGAACCAGGCCAGAGAAATTAGTACACAAGTAGAGGTAAATCATGATTCTCAGTTGTCAGAAGATATTCAATATTTGCAACAAAAACATGAAGCAGAATTACTCAGACTGTCTGACGAATTGCACCATGACTATCAAGCTCAGATCGATGACAACTTACAAGCTCTGCAACAAAAACATGAAGTTCATTTGAGAGAGATTGCTGAAGAATATCAAAACCGCGAGGTTGAGATGCAATTTAATTTGGAATCCTTGCAAGAGCAACATGAGAGTCAGTTGCAAGCAGTCAATGAGCAGTTAAAAGCTCATGAAACTCAGATGCAAGCGACTATCAAGTCTTTGCAAGAGCAGTATGAGGGTAAGTTAAATCAAACAGAAGTTCCACAGCAACAGTTCAGTGACTTACATCAAACAGAATTTCTAGCGCCTGCTCAAATAGTTAGGCAAGCACCAACTTATTCCCTCGCACAATTGATGGGATTCGTTCAAAGTCAGGATGTAGAAGAGCGCAAATTAGCAGCATCTGCTTTAGGTAAAATCGCTGCTGCTAATCCTTTGAGAATCGACGGTCAACGCGCAGTAGAAACTTTGGGGAAACTCGCTCAAGATTACGCTCCTGAAGTTCGTCAGATGGCTGTGGAAGCACTTGGCATAACTAAATCGGAAAAAGTGATTCCATTGTTGCAAAAAGCTTTGCGGGATACAGATAGTGATGTGGTCAAATCTGCCAGTGCTGCTCTCAATAATTTTAAATTTTATCGGCGTATTCCGGTCAAACCGAAAATGATTAATGGGAAGAAACTCAAGCGTTAAGTAGTTAAGACAGTTAAGTAGTTAAGCCGAAATTAGGACACGGCAATGCCGTGTCCTCCGTATCATCTATAAATTGAAGTTTTTTAAAGAAACAAATAGTTTGTAAAGAAATTTTTTGCTTTGTAAAAATGAAGTGTTGTAAAGAGAATTATCTGCGATCGGTAATGCTCAGAACGTTTATGAAGATTGAGTAAAGGAATCAGTGAATATACGGTGTTTTATAAAGATTTAGTGAGTAATTGGTAGAACGTATTAATCGTCAGATAGCGTTAAAAAAGCAGAAAATTTTTTAAATTTGTAACGAGGTGAACCGATGAATCAAGAAAATCTGCAACTTATAATAACTGGTCAAAACTCATCTCCATTGAAACCAGATTTAGTAGCTAAGTTCAACGAGATCAATTTACCTCAAACTATAGATTTGGGCGATGAGGGTACGGTCAAGGTGACGCTGACAAATAAAGGTTCCGCACCAGTCAAAGGCCCAGTGAGAGTCAACCTCTACACTTCTACAGACGAAGTTGTCGATCGCGCCCCCAACGGAAAATTAGTCAACGATGCCCTACTTGGCTCAACTATTCAACAAGTCAACCTCGGTGTAGGAGAATCCAAAACCTTTGATTTTAAATTTGACAATATCACCTCAGTTGGAGCTCCAGGGGCTTGCAATCTAATTTTGGAAGTTGACCCAAAAAACCGCATCGCCGAAAGCAGTGAAAGCAACAACCAAGACTGGAGACAGATTTCGGCAACCGGCAGTGATGTTGTCTTGCAATGGAATGCCACAGCTTTAAATGCCATCCAAGCTGAAGGCAAAGCAGGACGTGGAGTACCACCTACTATGGGGTCGCGCTTGCTGGCAATTACTGCCCTCTCTGTTCATGATGCAGTGAATGCGTTCGATCGCACTCACACATCCTACGCCGTCAACACTCCCGCACCAGAGGGCGCATCACAGGAAGCCGCAGCAGCAGGGGCAGCCCACCGGGTGTTGGTAGCGCTACTGCCAAATCAAACAGCATTATTCGATCGACAACTTGCCCAATCCTTAGCAGAAATTACGGATACCCCAGAAGCCGAGGCTAGTGGAGTCGATTTCGGCAAACTTGTTGCAGACACAATCATTCTCTCGCGGGCCAACGACGGTTCTAGCAACAACGCCCCCTACGTTCCCCCAGCAGGCGACTACGTTTGGCGACCAAATACCGAAGGCGCAAACGTCGGTGTAGCAGTTGGCCCCAACTGGGGAAAAGTCAAGCCCTTTGCCATTCCCAGTACCGCAGCATTTACCCCCAATGGCTTAGATGGCTTGCCGGGAACAGATTTGTTTGTGAAAGAATTGGAAGAAGTTCGAGTAATAGGCGCGAAACAGAATACGGCAGCCACCACCGTAACGCGAACTCCCGATCAAACCGAAATCGCCATTTTCTGGGCTTACGATCGCCCCGACAGTTTCCGGCCTTACGGACAATTAAATCAAATTGCCCAAGAAGTCGCCATGCGGGAAGACAACAGTCTCGGTGATAATGCCCGGTTGTTTGCTGAGTTGAACGTTGCTTTGGCCGATGCTGCGATCGTCGCATGGGATGCTAAGTATAACGGCAAAGTCATTCAACCCCGACCAGACGATTTGATTACCGGTGGATTTGCCGAGAAAAAAGGCATTCCGGGAACCGTCACCGATCCTGAATGGGATCCGCTGCTAAGCCCCACACCACCTTTCCCAGATTACATCTCTGGACATTCAACTTTTGGCGGTGCGTTTGCGGGGGTGATGACCAACTTTTTTGGTGAAAACTACGCTTTTACGGCTGTTTCCCAAGAGCTTCCCGGCGTAACTCGAAATTACAACAGTTTTTATGATGCTGCCTATGACGATGCCATCAGCCGGGTCTACGGTGGCATTCATGTGCGGGAGGCTACGGTTGATGATGCCTTGCCAACTGGTTTGGCGATCGGAAATTTCGTCGCGCAAAATCTGTTCAAAACCGTTGGTTGAAATCTGTTTAATTCGCGACGTAGGAATGCCGGAATGAGGAGACGGCAATGCCGTGTCCCTACAATTGATCGTGGTAGGGACACGGCACTGCCGTCTCCTCATTCATTTCTTCTTCCTTCTTCCTTCTTCCTTATTCAAAACTATTGACGTTCGCGTTTAAAGGCTCTAGCTTATATAGGGGCTTATGTCTGTGGGAATATTTGCGGATCTACTAATCATCAGTTAGCATATACTTACGTGTTAGGGGTTTTGTCTGAAATTGTTCTGAGTTAGGGGCTTTAACACCAACCACTTAAACCTCATTGATCGTTATTGCTGCTTAGCTAGGCAGACGGATTTAAACTGATTCTGGAAAATTGTTCAAAAAAAATCCAGAGCGTCTATTTCAATCCAAAACCGACTAAAGACTCTACTTTGAGAGTTTAAAAAGTTTGTCAGTCCGTGACACTGTTGTACTTTAGCGATCGCAGTGTCGCAATCTCAAGCTTAGATTTATTTCTTTGATGGCTACATATGAATTTTGAAGAAGCCACCGTCGATACAGGGTATGTGAATTTCAAGAAGGTCAACACTCGCCAGCCACGGGTGAAATGTATACGGTAGATCAAAAATCTCATGAAAAAGTTTTTGAGAGTTCCTGTTATTGCCTATTCCCGGATGTAAGAGATCTGTGTTGGACAGATGTACTCGCAGACAGAAAGCAAAAGACAAAACACAAAGCCATAGATCAAGCCTTGGGCTTCATCCTTTAAAACCTTGCTTCTAGTTTGGTGATAATTGCAATGCTATCAAATATCAAGATAGCAGGGATTTATGTTGATTTTAAATCAGTCAATTTATCACTCCCACAGTCAGAATACCGAGTGTATAACTGTGCAATTTAATTGTCTAAATCTGAGATTATTTCGTTGTCAATAATTAGTGTGTTCTCTACAAATTGTGAGTTGATTAAATCATGAAAAGCATCTACCGAAAACCAATTCCAGTCATCCCAGAAGTCGGTGAATATACGGAAATTATCGACAAAAACTCCCGAATTACAGCTACCAATCTACTGCCAAAAAATCTACTTTTTATCGATACGAAAGTAGAAAATAAAGATAGTTTGGCAAGAGGAGCAACAGTCGGTACAGAGGTATTTTTACTCGATTCGACGCAGGATGGAGTCGAGCAAATTACCAGGGTTTTGGCGAATTGGAGCGATTTAGAAAGCCTTCAGATAGTTTCTCATGGTCGATCGGCAGGAAT
The DNA here is from genome assembly GCA_043718495.1 of Oscillatoriales bacterium. Taxonomy (GTDB): domain Bacteria; phylum Cyanobacteriota; class Cyanobacteriia; order Cyanobacteriales; family Microcoleaceae; genus Microcoleus. The sequence continues at coordinate 5,851 of JAYSVM010000007.1, read as the reverse complement.
GCAACTAGGGTCGATCGAACTTAACAGCGATAACATAGAAAGCTATAGCTATTTGTTGCAGCAGTGGGGGAAATCCCTCGGCGAGAGAGGGGATATTTTGTTGTTGGGATGCAGCATCGCAGCAGGGGAAGGTGGTAAAGATTTTGTGCGGAGACTGGGCGACATTACTGGTGCTGATATTGCAGCTTCCGATGATTTGACGGGGAGTGCGGCCAAAGGTGGTGACTGGGAATTGGAATTTGCGATCGGGCAAATAGAAGCTACTATCGCCATTGAACCAGAGGTGCGGGAAGCCTATAGTTACACCCTCGCAACATTGGTTGATGAGAGTTTCAGCAACGGTACAGTGCTGGGGCCTTGGATCTATCGAGGAACTGAAGGAGCGCTTTACGATTCCGCTAGCGGCATTCCAGCTAACTTGCAAGCTATCCCCGGCCTCACTGGCGGAACAGTATCCGGCTTACTTCCAGGTTTAGGCGAGGATACTCCGGGCAATGGGGTTCTGAAATTGACTCCAGCAGTCGAAAACCGAGAGACTTTTGTCATCTATAACAACCCCATTGCTGCGACTGGGGGGCTGAAGGTTCGTTTTAATTTCTTTGCCTATAACAGAGGTACTTTGCCTGCGCCTGATGGTTCTCTGCTTGGTGCAGATGGTATTAGTTTTTTCCTGATTGACGGAACAGCTACCCCAACAAGGGCGGGAGGTTTTGGTGGTTCTCTGGGCTATGCTCAGAATACTAGAGTCAATTCACCGTCACCGGGTCTTGAAGGGGGTTATTTAGGTGTTGGATTGGATGAGTTTGGCAATTTTTCTAATCCCACAGCAGGGCGTGTGGGTGGCACGGGACTTTTGCCTGATGCGGTAGGTGTTAGAGGTAAGGAAAGCACGTCTTATCAATTTTTAACTAATACTCAAATCTCGATCGGCATAGATAATAAGGATGCCAGCGTTCGCACTGATGCTAAAAGAAGTGTCCAAATAATTTTGTCCCCGCCTTCTTCGCCAACGCCTAATCGTCTTGAGGTTTATTTTGATTTGAATCAAAATGGTATTTTTGAGCCGGGCGAGACGGTGATTGTTATACCAGATCTGGCGTCATTAAATGGAGCAGTTCCATCTACTTTCAAGTTTGGATTTGCTGCTGCGACGGGGGGAAATACGAATGTCCATGAAATCAGCGATGTAATTGTTGAAAGTATAAATCCGCCTACACTTGTGGCTGATATTTCTGTTGCAAAAAAAGGGCCATTGTCTGTACAAGCTAGTGGCACGATTACGTACACAATTACTTCTACTAATAATGGGCCTAATGATGCTGAAAGTGTATTGATTCAAGATCCATTGCCTGCGGGCTTGACTTTCCTTGACGCTGACAATGGCGGTGTGTATGACCCCAGTACGCGGGCTGTCACTTGGCCGGTGATTGCAAGTTTAGCGAATCAAGCCAGCGTCACACGAACTATCACTGCGAGAGTTCCATCAACACTCAACACAATTTTAACTAATGCTGCATTTAGCAGTTCTAGCACTTTTGACCCAAATAAAGATAACAACAACGGTTCGCAAAATATCTCTCAAGTCCAAACTAGCATTGTTAATACGGTAGCTGATGTTGTGACTACTAAGGTAGGGCCTAATAATGCTCTACCTGGTGCAACAGTTAGTTATACGATCGCCACACGCAATATTGGGCCAAGCACAGCAGATAATGTCACCATTACTGACAGTATTATTCCTGGTTTAACGGGTGTCAGCATATCGGATGGGGGGACTTATGACACGGGAACTGGGATTGTGACTTTCCCGGCTGTCAGCTTGGTCAATGCTGCCAGTACCAATCGCACTATCAGTTTCGTTGCGCCGAGTTCTATTAGTGTCAGCAACACGGCTAGAAGTACATCATTCACTTCAGACCCTATTCCTGAGAATAATAATGGTACTGCACCGGGTTCTAAAGTTACCACTACTCTGACACCTAGTGCTGATGTGATCACTACCAAAAGCGGGTTTACGAATGCTGCTGGGGGTTCGACAGTTGGTTACACAATCACTACACGAAATATTGGGCCAAACACGGCGGATAATGTCACGATCACTGACAGTATTATTCCTGGTTTAACGGGAGTTACGGCATCGAATGGGGGTACTTATGACACTGGGACTGGGATTGTGACTTTCCCGGCTGTGGCGATCGACAATGGTACTACGGTACTTCGGACGATCGGCTTCGTCACGCCAACCACCCTGACTGCAATCAGCAACACAGCAAAAAGTACCTCTGTCACTGCCGACACCAACATCAACAATAATAATGGTTCCGAACCAAGTGCGACGGTGACTACGACTGTCACGCAAACCCAGCCGCCAACACCTACGCCAACACCTACGCCGATCCCGATACCAATACCAACTCCCAACCAACCCCCGATCGCAAACACTGGCAATACCACAATACCGCCCAAAAGCAGCATACCCATCAGTGGCCTAGGAGGAACAGACCCAGACGGAACGATTGTTTCATACACCATTAATACTCTGCCTTCAAGCAATCAAGGTGTATTATTCCTGGGCAATCCAGGAGTGGCGGTGACGCCTGGTCAAGTCGTGACACCGACTCAAATTAGCCAGTTGTTTTTCGAGTCGGGAGTAGGTTTCACGGGGGCAAGCTTTACTTATAGCAGTAAGGACGATCGGGGTAGCAGCAGTGCGGCATCTGAAGTTTCTCTAAGTTTACCGAAGTTCAACGAACCGCCAATACCTGTCAACACCGATACTTCGGTGAAGCCGAACGCTACGGTCAAACTCTCTGGACTCAAGGCCAACGACTCGGACGACTCGATCGCCTCTTATACCATCAATAGCCTTCCCGCAACCAACCAAGGCATCCTCTTCCTAGAAGATCCAGCCAAGGGCGGAGTAGCGATTACAGCGGGTAAAGTCCTGACGACTGATCAAATCAACCAGCTATTTTTCCAGGCAAAACCCACTTTCATCGGGGCTAGTTTGACCTACAGCGCCACAGACAGCCGGGGTGCGATCAGTCCCGCCCCTGCTACAGCAAGCCTGTTACCGCTTCCGGTTAACCAACCGCCCGTCACCAACAACTCTAGTGTGAGTTTGTTCCCCGACAGTATTCTCAAAATCTCTGGATTGGGAGGAACCGATGCTGATGGCCAGGTGGTTTCTTACACGATAAATACTGTGTTGCCACCCAAGGAAGGCACATTGTTCCTGGGCAATCCGACAAGTGGCGGAGTGCCGATTACCTTCGGTCAAGTTTTGACCCCGGCTCAAATTACTGAGGTATTTTTTCAGTCTAGTAGTAGTTTTACGGGAGCAAATTTCACTTATACCGCTACGGACAACGCGGGCGATAGCAGTTCCGCCGTGGGTATTGTCTCTGGCCTGACGCGGTTCGTTAACCCACCTACGCCAACACCTGCACCGACACCTACGCCAACACCTGCGCCAACACCTGCACCGACACCTGCGCCAACACCTGCGCCAACACCTACGCCAATACCTACGCCAATACCAACCCCAACGCCAACGCCAACGCCAACACCAACCCCAACCCCAACACCAACACCAACACCAACGCCAACGCCAACAAGCAGCTTATTTATCCCAATCCCAGTATCGGAACCAGATACAGGTTGTGGTTGTCAACCTCTGCCCTTGTTGCCTGCACTAAGATTTATGCCGCCACAACGGCGGCCAAGTCTCAACTTTGAGTCAAATGCCACAGAGTCGATTAATATCCAAAAAAGTCTCCTCGGCACTCCTGGAAATGATTATTTAACCGGTTCTGATGCTAATGAACTGTTTGTTTCTTTCCGTGGAGACGATACAGTTTTGGGGGAAGGTGGGTCAGATATTGTATTCGGCGATCGACAACAAGATTTTATCGCTGCCGGAAGAGGTAATGATATCGTTTATGCCGGCAAGGAAAACGATGTTGTGTTCGGAGGTAAAGATGCTGATCGCATTTTTGGCGATCGCAATTCGGACACACTTTATGGTAACGGTGGCCTCGACACGATCGTCGGTGACAATGGTAACAACATTGCTCTCACTGGTAACGACGGTGACTTGATTTTTGGTGGTGAAGGTGCTGACGCGATCGCTAGCAATCAAGGTAATGACACCGTTTACGGAGGTAAAGGTGCTGATATCGCCTTTGGTGGTAAAGGCAATGAGGTGATTTGGGGCGATCGGGGTGGGGATACTTTGTTGGGTGACAACGGAGACGATTCGCTGTTTGGCGATGCCTTCAACTCTCTGCTAACTGACTCTGACGGGCGGGATTTGCTGCTTGGGGGAGGCGGAAATGATTTGCTGAATGGTCAGGAAGATGATGATACTTTGGTTGGTGGTAGTGGCCGCGATGTGGTGTTTGGAGGCAAAGGAGGCGATCGTATTTACGGCGAAACCGACTCTGACACTCTCTACGGCGGCAGAGGTTCTGACACCATAGTCGGCGATTACGGTACCACTGTTCGTAGCAACATGGCTACAAACGAAAGCGACTTAATTTTCGGTAATGACAATAACGATGTCATCGGCGGTGGCTGCGGTGAGGATACCATTTTGGCTGGCAAGGGTAATGACTTAGTTTATGGTGGTAAAGATCATGACATAATTTGGGGCGAACTCGGTTCTGACACGATAGTTGGCGATGAGGGAGATGATTCGCTTTATGGTAATTTGCAAAATCAGTTAGTATCTGATGTTGACGGCCGCGATTTGTTGTTTGGGGCAGATGGAAATGACTTTTTGGATGGTGGTGAAAGTTCCGACTCTCTAAGTGGGGGTTTTGGCAATGATTTCGTTAGCGGTGGCAAGGATGACGATTTAGCCCATGGTGATGCTGGCAATGACTTGATATATGGTGATGACGGCAGTGATATTTTGTGTGGCGATGATGGTAATGATACCATTTTTGGGGATGAGGGTAATAACGGCGAATCTGTAGGTGCGATCGGGCAACAAGACTGCATCAACGGCGGTAGTGGCGACGACTTGCTTTATGGCAATGAAGGGCAAGATACTCTCAACGGCGATGGTGGCAACGATACTCTTTACGGAGGGAAAGATAATGACATTCTCAACGGAGGTGCAGGAGATGACTGGCTTTGTGGCGACGAGGGGGATGATACTTTAATTGGGGGTATTGGAAGCGAGCGATTCGTCTTAGGTAGCCACACTGGTATCGATACAGTTCTCAATTTTGAAGTAGGAGTTGACAAGTTTGCTTTGGCTGGTGGACTGAGTTTCCAACAGTTGAAAATTAGTCAAACTGGGAGTGAATTTTTACTGCAATTAGCTGGAACCAATCAAGTTTTGGCTAAGTTAATTGGGGCTAACAATTTAATTACAGCCTCGGATTTCTTGTCAGTTTAAATCCAGAATAGAAATTAACTGATATCAATTCTGGTTGCACCGGAATGATAGAGGACACGGCAGTGCCGTTTCCCTACGCCAGATTAATTGTAGGGACACGGCACTGCCGTATCCTCATTTCGGGTATTAATATAGAGGACACGGCAGTGCCGTTTCCCTACGCCAGATTAATTGTAGGGACACGGCATTGCCGTATCCTCATTTCGGGTATTAATATAGAGGACACGGCAGTGCCGTTTCCCTACGCCAGATTAATTGTAGGGACACGGCACTGCCGTGTCCTGATTTCGGGTTATATTAATTCCGATGGAACCGGAATTGATATAACGACTAATGACTAATGACTAATAACTACTGAGTGCTGACTAATGACTAATGACTAATGACTACTGACTAACCACCCATTCAATCACTTGTTTTCCCAAATTAACGCCATTAAACAAG
>JAYSVM010000060.1:0-21937 GCA_043718495.1 Oscillatoriales bacterium | reverse complement strand
TTCGTATCACAAGAATTGCGTGCAGCAGAAGATCCTGAGTTTGAAACGTTCTACACTAAGAATATTCTGCTCAACGAAGGTATTCGTGCTTGGATGGCTCCAAGTGACCAACCACACGAAAACTTCATCTTCCCAGAAGAAGTTCTGCCTCGTGGTAATGCACTTTAATAAATAAGGATTTGGATTTAAGATTAATATTTTAAGATTAAAATCCAAATCTCACCCAAGTTTCGGGGCGGGAGTCTGTCCCCACTTTGGGAAAAAAAACCTGAAATCCCAAATCTAAAATCGTTGGAGGTTCTACCGCGTGGTAACGCTATCTAATTCTTATGTAAGCGGTCGCGACCAAGAGTCCTCCGGGTTCGCTTGGTGGTCTGGCAACGCTCGTTTGATCAACCTTTCCGGCAAACTGCTCGGCGCCCACGTCGCTCACGCCGGCTTGATCGTTTTCTGGGCTGGAGCAATGACTTTGTTTGAAGTCGCTCACTTTATTCCAGAAAAGCCCATGTACGAACAAGGCTTAATTTTGATGCCTCACGTCGCTACTTTGGGTTGGGGCGTCGGCCCTGGCGGTGAAGTTACAGACATCTTCCCGTTCTTCGTGGTTGGTGTTCTCCACTTGATTTCATCTGCTGTTCTCGGTTTGGGCGGCATTTATCACGCCATTCGTGGCCCAGAAGTCCTCGAAGAATACTCTTCGTTCTTCGGCTACGACTGGAAAGATAAGAACCAGATGACCAACATCATCGGCTATCACCTGATTCTTTTGGGTGGCGGTTGTTTGCTGCTGGTTGCTAAGGCCATGTTCTTCGGCGGTGTCTATGACACTTGGGCTCCAGGCGGCGGCGACGTGCGTATTATCACGAACCCAACTCTTAACCCCGCTGTGATTTTTGGCTACTTGACTCGCTCTCCTTTTGGTGGCGAAGGCTGGATTTGCAGCGTCAACAACATGGAAGACATCATCGGCGGTCACATCTGGCTAGGCCTGATTTGTATCGGTGGCGGTGTTTGGCACATTTTGACCAAGCCTTTCGGCTGGGCTCGTCGCGCCTTAATCTGGTCTGGCGAAGCTTACCTGTCTTACAGCTTGGGTGCTTTGTCCCTCATGGGCTTCATCGCTTGCTGCTTTGTATGGTTCAACAACACTGCTTACCCTAGCGAATTCTACGGCCCGACTGGTCCTGAAGCTTCCCAAGCGCAAGCTTTGACCTTCTTGATCCGCGACCAACGCTTGGGTGCTAACGTCGGTTCTGCACAAGGCCCAACTGGTCTGGGTAAGTACCTGATGCGCTCTCCTACTGGCGAAATCATTTTCGGCGGTGAAACGATGCGTTTCTGGGATTTCCAAGGCCCTTGGTTGGAACCTTTGCGTGGTACTAACGGTTTGGATTTGAACAAAATCAAGAATGATATTCAGCCTTGGCAAGCTCGCCGTGCGGCTGAGTACATGACTCACGCTCCTTTGGGTTCTTTGAACTCTGTGGGCGGTTTGGCGACTGAAGTGAACGCATTTAACTTCACTTCTCCTCGTTCTTGGTTGTCTTGTTTCCACTTTGTGATGGGTTTCTTTTTCTTGATCGGCCACTTGTGGCACGCTGGTCGCGCTCGCGCGGCTGTCGCTGGCTTTGAGAAGGGTATCAATCGTGAGACGGAAGCGGTTCTTTCTATGCCTGATTTGGATTAATCGATCGCATTTAATGTTGATTTGATTGTCTAATCATCAAAAGGCTCCTGTTTAATCGCAGGAGCCTTTTTATTGAGAAGGAAGAAGGAAGAAAGCTCTTCGACACTTCGACTACGCTCAGTGCGCCGCTTCGCTCAGGAACCGGGAAGGTGCAACAATAATAATGGTTTCAGCAATGTCGGATACGGCAGTGCCGTTTCCCTACCTCCCCCTTCTTTCTTCCCTCTTCCTTCAAAATGAATCATCAAACTTGGCGGACATCACTAAAAGCACATCGGACGATCGCAGTTATTCGTTCTTCCGACAAGGAAATAGCTTTCCAGATGGCAAAAGCTGTAGCAAAAGGGGGAATTCAGTTTATTGAGATAACTTGGAATACGGAAAAAGCTGCTGAATTAATTGCCCAACTCCGCTTGGAATTACCTACTTTTAGTATTGGTACTGGTACATTATTAAACTTAGAACAGTTGCAGGAATCTATAGATTGTGGTGCTCAATTCCTGTTTACTCCTCACACTGATGTAGCTATGATTAAATTAGCTGTTGACGCGGGAGTGCCGATCGTCCCTGGTGCTTTCTCTCCAACGGAAATTGTAACGGCGTGGCAAGCGGGCGCTACCTGCGTTAAAGTGTTTCCAATATCAAGTTTGGGAGGTCCGGCTTATCTGAAAGCTCTGCAAGGCCCGCTGGGTGACATTCCTTTGATTCCCACGGGTGGGGTGACGCTAGATAATGCCAAGCTATTTATTGATGCTGGGGCGATCGCCGTTGGTTTAGCTGGAGACTTATTTCCCAAACATTTGGTGGCTAATCGGGATTGGGAGGCGATCGCTCAAATTGCTCGAACTCTCACTCAAAACTTAACAAATTCTGAATCTTCTTTATCAATCTAAACTCTAAAATTATAACTATCAAATGATACGAGGTGTGATCAATGAAAAACAATATAAACTCAACTTACTTCCGTCGCATTGGAACTTTCTGTGCTAGCTGCGCCCTGACTATTGCGGCTTTTTGTGGTGGTTCAACTGCTGTAATTGCTGGCGAAAAGCACAATACTATTGCCTATCGAATTATGGAGTTGCAACAATCAACTCAGCGCTGGATTGAAATAGATTTATCCAGACAAAAGTTAATAGCTTGGGAAGGCAATAAATCAGTTTATGCTATAAATATTTCTAGTGGCAAATCATCGACTCCCACCCGCACCGGGACTTTTGCGATTCAAACCAAATATCGCGTTGCTAGGATGGCTGGGCCGGACTATGATGTGCCCGATGTTCCTTATACAATGTATTACGATGGGGGAATGGCAATCCACGGCGCTTATTGGCACAATTTGTTTGGCACTCCTGTTAGTCATGGTTGTACAAATGTGGCGGTAAATCACGCTAAATGGCTGTTCAATTGGGCATCGGTGGGGACGGCGGTGGTGGTGCACAAATCTGAGATTTAGGGCATGGAGCATGGGGCATGGGGCATGGGGCATGGGGCATTGGGCATTGGGCATTGGGCATTGGAAGTAAAGAAGCTAGTTGATGTCTAGCGGATATTTAGCAAAGGAGACAAACAGCGCATGATCCAAACCATATCCAAAACACAAACTGTGATGTTTGATGAGTTCGTTGCCTGGTATCCAGAGAACTCTATTCATCGATATGAACTACACAACGGAGTAATTGTTGAAATGCCTTTAGGAACTGGTGACCATTCCGATGTTAGGGGCTTTATATCGAGTGAAATCAATTTTGAAATCAGGCGACTGCAATTGCCTTATTCAATTCCAGGTGACTGCTTACTCAAGCTTTCTCATAACGAATCAGGCTACCAACCAGATGTAATTGTCCTAGACCGAACCGCGCTCATCAACGAACCACGCTGGAAAAAAGAATCCATCATCACGATGGGTAGTTCGGTTCGACTGGCGGTAGAAGTGGTCAGCACAAACTGGCGGGATGATTATTTTTTCAAAGCCTCTGACTATGAGGAAATGGGCATTTCTGAATACTGGATTGTAGACTATCTCGGTTTAGGTGGTCGCAAGTTCATCGGTAATCCCAAGCAACCCACCATCTCGGTTTACCAACTGGTAGATGGGGAGTATCAGGTTAAACTGTTTAGGGGAAATGAGAGGGTGGAGTCGCTGGCTTTTTCAGAATTGAGCTTGACGGCTGAGCAGATTTTTCTGGCTGGTTTGCCTCCAAGCTAGCTTAATTGGTGCCTGCATCAGTCCTGTTAACTTAACTGCACCACGGGTTTATCATCTAACAAAGTTTGATTTGTCAGCAAATCTTCCACTGTAATTCGCAGAAAACGCTGTTCATCAACGCGGAACAAAGCTTTTATGCGATCGCCTCCCGGATACCCAGGCGGTGTCAATTGGGCGATGCTGCGGGCTCCGTCTTTGTCGTTTAGCGGTTGTACAGATGTTTTACCTGCGAGTTGGCGAGTAATTAATCTGTCACCATCAAAATAGATTTCTGTGCTGCCAGTTTCCGCTCCTAATTCACCGACAATTAATTCTATACTCGGCTGATTTTCTAAAGAAGCTCCCAATACTAATTCTACTGGTTCGCTCATTGGGTAAGACTGACCGGATTTGATTAAACTATGCCAACTATGACAATTTTCGCGACGATTCCAGTAGCGAATGCCGTAACTGTGGTATAGAAAATCTTTGATTTGTACACCTTGACTGAGTTGCAGAGCACCTTGGGCGATCGCCTCAAAGGGCTTGTCGCACCGAATTTTCGTTTTGTCGAAATATTGCTCAATCCACCGTTTGACAGCGGGAATTTGTACGGTGCCACCAACTAACAAAACTGCATCGATATCCCCTATTTCTAAACCTTGACGGCGTGCTTGCTGTAATACTTGATTCATGCACTGATCAAGGTTGTCAAAAAACTGATGTTCGGCGAGGATGGATTCAAAACGATCGCGATTTAATTCTAATTCGTAAGTCTCAAAATTTTCTTCATCAAAATAGACTTCTGTCGCCCGTTCTTGCACAGACAATTGAATTTTTAAACGTTCTGCTAATCTGGTTATAATAGAAGATTGCATCATGCCTGTAGTTTTGACAAAATCATCCACCAGCCAATTATCAATATCCGAACCGCCTAAATTTTGTCCAGCTTTAGCCAAAACACGGGCTATTTTGGCTTTTTGTCCTGAAGATTCAGCTAGGGATCTGTCGCCCCATTTCAGCAGGAAACCCAGGGGCTTTTTGTTGGCAGAAATATCTAAACGCACTAAGGAAAGGTCGAGGGTTCCGCCACCGAAGTCAATTACTAACAGATTTTCGCGATCGGCTAAACCGTAACCCAAAGCCGCCGCAGTTGGTTCATCTAACATCCGCACCTGTTCGACTTCCAAGGATTGAGAGACTTTACCAAGCCAATTGCGGTAAGCTTCAAAACTGTCAACAGGAACGGTAAAAACCAAAGAATCAACAGGTAGCGGTAGTTCGCGAATTGAGCCGACAATTTGACTCAAAAACCAGTCTCCTACTTTTTCAAAAGTAACTATTTGTCCGTCAAGTTCCGGGACAAAACCTTGAATAGGAGTGCCAATTCCTCGCTTAAAATTGCGGAAAAATCGAGAATCTGTAATCAAGTCAAGGCCTTTGTCGCGGACTTGTTGACCAAGTATTACTTGATTTTGAGCAGCATTCTCAACATAGAGCAAACTGGGAATTAGGGGTGGATTTTGAGCTGAGATTGCCGAGAGTGCTGGCAATTTCAAAGTTTCGGGCTGGGAAGTCGCCGGATTCGTGCGAGCGACGACGGTGTTGCTAGTTCCAAAATCAATTGCGATCGCCATTGAAGCAAAATACACAGCTACTAGGGATTAAAGTATATTAAGGTATTTCGAGACGCAAATGCAAACATAAAGCAGATTGAAGGTTTATGAGTTAATCTGTAGGGTGCGTCGCTACGATATCTTGGATATAACGCGAGGGATTGTTGATAGCGACGCACCCTACAAGCTAAAATCAGCATGATACTATTTTGAAAATCTCTAATTAGGGATGCAGCAGATGAACCTACCTTCTTTCTTGTGGTTATGGAAAATAGCAGCTTGGTCAATGGGTTTTTCCCTGTTTGCTTACCTATTGCTTGCGGTTACTGGAACGTGGATGTTTGCGGCTCGGAATACGAAACAGCCGCGTCCAAAATGGCTGCGTCCTTTCCATTTAGCCACAGGTGCGGGGATGGCTACTTTGGTAATGTTGCTACTGGGAATTGGTGTAGTTGGAACCTTGGGAGAATATGGCAAGTTGGGTCATTCTGCTCATTTGCCTGTGGGATTAGCCGTTGTTACTTTGGTCTTAGTTTCTGTTGGTAGTGGGTTGCAAATTAGCCCTAAAAATGCTTGGGCGCGTCCTTTACATATTGGTGCTAATTTGACTTTGTTTGGGGGATTTGGACTGGTGTTGCTGACAGGATGGACTATTGTCCAAAAGTATTTGCCATGATTTTAAATCAGAAGGAAAGGGAAGGATGGAAATGCAGTTACAGCAACATTTCCAGTATTCCATAATTTTCTAACCATTTTGGCAGTTGCTATAATTCCCAATTCCCAATTCCCAATTCCCAATTCCCAAACATTTACTTGCCGCCGTAATAAAAGGCAACTTCTTTCTCTTTCAGCGGTGCAAAGTCGGCAGCAATTAGCATTGGATCTAGTTCTGCTTGAGGAAGGTGTTTGACACCGATGCGGACAATGCGCGATCGCATAGTGTTTGACACACCACTGCGCTGTCTCCCCGCTTCTAATCCCATCACTTGCTCGTACAGGTCTAATTTGGCCTTGGGAATCGGAGTGCCGTCAAAATCGATACCAGAGGCGATCGCAACATCGATCGCATCTGCACCAGTTGTAGTTTGAGTCGCTGAGTTTGTTACTTCTGACATTGTGTATAAATTACATAAAAAGGACGATCGTCATTAAAATTAGTTTAGAGCTAAAAGTACCAAATGTGAAACAAATTAAACATATTCGATTAAGGACTATTGGACACAAGGGCGATCGCGCAATCTCTTGTAAACCTTCGCTTCTACTGTCCCGTCATAGTAAAAATTATATATTCTGACAGTATCATAAATCTGTCCGATGCGACTGTTCGACTTGCATCGGATTCCAAGGCATATGATAATTGATTAAGACACCGCAAGTTTGCAATTTTAGCGCCATTTCTTGCCAATTATTATCAGCAACATCGCACCCAACACCCCTGCAACAATTCCCAAACCCATACTCAGCCCAAAAACCGCATTCGCATCGATCGCATTTTTCGGAGGTTTAATTTGGCCTGCATAAACGCTGGCTGCTACTCCACTCGTCGCAATTCCCACACCCACAGCGCCGATGGTAACATTCAAAGTGCGATCGCTCTTAGCCCTCTCAATCTCAATAATCCCCTCAATCGTCTGAATCGCATTTTCCAACAACCTCAAACCCGCCGTCAAACTCCGATTATCCGCCGCCACTTGCCAAACATACTTCTGCTTAGCAAAATCGCTGAAACTAGCCATAAACTTAAAAGCTTCGGCATCATTTCCCATGTTCTCACCGATGGTTTTCAGCCGTCTATTATAATTTTTAAGATTAGTTTTGATTGTATTTTCTTGCTCTTCCAATCTGCTGATATAATTAGCATAAACCGAGAAAATTGTCAAGGAACTCACCAGACTTTGCTGCAATTCTTTCAGGTCAACTTCGGGAGAATTCATCTGTGCAGGGAGTTGGTTAACAATTTGTTGAATTTTCTCCGAAGCCTCTTTGAGGTTAGCTTTAAATTGGCGAGTTTCAGTGTAAGCCCAAATCACTTTATTGCGGTAGCCAAATAATCGGATAAAATGTGTAAAAAGTTTAGTAATCTTTTCCTTGGTAACGTCGAACGATTTTTCTGAGTTGTAAGGAAACAAACAAATTAAAACGTGATAATTTTGGCTAATATTATCTTTATTCCCAGGTAGCCACAATTCGTAAAAATCAGCACCTAAAAATTTCCCTGTGGCTTTTAAGTCTCTATCCCATTTAGCATTGGGGAATAGATTCAGTTCACTATAGCAATTTTTAGCAGTTGCTAAAGCATCTTGGTCATCAGCAGTCAATTGCCCGTAAACCAGCCAACTTTGACCGATGGTAGCCGAGGGATTGACGCGGGAGATTACTTCTTGTTTCAGCGATTCTAAACAGTCGATTCCTTTGGACTCAAATTTCTTGTACTCGTCCGCTTCTATTTCGCCAGAAAAGTCAAATTGTGCCGCATAAGTATCGCCGATTTTAACGGGATAGGCATAGCCATTGAGGTTAGAATCAAATTTCTCTATGTGGTCTGTTTGATCGCGGAGTAATTCGAGATAATTAGTATTATCACTATAATCAGCAGTTTCAGTTTCAGCTTGTTTGAGTTGTTCTAGATGTGTCGCAGAGATTTTGTCGCCATAAATCTTTTGCCAAAAAAGTTGGTGTCTTTGGCTAATCTTTTTCTCATCTTCCCCAAGGCCGTATGCCAAATCGTAGACAAACAAATCGACAGTTGGGTAGATTAGCTTATTCTCGTTACTCATGAAAAAGACCGTCTGCTATTGACGATAAGATTGTATCTCGACTTGCTTGCACTGAGTCCTTAGCTTTTAAAATTTTTCCTAAAAATTCTCTAAACCTGCGAGGCTCGATTTTTGACTCCATTTTATCGAGAATTTCCGGCAAATTTAACTTTGTCAAATCGCTGTTGTCTCTAGCGGTGTTAGGAGTTTCGTTGCTAGTAGTGTTGTTTTTTTCAAATTCAGCATTCGGTACACAATCTAATCCTGCGAGACATTCGTTGCTGTGATCCACTAACCAAATGTCAGCTTCTTCATAGGCGGCTAACAGAGGTGGATGCAATTCGGCAAGTCTTTCGATATCGATAATTGTCAAAGTTTCACCTATTTTATTGCACTCGGATTGGACTGCGGCGGGCAAAGGTTCAGTTTGTTGGACTAGGGCCACAATAAAAGCTTTAAAAATCTCGTCTTGCGTGTCTTTCATAATCCAGTGATGGTGAAAGCAGCCCAGTAATAGGGATGCTGATAGGGTGGGTCTAATTCCATTGTAGCTAATGCTTGGCGATTCCTGTCAAAGAATCGGCATAGCATAAATTCATCTTCAGAAAGTTGAGGGCTGTTTGCGGAAATCTTGTCAATTTCCCCTTGATACCATGCGGCTAAGTCCTCGCGGGTGGCTTCTCGCAGCCATTTTTGAGCATTTGCTAAAGCCACGGGTAGAGAATCGCCGGCTTCTCGCCACTGTTGGTAAAAATAAATCATTAATAACGTACTCGCACCGGATTCTATGGGCCACAGGGTACTGACGACACAGCCAACTCCCGCGCGCATAAAACCGCTAGTCAATCCTACATATTCGGCAAGAATTGTTTGTTTGTCTGTCAATGCGGTTTCGCAGGCGGGAAGGCAGATTAATTGGTAGTTGCTGAGGTCATGTTTGATAATTTCTCTGACTGTTAATCGGTGGTTGCCACTTAGGTATAAAGTTGATTCTAGGGGATGATCAAAATTATAGCTGCCGTGGCCTGTGAAGTGAAAAATATTGTGCGGTTGTTGCAATAATGTTTCGACTTCATCGAGGGTGGCTGCGTCTTCTTCGAGTCGGGTGGAATTGTCGAACATTCGGCAAATAATTTCCGATTCGATTTCGGCGGCGGGGAGAGGGGCGAGTCTTTTTTGTTGGCCGTTTTTATCCGTAATTACGCTGTGGGGATTTTCGATGCTGAGGATGGAGGGCGGGCACGGGGGCACCGCCCCTACGGATTCGGGCGGGCACGGTATGGAGGGCGGGCACGGGGGCATCGCCCCTACGGATGGATTATTTTGTTGTAGGGGCAATCCCCCCGTGGTTGCCCTGCGATTATTTTGTTGTAGGGGCAATCCCCCCGTGGTTGCCCATTCCGGGGTAAACCGATGTTGCAAACTAAGCCCAACGGCGGCGCTAGGCAAATAACTAACCACAAAATCCCGACTAAACAAAGCATGAATTGGGAAGCGGTGCAAGTCCCGGTGCGGAATCAAAATCAACTCAGTAATTCCCTCTAATTGTTGTTCAATGACATCAATTTTCAGAATTGCATTGAGTCGTGCAAATTTACTTACCATTCCCCCGCGCCAAGGATGATTTAGTTGACTTGTTTTCTCCTTAGATTGATAATCGGTGTATTGTTGATTCCACTCCTTCACCCATTTTTCAAGTTCATCGGGAAAATCGCTGAAACAGGTTTCTGGAGACAACAAGCCGTCGGATTTAATGATGAATGTTGTCAGGGATGCGTCGCTGAGATGCCAGTAAATCGCGGCAGTTGTGGGATTGATCAGTTGCTGAATTTGGGCGTGAGTGACTGTCTCTTCTGTTTGGTAATCGGGAATTGGCAAGGCATCCAGCAGCCAAGATAAGCAGACATTTTTATCGGTTTCTGCTGTGGCTAAGGCTTCGGCAAATTTCCCGGATTGCATGAATATATTTACGGTTAACTGTTCAATGCCAACTAATTTGTCGGTGAGTTGCTGTTGGGTGAGTTGGGAATAGTTTTGCTGTTTCAGTAAGCGTTGCAATAAGTCGGTGGCATCTCGTCGTAATTTATTGGCTTCGTCAGTTTGTTTTAAGCTGACTAAAGTTTTGATTAATTTCTGCAATACTTCTAGATGCAGTTGAAGGAAAGCATCTGGTGTTAGAGTTTTGAGCGCTTCTTGGTAGCTGGCGACGGCTTGATTCCAATAGGTGTTGGGAGAATTGAGTTTTCCGCGATAATAATGAGCAGTTCCTAGTGCTTGATGTAGTTCTCCATATCCTTCGGGGTGGGTGTTTTTCGGGCAATATTCTAAGCCTGCTTGTAATGTTAATATTTGTCCTTCATAGCCGCGCTGTTTCAGGTTGTGAGTTAAGATTGTTCTAGTTATTGGTGGAGAATCAGGGAATGCGGCCTGTAATATTTCATAAACTAGGTGGTTATGTTTAGGTGCGTTGCTAACTGCATTGCTCCTATTAATCCAAGCACCGTGATCTTCGGGTTTTAATTCTAAGGCTTTGTCCCAGGATGCGATCGCTTCTTCAAATTTTACTAACTTAACCAGAGCCACGCCCCTATTTTTCCAGACTTTGCGATCGTCTGGTTTTAATTTTAGGGCTTTATCATAGGAGAGGAGTGCCTCTTTTAATCTTTCTAAATCACCCAATACAATTCCGCGACCATACCACGTTTGGTCATCATCTGATTTTAATTCTAAGGCTTTGTCGCAGGATACGAGCGCTTCTTCTAATTTATCTAATTTATACAATGAAACGCCCCGATTTCTCCAAGCATTATGAAAATCTGGTTTGAACTCTAAGGCTTTGTCGTAGGAGGCAATCGCTTCTTCCAAGAAGCCTAAATTATCCAGTGCACTGCCCCGATTGTACCAGGCTTCTTCATCATCTGGTTTGATTTCTAAGGCTTTGTCGTAGGAGGCGATCGCTTCTTCCAAGAAGCCTAACTTATACAATGAAACGCCCCGATTTCTCCAAGCATTATGAAAATCTGGTTTGAATTCTATGGCTTTGTCGTAGGAGGCGATCGCTTCTTCCAAGAAGCCTAAATTATCTAGTGCATTGCCCCGATTGTACCAGGGTTCATCATCATCTGGTTTGAATTCTAAGGCTTTATCGTAGGAAGTAATCGCTTCTTCCCATCTGCCTAAATTACCCAGTGCAAATCCCCGATTGTTCAAGGTGTCGTCATCATCTGGTTTGAATTCTAAGGCTTTATCGTAAGAGGCGATCGCTTCTTCCCATCTGCCTAAATTGTACAACGTACCACCCCGATTGTTCCAGGCATCGTCATAATCTGGTTTAAATTCTAAGGCTTTGTCGTAGGAGGCGATCGCCTCTTCTAGTCTTCCTAAATTATTCAGTGCAATGCCCCGATTGTACCAGGCTACGTAATCATCTGGTTTGAATTCTAAAGCTTTATCGTAAGAAGCAATCGCTGCTTCTAATCTTCCTAAATCATCCAGTACACTGCCTCGGTTATTCCAGGCTTCGTGGTTATATGGTTTGATTTCTAAGGCTCGATTGTAGGAGGCGATCGCTTCTTCCAATCTTCCTAAATTGTGCAGTGCAATACCCCGATTGTACCAGGATTCGTAATCATCTAGTCTAATTTCTAAAGCTTGGTTAAAAGATGAATTGATATCACTTCGACTCAAAAAAAAATCTTTTGAATCATAAACTGATGCCGAATCAGGATTTGCAGAATAAGAATAACGATAAAGAGTAGAAGCAGTGTTGTTGGAATCTATAGCACCTTGATAATCACCTAATTTTTGTAGAGCTAAACCTCGTTTTTCCCAGACTTCGGGAGCATTATATTTGAATTCAATAGAACGATCGTAGGAAGCAAGTGCTTCTTGAAAATTACTTTGTTCATATTCCTCTTCACCTCGATTCCACCAAACCTCAGCCTCTCGATCAACATCCTCTCCCCCCTCACCCGAAACTGGCGGAAACCTAACCAAAATCTCCTTACCAACATTCCCCGCCGCCTCTCCCAATTCCCCACCCGCAACTCTACCCAACAACTCCAACCTGCGCGCCAATTCCTGAAGCGATACCACCGCATCCGTAGACACTGTACTCCACTGCGCCCCCGCCAACAATCGATCGCCAAACCCACGCAACCAAGCCGCCAAATCACCATTTTTAATTCGTTTTGCAATTAAGAATTCCGCAACAGCGCCTCTTCCCCAGCCCTGATTCACCCCTTCGAGAAGTTCCATCAACTTCGCCTCGTATTCCGCATCAGTAAAAGTTGGCGCAGGTTGAGGTGGTGTCGGTTCAATTTTCGGATTGGTGCCGAATAGCCGCTGAATTAATTGTTTGATGAATCGCCAGATTTTATCTAACATTGGTGAGATGGTGAGGCGGTTAATTTCTGTTATTGTAGCAGGAATTGTGGGGATTCGTTATCGCCTTGAACACCCGGCGGTTGAAACCGCGTCTACACAAACAATGTCCGCCTACGCGGACTAAGAGATCGGAGATATTTGAGTTCTTCTCCCAACCCAAAACAAAAAAATGCTATAATATCAACTTTAACTCCTAAACTTGTCCAGCAAACAAAGCACCAACTAAAATAATATGGTCGTTATTACCTCCCAAGAAATTGCCCTATTTCGCTCCGAATTAGCCGCCTATCCCGAAGCCCTAAAAGCCCTCGACGAAATCGAAGATTGCGAGGGAAATATCGAGGATGCAGCGATATCTCTGGCAATTCAAGCCGGACAAGAACCGAATATATCGGAAAATTGGCTGGACGGATTAGCCAAAAGATGCCGCGTTGCTATCTGCAAGTCAGAGGTCAAAGAAGAGTTGACAAATGGGCGATTGAATGCAGCATTCGGAGATTTAGTGGCTGCAAGTATTTGCCCGGAAATTTTGATAACTACGGTGATTATTTATGTGTTTAAAACTGGGGTAAATGAGTTTTGCGAACCTCTCGAATATAAATTGTAAAGCTATACATAAGACTTACGCGCGGGTGGCCAGGGTTTCGACTTCGCTCAACCACCGGGGTTTTTATGACAATACTTCGTTACACCACGAGAAAATCGAAAAAAACCCGGTTTCTTTGGTTTTGAAGAGTGTTATTAAAGTCACTCCTACTCCAATTAAACTTTAGATCCCCCCTAACCCCCCTTAAGAAGGGGGGGACAAGAGTCTTCTCAAAGTCCCCCTTCTTAAGGGGGATTTAGGGGATCTAGACTTAGGTAAAAACGAGATTTATCAAGGCTTTCAAGCTTAAGTTGACACTCCTTGGGCACTGCCGTCTCCTCTACATCATTTTCGGTTGGACTTGATCACTCGCGTGCTCCAGCACTTTTTAGCAATTTAACCACCTCTTTGTAACTGTTAAACTCTGCCAGCATTAGAGCGGTATAATTCCCTAGGTTTTTATGATTTACATCGGCACCCACATCAATTAAGATTTTTACAGTATCGACACAACCCCGATGTGCGGCCCACATTAAAGCAGTGGCACCGGAATCATCCCGTAGATTGATATCTGCACCGTTGTCAATTAATAATTTTGCGATCGCAATATAACCTCGAATACAAGCTTTCATTAAAGCAGTTTTCCCTTGCTCCCCAGGGATATTAACATCAACACTACCCTCAAGTAAGACCTTTACCGTCTCAGTATGTCCTTGAAAAACAGCGAGAGTTAAAGCAGTTTCTCCAAAGTTTTTAGCATTGAGAAAATCAGCATTATTTTGATTGACTTTTTGCAGCAAAGCTGATACTATCGCAGTGTAACCATGAACCGCAGCCACCAGCAAAGGCGTATCGCCCAACCGATTTCTAGCACCAACACTAGCACCTCGGTTCAGCAGCAATTCCACAACATCTTCATAGCCTTCGACAACCGCAAAATTTAAAGCAGTTTCATCATCTTTATCCTTCGCGTTGATATCGGCACCAGCATCGAGTAAGATATGGGCGATCGGCAAATTCCCCCCAGCAGCAGCAGCCATCAAAGCGGTTCCCCCATCCCCATTCTTAACATTCACATCAGCACCAGCACCAAGCAAAGCTCTCACCACATCCACATGACCAAAATCAGCAGCCAAAGTTAAAGCAGTTTCCCCATCTTTGTCAAAAATGCTAACATCAGCACCAGCAGCCAATAATATCTCAATCACTGATAAATTACCCACAATAGCAGCCTGCATCAAAGCAGTTTTGCTGTCGGCATTTTTAATATTAGGATCGGCACCACAATTGAGTAAAATTCGGATTATTTCAGCGCGACCTTGACTAACTGCTAAAAATAGGGTAGAATTGTCAGCAATAGCTCCTGCATCTCCCAAGGCTTTTACTACACTTTCATTGCCAGATAAAGCAGCTATCTTCAAAGCAGAATCTCCATCCCGATCGCACACATTGACATCAACACTAGCAGCCAGTAAAAGCCGCACAACATTGATATCACCTTTTAGAGAAGCCGCCATCAAAGCCGTACTACCATCATCATTTTTAGCATTAACATCAGCACCCCCAGCCAGCAACAGCCGCACAGAATCAGTTTGCTTGTGAGCCGCAGCCAACATCAAAGCTGTCAAACCAAAACGTCTTCTGACTTGGTTGACATTAGCGCCATTTTTTAGTAAAATACGCACGATTTCCGCATAGCCCTTTTGGGCCGCAAACATCAAAGCCGTCGTCCCCTCAGAGTCTTTGGCGTCAGCGTTAACACCCTTAGCGAGTAAGGCTTGTACGTGAATAATATTGCCAGTCTTGGCAGATTGGATTAATAAAGCGTCTTGTTTAGTGGCAGGCATAACTGTGTCTCATTTTATATATTTTTACCGTCGCATGAGACGGCCTGACTGGTATGCTAAGTTTTATGAAGTATGTTTACAAATCCTGAGAACACTATGGATCTTGAAATTCCTCAGTCAGTGAAAGTTTGGAGCCAATTTTTCCACCCAGTGTTAATGTGGGTATTGCTAGCAATCTCATTTTATGCTTTGTATCTCGGTGTTCAAATCCGGCGCACCAGAAGTGCCGAAGGCGAAGTCAAAAAAGAGTTAATTAAGGGTAAATTCAACCTGAAACATCACCAGATGGGTTCTTTGCTGCTAGCCTTGATGGTAATGGGTTCGATCGGCGGTATGGCAGTCACCTACATCAACAATGGCAAACTATTTGTGGGCTCCCACTTGCTGGCAGGGTTGGGAATGACGGCAATTATTGCGATGTCTGCGTCGCTGACACCTTTGATGCAAAAAGGCAACAATGTTGCCAGATATACTCACATCTTTCTGAATGTGGCGATGCTGGGGCTGTTTGGTTGGCAAGCGGTAACAGGTGTGGAAATCGTCCAAAGAATTATCAGTAAAATGTGATTGTTGAGGTGATATTGCTAATCACTAATTGCTTTGGGGCGATTAGTGATTAGCAATTGAATTGTCTTATTTCTTGCAGGATTTAAGCCAGGATACTATAGCAATCCTAAATGATTTAGATAAATTTGTAGGGTAGCGCCCCCGTGCCTACCCCCTATCTATCGGGCAACCACGGGGCCAAGAGCCCCTACAATAATTATGCAACTGATTTAGGATTGCTATATATACAGAAGGTCACAAGAAGTCGGGTATCTCACAGAATTAATTCTTCTTTCTCCCATCCAAATACGCTTTAACTTCCCTCAAAATTCCCCGATTTCCGTCAAAAGTAATCAAATTAATAGCTTCTTCAAAAGAAATCCAAGTAGAATTTTGAATTTCCTCTGCTTGTAAAACAACTTCCATTGAATTTACAAAAGCCACAAAGTAAGTAACACTCTTTTCAATTAGTTCTCCTTCCTTAGCAAAGGCATAATGTTTCACAGAACTCGGCACAGATTCCTGAACAAAAGAATAATGTTCAACAAAACTCGGCTCCTCAAGCGCTTCATAATCACGGATTCCAGTTTCCTCTTCCAATTCCCGTTTGGCGGTTTCTAGTGCAGATTCACCCGGATCGGCGTGACCTTTCGGAAATGCCCAATGTCCGGCTTGATGTTGAATCAACAAAAATAAAATGTCAGCTTCAGTAGAAAAAACTGGTACAATTCCAAAACATTCATCTTTCATGGTTTTTCTTTTTGTGATTGGATGGTTTGAACTAAAATTCCCAACCCAACCGAGTGCGGGCGGGTTTACGAGATTGTCCGTTTTAGGCAATTATTGTCGGTGAAGCCGCCCCTACAGCTAATTGAAAATGGTGCAAGATCTCAGTGCGGGCGGGTTTACGAGATTGTCCGTTTTAGGCAATTATTGTCGGTGAACCCGCCCCTACAGCTAATTGAGAATGGTGCAAGATCTCAGTTTTAACTAAAATTCCCAACCCAACCGAGTCGGCTGTTCATAAACTCGCTTCAAAGTATTCACATCCCTAGCAGAAATAGGCGGAGGATTTCTAACTTGAGACTCATAAAGTACGTCAGTTTCCATTGAACTATGACCCCAAATTCCTAAAGCGTGACCCAACTCGTGACGCGCCATCGCCGCAATATACTTTCCCACTTGATTCGGACTCAGATAAACCGAAAACCTATGAGATAATCTAGTTTTATCGCCATCCTGACTGGTGTATAATTCATAGACAGCTTCTCCCGATCGCACTTTCTCCCCTTGACGGAAAGGTAGAGCCTGACGTAAAATTCTAATATCAGCCACCTCGGAACTATCGACCACAGTCAAAGGTAAGTAAACTCCCCATTCCCGGATTACACCTAACATAGCTTCTACCCATTCTTCAGAGCGATTAGTATTGACTGGATGCTCGACATAAACCTGAATCGGAAACTTCGACCAAACTAAATGACTGACTTTTGGGGGTTTTATGCGATCGAAATAATCGCCACTATCACTTGAATCTTTCCAATTAGCCAACGTTGGTGGTAAAGAATGCACCTGTGGAGACGGCCAACTATCGGGAGGAGGAAGACTCGCAGCAGGGGTATAAACCTGAGTCAAAATTATCAGGCTAAAACAATATAAAGCCAACCCCAAGGCCGTTAACCATCGAAATCTAATCGTAACTTTCCACAACCACATTTTTGCAACCATAGATAAACGAAAACAAACGCAGATGAACGTGAGTGATATTATCTACGTCTATCTGCGTTCATCTGCGATTAAAAATCCAAATCCTATAATTTAGGAGTCAACCAACCAGCACTCAAAATCACCGTCAAACCCATAAAAACAATAGCCAAAGCCCAAGTAATCCGGTTCAGAGTAGTCTCCGCACTTTTGGTACTGGTAAACAATTGAGCTTGTCCGCCAATACCTCCAATCCCATCACCTTTAGGGCTGTGTAGCAACACAAGAACTACAACTCCGAAAGCAGACACAGACCAGATAACTTGTAAAACAGAAACAATATTCATAATCTGGGGGAATTGGTAATAGGTAATCGGTAATTAATTATCATATCAAATTTGGTCGATCGCCCGCAATTTATGTAGGGACACGGCTGCTAGTAGATGAGGACACGGCAGTGCCGTTTCCCTACTGGTAGATGAGGATACGGCAGTGCTGGTAGATGAGGACACGGCAGTGCTGGTAGATGAGGAGACGGCAGTGGCGTGGCCCTAGAGTCGGACTCGTACCGGAGAGCGATTGGTGCGAACTTCAAAATCAGCCGATCGCATCATAGACCGTCCTGTCATCTCAGGAGGCTGAGGCAATCTCAAAAACTCTAAAATCGTCGGTGCAATATCAGCTAAACATCCATCATCCCTCAAAGGAACATCCGTTCCGTGACCCGGAATCTTTAGACCTTCACCTTCTACTAGAATAAACGGCACTGGGTTAGTAGTGTGAGCTGTCCAAGGATTTCCGTCCTCGTCAAACATCTGCTCAGCATTGCCGTGGTCAGCAATAATGATGGCTGTTCCCCCAGCTTTGGTAACGCCAGTCACCAGCCGCCCTAAACATTTGTCTACGGTTTCGATCGCAATTATCGTCGCATCCATCATCCCCGTATGGCCTACCATATCCGGGTTAGCGTAGTTAATCACCACAAACGAATAAATACCCTTCTCAATCGCCGCCAGCGCCCCATCCGTCACTAGGGCCGCCGACATTTCCGGTGCCTCATCGTAAGTCGCCACCATCGGACTCTGCACCATTTCCCGGTCTTCCCCCTCAAAAGGCTCTTCCAGACCCCCGTTGAAAAAATAAGTCACATGAGCATACTTTTCAGTTTCCGCTGTCCGCAACTGCCGCAAACCGTGTTTCGAGATCACTTCGCCCAGGATATTGTTCAAATTCTGCGGTTCAAAAGCCACCAAAACTGAAGACAACTTCGGATCGTACTGAGTAAAACTGGCAAAGATTAGTGGATCAATTAACTGCCGTTCAAAGCCCTTAAAATTGCGATCCACAAAGGCTTGAGTCAACTCTCTAGCCCTGTCTGGGCGAAAATTAAAGAAAATCATCCCATCGCCGGATGCCACCGCTCCAGGCGCAATACGGGTGGGAATTGCAAATTCGTCTGTTACCCCGATCGCATAAGATGCCTGTAATACTTCCACAGCCGATCGACCATCAGGCACACTCTCAGTCGTCATCACATCATAGGCGCGCTGCACCCGATCCCAACGTTTGTCACGATCCATCGCGTAATAGCGACCGCTGAGAGTGACTATTTTGCCGATCGCGAGCTTTTCGATATAACCTTCAATCTTGGCTAGAGCTTCGACACCCTCTTTTGGAGTAGTATCGCGACCATCGGTAATGGCGTGAATGCAAACGTCAGTAATTCCCTGAGCTTTTGCCAATTGGAGCAAGCCTTGAATATGACTGAGATGGGAATGAACTCCGCCCTCGGAACAAAGGCCTGTGAGGTGCAACTTACCGCCGGTGGCGCGGACTTTCTCGCAAAGCCGAACCAGGGCCCGATTGCTCAGCAAAGAACCATCTTCCACTGCATCCGAGATCCGCACTAACTCTTGAGGCACAACCCGGCCTGCGCCTAGATTCAAGTGACCGACTTCAGAGTTGCCCATTTGCCCGTCGGGAAGACCTACGGCTCTACCAGAAGTGCGAATTAGTGTGCTGGGATAGGCTGCCCAGAGACTGTCCATCACTGGTGTTTTTGCGGCGGTGATCGCATTTCCGTCGGTTTCCTCGCGATAACCCCAGCCATCTAAAATGATCAGCACTACAGGAGATACAAACGCTTGTGCCATAGGAATACCTTATTTGCAAGTTTGATTTTTCAGCTATAGTTTTGTATGACATAGATCGAATATTTTATCTATGTTTTATTTGATTTTGTAGTCTTTTATCAACCGCTTGGTTAGCTTTAAGACTTGAAAAAATCAAGATTTTAGGATAGTAGATTTTGGTTGCGATCGGCGCTTGAAAGTTTAATTAACACCACTAGGACGGCACATTAGCATATATCGGGTTCTGATGTCAATAGTTTTCAACTCAAAATTCAAAAATCCCAGTAATTTCTGTTGGGCGATCGCACGTTTTATCTGGAATTGAGAAAAATCGCAGAACTTGGCAATTTTTAAACGATCGCATAACATCGAACACAGATAAACTTAAAGCGACAACGGACTGTAATGGCAAAGCCGTGTTAGATATGTTGAAATTAATCAGTTAGAGGCGATCGGCAATGCACAAACTTTTATATTTTGCAACTATAGGACTACTAGCTTTTGCGATCGGAGGCTGTGGTGAAGGCGGGGGCGACACAGCAAGCCCCAGCCCCACTCCTAGTGCAGCTTCTCCATCTCCGATAGTCGCAGCCACTCCCACCCCAGGAACTCAGAGTTTCCCGTCTCCAGTAGTAGCGGCTGGGCCGAGTGGGTTAATTCGATCGACCAACCCAGACCAACGGGCAACACAAAGTCAAACAGGGATCGACAACAAAAAGAACCAGCCAAAAAACACACCAGCGGGTCAGCTCATACCGCCAGGCCCCTTAACCCCCAATCCTGCTCAGATCGACCCCTTTGGGCCACTTCCCCCGATCGCAGTTCAAAACCCAAGTGAAATTGGAGCTGCCGGAGTCCCAGCAGGGCCGATGACAGCCAATCTATTGCCCAAGCTGGCACCACGAAAGATTGACCTGCTATCCAAAATGCCAGAGCTAACTCGCCCAGTCCAAATTGGAGGAGTTAAACTCAAAGGCCCCGCCGCTCCCCAAATCAATCTCAGCCCGACAGCAAGAGGCGTTGTCAGCGAATTCAGGACGCTTCAGGCTCTCCTGGATGAGACCACACAATATTCTGAGTACGGTAACGATGTAGGTGAATTAGTAGAGACTATCTACGGAACAGGAAGGAATTTTGGTGTAACCAGACGAGAGTTATTACTAACTAACCGACCATTCTTCCGAAGAATAGAAAAAGCCCTGGGTGAATATCGGATAGCCTCAAGTCTGTGGAACATTTACGGAGAAAAATCGCCTCCTGACGCTCTCCGGTGTTCCATCGTGCCAGAAATTGCAGAGGCAATTGAGGTATATCGACCGCCGACAGAAAGAAGGGGAGCACTTTCGTGCGTGACGCGAACAAATTTGCTGCAAGCAATTTGGCGACAGGGTAAAAATAGAGTTGATGCAGCCATGCGCGATCAAGACTACGACGCGCGAACCATAGCAAAAGCCCCTATTCTGCCAGTTCTATCGGCAAACACGACAAATCCTGAACCCGCAGGCGAGAAAGCCCTGGGTCGAGAAGTAGCCTCGTTGCCACAAGTACCAGGGCTAAACCCCCCGTCAGTAGGACTTCGGTCAGCAGGAACTCCGCTCATAGCAGCAAGACCATTAGGAGATCCTTCTCTGCCGGGAGGCGATGGCGCGCAAGTTGGCTCGCCGCGCCAAGTTCCGGGACTCAATGCGCCTCAATTGGGCAGTCGCCCCGGAGATCCTGGTCTGCCGGGAGGCGATGGAGCGCAAATTGGCTCCCCGCGCCAAATTCCGGGGCTAAATACGCCTCAATTGGGCCGCCGTCCGACCGCAACAAATACTGGTACGAATCCCCGCCGTCCTGGACTCTCGCGCCCGCCCCAGCCAATTGCAGCTAGACCCCTAGGAGTTCCGAATCTGCCACCATTGCCAGTAGACAAGCGCCCGCCCCAGTGGATAGACCCCAATCCGCCTCCAGTCAAGCAAGTGCCGGCAATTCCTGCGCCACCGCCACCACCTTCTACTGACCTCGCTACAGGCACTGAAGTCAGCGGAGTTGTGAAAGTTGGGAACGAGACGCAAGTAATTGTGAGAGTACCGAATGAACCAACCAGTCGATATGTCAAAGTAGGCCAGCGGTTGTCTAACGGGCGAGTTTTGGTGAAGCGGGTTGATGTCAAGTCAGGAGCTGATCCGATCGTAATTCTGGAAGAAAATGGCGTTGAGGTTGCCAAAGCAGTTGGGGAAAAAGCTCCAAGTTCTGATAAAAAACCCGCCAATGCAGTTATTAGCAGTCTGCCAAATACTAATAAAGCGACGGGGCGCTAATAATTGACAGTAAAGTATGAAAAATGCTAAGGGCAAAAACTTTAATTTTTGCCTTTTTGTATTTAGGGCTGATATCGAAGAGGAGACGGCAATGCCGTGTCCCTACAGCCAAGAGGAGACGGCAGTGCCGTGTCCCTACAGCCAAGAGGAGACGGCAGTGCCGTGTCCCTACAGCCAAGAGGAGAC
>JAYSVM010000059.1:0-6531 GCA_043718495.1 Oscillatoriales bacterium | reverse complement strand
ATTTCTACGCCAAATTAATTGTAGGGAAACGGCACTGCCGTCTCCTGATTTCTACGCCAAATTAATTGTAGGGAAACGGCACTGCCGTCTCCTAATTTGGGGTTATATCAATTCCGATGCGATCGGAATTGATATAACTTGACGAACGCGATCGCATTTTTGAATTAAACAGCAGCCAACTGTGGAGTCGGACGCTTGCTATTGCGGATACCCTCGATCGCACCAGCATAATCCTTCGCCTTAAACACAGCAGAGCCAGCCACGATCGCATTAGCGCCCGCTTCCAGCACCTGCCAAGTGTTGTCAACCTTCAAACCACCATCCACCTCAATCCAAGGATCGAGACCTCTCTCATCGCACATTTGGCGCAACTGGCGAATTTTCGGCAACACAGTCGGAATAAAACTTTGACCACCAAAACCCGGATTGACACTCATAATCAGCACCAAATCGCAAAGTTCCAGCACATACTCAATCAACTCCAGTGGCGTCGAAGGATTGAGAACCACACCGGCTTTCTTGCCCAATTCCCGAATTTGACCCAAGGTACGGTGCAAGTGAGGCGAAGCATTGTGCTCAGCGTGAACCGAAATAATGTCAGCACCAGCCTTAGCAAAGTCTTCGACATACTTCTCCGGTTCCACAATCATCAAGTGGACATCGATGATTTTGGTAGTAACAGGACGAATTGCCTCAACAATCAGCGGTCCGATCGTAATATTAGGAACAAAGCGACCATCCATCACATCTACGTGAATCCAGTCAGCGCCGGCTTGATCAACAGCTTGAATCTCTGCTCCAAGACGGCTAAAATCGGCTGATAATATGGATGGAGCAATAACAATCGGTTTTTGGGATTTGGTCATGGTCTTCGTCTGTTCTCCTGTCTCCTGTGCTGTATCCAGTCTATCAAAATGCGGCGATCGGGCCCCGAAAACTTGTGATCAGTTAGTAGGTACTCTTAAGCGCCCATAAATTTTGCCCGTAACAGACAATTTTTCTGCAAAAACAGCCCTTTTATCGGAATTTTGAGTTTTAAGCGATTAATTATGAAAAACAAAGATCCCTTAGAAAATCCTGAACTCGATCGCATCAGTCTGTTTGTACTATTGATCCCCGTCATCGGCTTTTTCCCCGCCCTGTGGAAACTGTACCGCCACGAAGGAAGCCCCGAACACAAAGCTGTCAGTCGTTTAGCAATTGCTCTGGCTCTAAGTTGGCTCTTGGGACATATTTTTTTAGAAGCGGGAGCCATTTCTGCGGAATCTTGGACACTTCCCATGTTATTAATGAGTAGCCTGTTGACCACCAGCTACTTCATCGTCAGTCTCGGCCTGATGTTTCGCCTCGGTCAACGCCAACCACTCTGGCTGCCTGGAATTAGCCGCGTAGCCGAAAAAATCGTCGGCAAACATCTATCATAATTCAGGGATCTTTTAAGCCCTTAGCCTATTGCTTGATTGTGTCTTCAGGTTGATACTACAAATTGCCATTATCTTTTTTTATTCTTATTGTGCGTGAGGAAGCCAGTGCCAGCTCAAAAAAATCCTAATCAAGACCCTATCAAACAACCAACAGCTCAACCTTCAACCAAAAAATCTACCCAGCCTCATCGAGGCCGTTGGCTGGGATTTGGTTTTGGTTTAGCAGGAGTCGCCATGCTTTCAGCCACAGCCGGAGCACTCCTAGCCGTTTCTCTGTCCACAACCCCGCTTCAGCAACAGAAATTGACTCCTGAAGAAGCGGCGGTGTTTTCCCAAGGCGATATGGCCAAGCTCAGCATGAAAATGCCAGAGCTGACTCGCCCAGTTAATATTTTAGTTTTAGGACTTAAGGTTCTGACTTCTGACATCAACGGAGCTCCCGATAAAGAAAAGGGATATGATGTCTGGGAAAATTCCTTTAAAGGATTAACCGACACCATGCTGCTGGTTAGGTTCGACCCTCAAAATAAAAAATTAAGCGTGCTTTCTATTCCGCGAGATACCCGCGCCTATGTTGAAGGTAGAGGCGAGGTAAAAATCAATGAAGCTAATTATTATGGAGGCCCGGCATCCTCAGCCAAATCAGTTAGCGGACTCCTGGGCGGGGTGGGAATTGACCGCTATGTCACACTGAATATTCAAGGCATAAAAAGCTTGGTTGATGCCCTTGGTGGCATTACGATTAATGTCCCTAAAGACATGAAATATACCGATGAAAGTCAGCATTTGTATATAAATCTCAAGGCTGGGAAACAGCTTCTCAACGGCGAACAAATCGTGCAGTATTTGCTTTACCGCCACGACAGTTTGGGCGATATCGGTAGAGTGCAGCGCCAACAATTATTAATGCGCGCTTTTGTAGACCAAGAGGTTAATGTCGGTTTGCTTTCACGACTGCCGAAGATTTTGTCGGTGATTCAGTCTCACATTGACACAAACTTGAGCATTGAGGAATTAGTGGCACTGGCAGGTTTTGCGACTAAAACCGATCGCTCTAGTATACAGATGTTAATGGTTCCGGGCAAGTTCAGCGATAGCAAAGATTACAAGGCAAGTTACTGGTTGCCAGATCAAAGTGCAATCCAAACTATGGTAGCCGAACATTTTGACTTCGGTCAAAATACTTGGACAATCGAGAATGCTGATGCGACTTTTCTGAAGGTGGCGATTCAAGATAGTACCGGAGATCAAGCTGCTGTTGAAGAATTTGTCAAGACTTTGACTCAAGCTGGATACCGGAATGTTCAGGTTTATAAGGATTGGCCAGAACCGTTGGATGTGACAACTTTAGTAGCTCAAGATGGCGATATTAAAAGCGCTCAAGCCATTCGCCAATCTTTGGGTTTTGGGGATGTGCTGGTTGAGAGTACCGGTTCTTTGCAGTCGGATGTGACTATCAGATTGGGTAAGGATTGGTTGAGTAAAAAATCTCAGTCAGGCCGGGGACTTTAAACTTGGTATTTGGTATTTGTAGGGACACAGCACTGCTGTGTCCGGTTGACGGTTGACGGTTGACGCTTGACGGTTGACGGTTGACGCTTGACGGTTGACTTTATCATTCCGATGCTACGGGATTTGATATTACTTGTAAGGTTTCAATTTAGCAAGCCATCCCACGTACACCCAACCCAACAAACTACCGACAAAATAGGGTGGAAAATCCGACCAGGTAAATGAGTTTCCCAGTATCAGTCGTCCCGGTAAAGTAGCTCTAGCTGCTTGCAAAAAAGGAGGTTGCCATAGTTGAAGAAATTCTATTCCGCAGCTAGCTAAACACACCCCAAAAGCAGTCCAGGCTAGCGAAGCTTTTGGCCATAATAAAACTGTTAGCAAAATCAAAAGTATTTGATAAGCTATACTTCCAAAAGAGTCGTTGAACCATTCCGGTGCTGGGCCATGAGAAAACCTCACTAAGTAACCTAAAGGGATAATTACAGTAATGTTGATTAGCAGAGCAATTCGATATTTGAAGAAACGGTGATAGGGAGAAATTGGGGAAGTCATATCAAATCCTCTCTTCATCAAAATAGTAAATTTAACTGATAACGAGTAGATATCAATTCCGGAGGAGACGGCAGTGCCGTTTCCCTACCCAAGATAGTATTGTAGGGACACAGCACTGCTGTGTCCTAATTTCTAATTTTCTGTCAATACCGTTAGCGCAGCCCCCGGAGAGGATCGCGCTTTAATCCAATCGAGTAAAATAGGATTGACCAATTCCGGTGCTTCATCCTGGGGACAATGGCCAACTCCCTCCAGCGGAATAAACTTTTCCACAGCCGGATATTTGGCTAATTCTCGTCCAAGTGCGATCGGCTCCCAAGGGTCATCTGTACCCCACAAAATCAAAGCTGGACAGCTCAAACGAGGCAACAAATCCTCTGGTAAAGGCCCTTGAGAATAACTGATAAATGCCACAAATACATCGACTGCACCACTGTCTTTGGCTGGTTCCAGTAGCATATTTACCAATTCGTCGGTGACAGCTTCAGGACGATGATAGGCTTGCAAAAGCACTTTTCGCACTGTATTCGGCGTTGCTAATTGTTTGAAAAATAATTGACTAATCCATTTGACATTTAAAACTTTTTGTGCTATTGGCGCTCCAAAACTGCGATACCAAGGCATTTCGGCCCGTTTGCGATCGTGCAACAAACGCAACGAACAATTTAGTAAAATAACACCAGAAGCAATATCAGGAAAATCCACAGCCGCTTGCATAATTGCGACACAGCCGATCGAATTTCCGACCAAAAAAGCCGGCCCACCCGCAACTTCCCGACAAAAATCAGCAATTAACTGACCCCAAGTTTCAAAAGTATACTCAATTTCCAGTTTCGGCGCAGGCTTAGCAGAACCGCCAAAACCGATCAGATCGATCGCATAACAGCGACAATCAGCAGCCAATGCCGGCAAATTCTTCCGCCAATGGCCCCAAGACGCGCCAAAACCGTGGACAAACACCACCGCAGGCCCCTGAGTGCCCGCAGTCTGGTAGCAAATCGGAAAGCCTTTCCACACCCAGGTTTGAGGTGCAACAACTGTTAATGTAGAAGAAGTCATAGGATTTTAGATTTTAGATTGGGGATGGGGCATGGGGCATAGGGCATGGGGCATAGGGCATAATTAGCTGTTGACTAATGACTAATGACTAATGACCAATGACTAATGACTAATGACTACTTTGCACTACAAGCCAATATTGTGCCACCATTAAAGATGCTGAATTTTTTGCCTTATTGAAATTCCCCCTATGCCAACAATCACTTCCACTGCTGTCGTACCGTTTCTAGGCTCGGAGATAGTACCCGACTACGACACCGCCAAAGTAGTTATCTTGCCAATTCCCTACGAAGCCACCACCACCTACCGCCGGGGATGCGAAAATGGGCCCGCCAAACTACTAGAAGCCTCTCACCAACTCGAATGCTACGACGAAGAACTAGATTCCGAAGTTTGCTACGATGTTGGTATTTATACAAAAGAGCCGATCGCAGACACCCGTAACAGCCAGCCAGTTTCATCCCTAGAAATGCTGCGAGTCACCCAAGCCGCAGTCTATCAGCTAGTTACCGAAAATAAATTTGTGATTTCCCTAGGAGGCGAACACAGCATCACCGCCGGCGTCGTCGAAGGTTATCGCCAAGCATACCCAGACGAAGCTTTCACAGTCATCCAAATCGATGCCCACGGCGACTTGCGGCACGAGTACGAAGGCTCGATTCACAACCACGCCTGTGTGATGCGGCGCGTTGTGGATATGGGTTTACCGACATTGCAAATCGGCATTCGCGCTATCTGCAAGGAAGAAGCAGACTTGATTAAAGCCAAACAGCTAAACGTGATTCGGGCTAGGGAAATCGCTAATGAACCTAATTGGGCCGATCGGGCAATTGCTAGCATCACGACTAAGCGGGTATTTTTGACGATCGACTTAGACGGCATCGATCCGACTTTAATTCCAGGGGTTGGCACTCCAGAACCAGGTGGGTTAAATTGGTATTCCCTGACTGGATTTTTGCGCCGCGTCTTCGAGTCCCACGAAGTAATCGGCTGTGACATTATGGAATTAGCACCTCTTGTGGATTCTGTAGTGTCAGAATTTACGGCCGCCAAATTAACATACAAAATGATTGGATATCAAGCTCTGGCCAAAGGTTGGCTAAAACAAGGCGAGGAATAAACTGTATTGCCTTTCTTAGGTAAATTAGGTACTTTTGGGCATTGGGCATTAGGCATTGGGCATATAAATGTTTGTTTTCTTCACATCCTGAAAAAATGAGTTTACTAAGGTCAACAATGGGTACTCCAATTAATAGCTATGCTCCCGACTTTGAACTACCGGGAGTTGATGAAGAAGTTCACCATTTAGCTCGATATTTAGAAAAATTTCGGGCGATTGGGGTAGTATTTATGTGCAATCACTGTCCTTATGTGCATTTGTATTTAAATCGCCTGAAAGAACTTCAAGCAGAGTTCCAAGATCGAGATGTTACTTTAATCGGGATTAATGCTAATGATGCAAACCAGCATCCCGATGATAGTTTTGAGAACATGAAAGCTTTTGCAGCTACCAATCAACTCAATTTTCCTTACATCCGAGATGTTGCTCAAGATGTGGCTGAAAGTTTTGGGGCTTCTAAAACGCCGGAGGTCTTTTTGCTAGATCAAGATGGCAAATTGCGTTATAAAGGTTTGATTGATGATAATGCTGATGATGCAGGCGCTGTGCAGGTGTCTTATCTGCGAAGTGCGATCGATCAATTGCTTAGTAATGAATCTATAGAACCATCGAGCACTGATGCGATCGGCTGTTCTATTAAATGGCGAGAATAGTCATCAGTCATTAGAAATTAGGAGACGGCAGTGCCGTGTCCCTACAATGTTATTTGAAGTAGGGACACGGCACTGTCGTCTCCTCTATCATTCCGATGGTTAAAAGTCTTTCGCATGAACTTTAAAAATACACTATTAAATGGCGAGAATAATTATTAGTCATTAAAAATTAGGAGACGGCAGTGCCGTGTCCCTACAATGTTATTTGAAG
>JAYSVM010000058.1:0-6554 GCA_043718495.1 Oscillatoriales bacterium | reverse complement strand
AATGCCGATGTTAATGGGTCTTATAATATTTTGAGAAAAGCAATCCCAAATGCTTTTAGTAATGGGATAGAGAGCTGCGTAGTTCAGCCGAGGCGGGTTAATCCGCTCGAAGTGAAAGCGAAAGGGGAGGGACTCAATGCCTCCCATGTCGTGTAATAAACGACTATACTTTTACCAGCTATTAGACTGGTAGACAAACGGATACTATGGTTGCTTGATCTGTGGAACATTCTATTTTTAAGTTTCCTCCGTGCAATTCTGTAATACGTTTAACAATCGCCAGACCTAATCCCAAACCTGCTTGTTGGTAAAGTTGGCGATCGAACTGCACATAAGCTTCAAGTTGTGCAATCTGAGCGTCTGTCATGCCACGCCCTTGGTCTTTTACAGACAGAATGAACCTCTGATTTTCAACCAAAGCGCTGACAAAAACTGGGCTTCCTTCTGAGGAGAATTTGAACGCATTGTCAAGTAGTTCTTCAAGAATTTTTGTGAGCTTAATGGAATCAATTGCTACCGATGAATTTTGCAAGTTTAAGTGTAAGTCGTCTAATCTATTTGCCTGCTTTGCTTGCTGTCTGGCTTTTTCAGATAGCAAAGATTCTACGCAGCTAAATTCGCTGTTTTGCATCTCCTTGAGCAGTTCGGGATTGGTTGCTGCCATTTCCAGATCTGTGTATAGCAAAAAGTTTTGAATGAGTCGGTACAAGCGATGACCGGAAAGTTGGATGTAACCGATCATTTCTAAGATTTCGGATTCTTTTAAGATGTTATATTCTGATAAAATTAGCTCTGAAAAACCCATGATTGCATTCAAAGGAGTCCGCAATTCATGAGGTAATGACATACTAATATTAGAGCGCAATTCGTCTAGTGTTTTTTGGGACTTTTTGCTAATTGCTTTGTGTTTATCAAGTCGGATCACAACTGCTTTGAGTAGTTCTTGGGGGGTACAAGGCTTGGTTATGTAGTCGTCTGCTCCGAGTTCCATGCCGAGCCGAATGTCTGTTTTGTCGGCTTTTGCTGTGAGGAAAATAAACGGAATTGTGGCAGTTATTGGTTCCGATCGCAAAGCTTTGAGAACGCCGTGACCGTCAACTTCTGGCATCATCATGTCGCACAAAATTAAATCTGGGATTTGTGCGATCGCCATGTTGATACCTAGTTTACCGTTAGCTGCTCCTATTGACTCAAAATTCTCTGCTGCTAGCAACTCTAAAATGTTTTCTCTAATCGCTTCTTCGTCTTCTATTACCAAAATCTTTGCCATGTTTATTTTTCCTGTGATTTATAATGTTAATGATGTTTTTTTATGATTTTTTATGGTTGTTTGATTGATGAGTCAGCTCTTATTCCCTGGTATGGCAAATTAAAGGTAGGGTGATTGTAAAAGTTGTACCTTTGTCTTTTTGACTGTGGATGGCGATTTTTCCGCTGTGAAGTTCTACGGCTCTTTTGACAATTGCTAAACCTAGACCTGTTCCAGAAATAGTGCCGACATTTGTAGCTCGGTAAAAGGTTTCGCAGATCCGCTCTTGGTCGGCTTGGGGAATGCCGATTCCCTGGTCTTTGATTTGGAAAAGTGCTTGTCCATTTTGACATTGGAGATGCAAGTGAACTGAACTTCCTACGGGAGAGTATTTGATGGCATTTGAGAGTAAGTTTCCTAAGATTTGTCGCATCAGTTTTTCATCCATTTCAGCGTCGCTGTTGTCACCTGTAAAAATAAAGGCGATCGGGTGTTGGTTGCTGTCGTTGAGTTGTTGTTCTTCTACCATTTGATGGCAGAATTTTTCGAGGTTTAAGGAAACTGGTTGAAACTGTAGTGTATTGGCTTCGATTTTGCCAACTACGAGGATATCTTCTAATAACTCTGTCATGCGTTGAATCGCTAATTGAATCCGCATAAAATGAGTAGATTTTTTCTCGGTTGGCCAATTTGAGCTGTAATCTTGCAGCAATCCAGCGGAAAATTGGATAGTTGTCAGGGGCGTGCGAAACTCGTGGGAAACCATTGTAACAAATTTAGCTCTGAGTTCTGAAAGTTCCTTTTCCCGTGCCAATGTTTTGAGAGTTTCGATTTCAGCTCGCTTGCGATCGCTAATATCCCGTGCTTCAGCAATCAACAGCAAAACTTGTCCTGTTTCATTTTTGACAGGCTTCAGTGAGAAATCAACCGTCACAATTTGACCGTTGTTTCCTAATAAGTCTATTTCCTGACGAAAAAACTCGCCTGTTGCAGCTTTGGCGAGCCCTTCTTTTAATTGTTCTTTAGCATTTGGTGACTGTTCCCAAATCGGAAGTTGCAAAATCGGGTGGCCGATAATATTTTTCGCTTGCATTCCTGTAAACTCAAGAGCTGTCTCGTTAACTTCGAGCACAATTCCTTCGGGAGTCAGCAGCTTTGTTAGCTGAAACGAAGAGTCGAAAATCGCGCGAAAACGGCGCTCGCTTTCCTTGAGCATTTGAAAAGTTTGAGAACGTTCAATAGCGTAGCGGATTGTCCGCACTAATAATTGGGTGGTAATTCGACCTTTGACAATGTAGTCTTGTGATCCCAAGCGAACTGATTTGAGTCCGAGGGCTTCGTCATCCAGGCCTGT
Organism: Oscillatoriales bacterium; assembly: GCA_043718495.1. Classification (GTDB taxonomy): domain Bacteria; phylum Cyanobacteriota; class Cyanobacteriia; order Cyanobacteriales; family Microcoleaceae; genus Microcoleus. The sequence goes on along the minus strand of JAYSVM010000058.1, from coordinate 3,951 downwards.
CATTACCACCATTGCTGTATCCGGGGCTACTTCTCGTAAGCGAGTTAGGGTTTCCAAACCGTGACTGTCGGGCAAAGAAAGGTCGAGTAAAACTATATCAAAGGGCTGTTTGCTCAAATGTGCGATCGCGGCGTGCAAGAACTCAACAGAAACAAGTTCCCATTCCACTCCTACAGTTCCTTCTAACAGTTCTGCAAGCAAATCAGCATCAGCCGGATTGTCTTCTACCAACAGAATTTTAATCCACATAATTTTGACGTTTTTTATCCTCAGATTTGAACTCTGTAAATATCCTTTGAAATTTTGGGGCTTTTCCTTCTATTTTTAACTTTAAAATTATAGTTTGGCAAGTGTCACCACCGCCCACCAGAACTCCTCAATCAATTAAATAACAGGAAGTTGGACGACTGTTAGCCAGAACTCCTCAATTAAGCTAACTACCTTAGTAAATTGTAAGAAATCTACTGGTTTCGTAATGTAGCAGTTCGCGTGGAGCGAGTAGGACATGATAATATCCTCTTGGGCTGATGAAGTGGTGAGAATCAGTACAGGAATTCTTCTTAAATTTTGGTCTGTCTTAATTTCTTTCAGCACTTCTACACCACTTTTTTTCGGCAAGTTCAAATCTAGCAAAATTAAGTCGGGACGTGGTACTTTGATATATGGTGCTTCCTTTCGCAAAAATTTGATTGCTTCGACTCCATCCTCCACAAAGTGCAGATTATTCAAAATTTTACCCTGGCTGAGGGCTTCCATTGCCAAGTCAGCATCGCTGGGAGAGTCTTCAACCAACAAAATTTCTATTGGTTTAAGTTGGATTTGAGCGCTCATAATTGGCGTATCCTTGTGATTATCTAAACTAAATATTTAAACTTTGATGCTGCAACTGTTAATGATCGGAATAGTAAAGTAAAAAGTCGCTCCTTGTCCCGACTGAGATTCAACCCAGATGCTTCCGCTGTGGCGTTCCACAATTCGCTTGCATATCGCCAAACCTATGCCAGTGCCTAAGTATTCTCGACGAGAGTGCAGGCGCTGAAAAATGATAAAAATGCGATCGGCATACTCTGAGTCGATGCCAATGCCGTTATCGCGGACGCTGAACAGCCATTCATTATTTTGTATGATAGCAGAAATATGAATTGTGGGAACATCTTGGCAGCAGAATTTGATGGCATTGCCGATCAAGTTTTGGAATAGTTGCACCAGTTGCAATTCATCTGCCATGACTGTTGGCATTGAGTCGCAAGTAATGACAGCTTTCTTTTCGGCGATCGCAATTTGCAAATTGCACAAACTTTGATCCACAGCAGCATAGCAGTCGGCAATTTCAAATTTCTGAGCCCTCGTTCCCAATCGTGAATAAGCTAACAAGTCGTTAATTAATTGTTGCATTCTGGTACTGCCATCAACAATATAATTAATATATTTGTCTGCTTTAGCATCCAAATTACCTTGATAGCGCTGGGCTAACAATTGAGTGTAACTGGTAACGGCTCTGAGAGGTTCTTGTAAATCGTGGGAAGCTACATAAGCAAATTGTTCTAATTCCTGATTAGAACGCTTCAATTCAGCAGTAAGTTGTAGCATTTGTTGCTCTGACTCCTTGCGTTCACTAATATTATAAACTAAGGCGCAACTGGATAGCAGATTGCCTTTTTTGTCCATGACTGGACTGGCAGACATATAAGTCCAAACATCTTTACCCTCCTTAGTTTTCAGTCTAAACTCGTGTCTTTCGGCAATTCCCTGCTTGCGCTGATCGATATGATCGTTGACTAATTTTTTGGCTTCTTCATCCATGAAATCAAAAAGCGATTCCCCGAACATTTCTGACTCAGTATAGCCGAGCATTCTCGCCATTGCGTGGTTGACGTAAGTTGTGCGGGCATTGCTGTCAATTACCCAAATACCTTCTTCTGCTAATTCTACTATTTGTCTGTATCGAAATTCACTTTCCTGCAATGCTGTTTCAGTTAGTTTGCGCTCGGTGATATCTTTCATAAAACAGTGGTGTCCGTTAAATATCCCTTGTTCGTCGCAAGCTGTTACCATGGTTAATTGCTTGTAAAAAAACGAGCCATTTTTCCGCAAGCCTCTAGCTTCAACTTCTACTTTGCCGGAACTTAGCATTTCCTGATAAGCTAACATCAACATTTCAACATCATCAGGATGTACGGTTATCGGCCATTCTAGCCCGATCATTTCTTCTGGTTCGTAACCGCATTTATTAGCGTAAGCTCGGTTCATATTCAGGTAGCGTCCCTCAATGTCCAGCCGCGAAATGCCTTCTACCGCATTTTGCATGGCTGTGGTGAGGTCGCGCAGCTCTTTTTCAGCTTGTTTGCGATCGCGAATATCCTGACCGATGCCCAAAAAACCGTTAATATTTCCCTCGCCGTCAGATAAGGCAGTTACCGACAGCAGCACCGGGAAACGCGAACCATCTTTGCGAATGTAAGTCCATTCATTTTCGTCAGCTATTCCCCGGCGTGCCAACGTCACAAAAACCTCAAATCCAGGCTCTATTTTGACTCCTAATTCTTGAGAAAGAACTTCTCCTCTTTTAACGATTTCCACGGGCTCGTGAATTATTGCTGGTGTTAGTGTCCCCACCACTTCCTCTGCGGAATAGCCTAAAAGTTGCTGTGCTGACCGATTAAATGTTTTAATTATACCATCTGAGTCGGTGGAAATAATTGTGTAGTTAGCGCTGTTAAGAATCGCATTTTGTAGTTGCGTAAGTTCTAACAAAGTTGTGGCGATTTGTTGGCGTTCTGCTATTTCTTTTTGCAATTTTTGGTTGGAAATTTCGATCTGAGCAGTTCGCTCAGCTACTCGAAGCTCCAGACTTTCATTGAGAAGTCGATTTTCCTCTTCTACTTGCTTGCGTTCTGTAATATCAGTAATTGTACCAACATAACCTTTAACCTCGCTATTATCATCGATTTGTGCGACAGCTTGACCAAATACCCACCTGATGCGATTGTTATCAAGACCTAAAAAACGGTACTCCGATTGAAACGGCAATTTCTCATTGGTCGCCCGATACCATTCAGAAAAAACCCGCTGAGAATCGTCAGGATGAATACCTTGCACCCACCCTGTTCCGAAAGCTCTTTCGCAGGAAATTCCGGCAATTTGACACCAACGTTCGTTGACGTACAAACAATTTCCTGAAGCATCAGTATAAAATATGCCGACCGGGGAAACTTCGGTTAATGTTTGATAGCGTGCGTCAATTTCTCGACGTTCGACGATCTCTTTTTGGAGTATTTGATTAATCATCCCTAATTGAGTGGGAGTTGCAAGAACTAATGCTTGGGGAATTAAAGGAATTAATGCGAAAGCGGTGTAAGCAGAAATTAAAGCAGTAATAAATTTTACGGTTCCAGAAAGCCAATACACAGGATGCCAAAGCGTCCAAACTTCCATCACATGAGTAGTGCCACAGGAGAGAATAAAAGCTCCGAATAGCCAAAAAATGTTGCGGAATGGTAAGTCTTTTCGTTTAAAGACAACATAAAGCAGCGATAAAGGTATGGAGAAATAGGCGATCGCGATCGCGGAGTCAGAGATTACGTGCAGCGCGACTAATTCTCGCTGCCACAAGTAACAGTGGCCGTGGGGAATATAGTTGGCGGTGAATAATAGGTTATTTGAGAAATTCCCGAGCATAATGTGCAAGTTAAGGGCGATCGAGAGAATAAAACCGGATCTGGCCCATAACCTATAACTTATCTCAAATTTTTGAAGTCGATCGGCGGTTTCAACTGAGATCTTGCACCAATGTCAGCAACCGGCTAGAAGCCCGTTCCACAAGGAGTGAATTTTCTTGTGGGATGGGCATCCTGCCCGTCAGCAACGGGCTAGAAGCCCGTTCCACAAAGAGTGAATTTTCTTGTGGGATGGGCATCCTGCCCGTCCATAAAAGGCTAGTTGAGAATGCTG
>JAYSVM010000057.1:0-55875 GCA_043718495.1 Oscillatoriales bacterium | reverse complement strand
GGCACTGCCGTGTCCTCTATATCATTCCGGCGCTTCCTAATCGCTTTCGAGAATGCCAGCTAACAAAGCTTGCTGAATGTGCATCCGATTTTCGGCTTGATCCCAAACGCGCGATTGACTGCCTTCAATTACCGCATCTGTAATCTCTTCGTCTCGATGCGCTGGCAAACAGTGTAATACAATTGCATTGCGATCGGCTAAATCAACCAATTCTTGATTTACCTGATAAGGCTCAAACAAAGGAATCCTGGTTTTTGCTTCCTCTTCTTGTCCCATACTTGCCCAAACATCGGTATAAATTACTTGAGCATTTTTGACGGCAGCTTTGGCATCAACAGTCACACTAACTTCTGTTTTTCCATTAGCAATTGCCTTAGCTTTTTCCACAATCTCAGGATTTGGGAGAAAATCTTGAGGACAAGCAATTCTCACATTCATCCCCATCATTGCACAACCTAACATCAGCGAATTAGCCATATTATTGCCATCGCCCAAATAAGTTAAGGTGACTCCTTCTAACTTGCCAAAACATTCTTTGACTGTCATTAAATCTGCTAAGACTTGACAGGGATGTTCGTCATCTGTCAGGGCATTGATCACAGGAATTTTTGCGTAATTAGCAAAGGTTACTAAGTCCTTTTGCTCAAAAGTCCGAATTGCCAAAACGTCTAGATATCTGTCTAAAACTCTGGCTGTATCTACTAATGGTTCCCCGCGGCTGACTTGAGTAACATTAGGATTAAGGTCAATAACTTGCCCTCCCAATTTATACATTGCCACCGTAAAACTTACCCGCGTTCGTGTCGAAGCTTTGGAAAATAACAAGCCGAGAACTTTAGGACGTTTCAGCTTGACCATGCCCGATTTTAAACTGGCTGCTAAATCCAGTAAATAATTTAATTCGTCAATACTTAAATCTGCCAGACTTAATAAATCTCGCCCTTTTAATGAATCCATGCTTTCCCCCACACAAATTAATAATGGTGCAATATCTAAGTTTATTTCAACTTGCGACTAATTGCTCGATCGCGCGATCGATCGAATCGCAACCTTGTTCAACCGTTTCTACCACCGCCAACAAACCCCGCAATTCCGCAGCACCGGGGAAACCCTTAGCATACCAGGTCAAATGCTTGCGCGCTTGAGACACACCGCTTTCACCCTTGTATTCCCACAAAGCGCGCAAATGCTCTTTAGCACATTCGAGCTTTTCAATTGGTGTCGGAATGATCTTTTCTATACCTGTTTTGATGAAATGATCGACTTCCCCCACCAAGAAAGGATAGCCCAAAGTTCCCCGCGAACACATGACTCCATCGGCACCAGTTTCTTCGAGACAGCGCATGGCTGCTTCAACGGAAAAAATGTCTCCGTTGGCGATTACAGGAATCGATAAGACTTCCTTGACACGGCGAATCCACTCCCATTTTGCCTGACCGTTGTAACCTTGCGATCGAGTCCGGCCGTGGACAGTAATCATTTTTGCGCCCGCATCTTCCATCCGTTTCGCAAATTCCAAAATATTAATTTCTTTGTCTGTCCAACCGATCCGAGTTTTGACAGTTACAGGAACATCTACAGATTCTACAACTGCCCGCACAATTGCCTCGGCAATTTCTGGCGATCGTAGTAGCGAAGAACCGCCACCATTTTTAGTTATTTTGTTAACTGGACAACCCATATTAATATCAATTGTATCCGCCCCTTCTGCCACCGCTTTCTGTGCCGCTTCTGCCAAAAATTCCGGGCGACAGTCAAACAATTGAATACTAATCGGGCGTTCGTTTGGGTCAATTTCCATGATTCTCGGCAGTTGCTTGACGTAGTGCAAACCCGTAGCATTCACCATTTCGGTGTACATCATTGAATCTGGTGCGTAGCGACGCACTAGGCGGCGAAATACCAAATCTGTAACGCCGGATAAGGGTGATTGCAGCACGCGGCTTTTAACTTCAAAGTCGCCGATTTTCAGCGGAGTTGCTAATCTTTCTTTTAATTCGGGAGATAGAGTAAGCATAGTCGATCGCAATTAAATTCTAATATCTGTATATTCTACAACATTCAGTATTTATACTTGAAAAAGTAAAAAATGAATACAAGCCCCACAAGAAAACTAACTCTTTGTGGAACAGGTCGGACAGCCTGTTGTTAAGATTCGAGGGTGCAGGATGCCCAACCCCCTACTCCCCACAAGAAAACTAACTCTTTGTGGAACAGGCATCTTGCCTGTTCTTAAGAAAGGTGCAATATGTGAGTTTTGAACTACAATTGGTGGATTCCCGATGATGCCGATCGCACATTATAAAAATTGTAGAGAATTCCTATGGATGCCACAGCACTCTGGCAACGCTACCAAGACTGGCTTTACTATCACTCTGGATTGGGGCTTTACCTCGACATCAGTCGCATGGGATTTGACGACGCTTTCGTCGCCACAATGACACCCAAATTTGACAAAGCTTTCAAAGCCATGGCAGCTTTAGAAGCAGGGGCGATCGCCAATCCAGACGAACACCGCATGGTAGGCCACTACTGGCTGCGAAACCCCGATATCGCCCCTACCTCAGAACTTAAACAAGAAATAGCCGAAGACATATCACAAGTCGAACTCTTTGTCAAGAAAGTTCAAAGCCGCGATATCAAACCACCATTCGCTCCTCAATTTACCGATATTATCTCGATCGGCATCGGTGGTTCCGCCCTCGGCCCCCAATTTGTCTCCGAAGCTTTATCCCCAGACATTCCGTCCCTAGCAATACATTTTATTGACAACACAGATCCGGCGGGGATCGATCGCACCCTCAACAAAATCAAAGACAAACTCGCCAGCACCCTAGTAATTACTATCTCCAAATCCGGCGGCACCCCCGAACCCCGCAACGGCATGATCGAAGTTCAGAAAGCCTTCGCCGCCCAAAAACTCGACTTTGCCAAACAAGCAATTGCCATCACCGGAGTTGACAGCAAACTAGACAAATTAGCCAAATCCGAAGGCTGGATCACCACATTCCCAATGGCAGATTGGGTGGGGGGACGCACTTCGGAACTCTCAACAGTCGGACTTTTGCCAGCAGCTTTGCAAGGCATCGACATTCAAGCAATGCTCGACGGCGCTAAAGTCATGGACGAAGCTACCAGAAACCCTGAAATCAAACACAATCCCGCCGCCCTGTTAGCAATGTCGTGGTACTTTGCCTGTAACGGACGTGGCGAAAAAGATATGGTAGTTTTGCCCTACAAAGATTCACTGCTATTGTTCAGCCGCTACTTGCAGCAATTAGTCATGGAGTCGATCGGCAAAGAACAAGATTTAGACGGCAACATAGTTTACCAAGGAATATCAGTCTACGGCAACAAAGGCAGCACCGACCAACACGCCTACGTCCAACAATTGCGAGAAGGCGTGTCCAATTTCTTCCTAACATTTATCGAAGTTTTGGAAGACAGGCAAGGCATTTCTCCCGAAGTCGAAACCGGCGTTACTTCAGGAGATTATTTGTCGGGTTTGTTGCAGGGAACCCGACAAGCTTTGTATGAAAAGCAACGAGATTCGATTACTCTGACCATACCGCAAGTAAATCCTCGAACAGTAGGAGCATTAATTGCTCTCTACGAAAGAGCAGTAGGTTTTTACGGTTCCTTGGTAAATGTGAATGCCTATCACCAACCGGGCGTCGAAGCAGGCAAAAAAGCTGCTGCTGCTGTGTTGGACTTGCAAAAACAGGTACTGCAAGTTATCAAAGACGCTGCAACTCCTTTGTCTGTAGCAGAAATTGCCGAAAAAGCCGGAATGCCAGACCAAATCGAGATAATTTACAAGATTCTACGACATTTGGCTGCTAACGGCCGAAATGTGGTCTTAGAAGGTAATTTTGGGCAACCTGCTACTTTAACGACAAGCTATAAAGGAAGTTAGCCAGTAGAATTAAAAATTAAGAGGACTAGCTAAATCAAGGATTACCTAGACATCGCCGGACAATCTGTATCTCCTATGCAGGCGATAGTGCTATCGTTACTTTGTCCGGTAATCGCCGGGTAAGTGTCGCATAAATGTATCAGTGAGATTGGTCATTTTCAATGTTTAATTTTTAGTTCCCCCCCATGCCCTTGACAATTCTGGTTGCTGACGATGATTTCGCGACTCGCTTGTCGATTAACGATTACCTGGAAATTTGCGGTTATTCGGTAATCGCTGCTGAGAACGGCAAAGAAGCTCTCGGCTTGGTAGAGGAATTTCAGCCGCACTTGATTGTTACCGACATTACAATGCCGGAAATGGACGGCTACGAACTTGTGAGGCGAGTTCGGACTCGTCCGGCTTTCCGACTGCTTCCGGTGATTTTCCTGACGGAACGGACGAGCACTCAGGAGCGAATTCGGGGCTATCAGATGGGCTGCGACAATTATCTAGCGAAGCCTTTTGAACTGAGTGAATTGGGTGTGGTAATTCGTTCTTTGCTCGATCGATATGCTCTGATCGCGCAGGCACCATCCCGATCCCCAGAACCGGAAATGATGCCAAAAGAGGCACACAACAGAGTTAAGGGCAAGGGTGAAGTGAATTTTTTAGCTAAAAAGTCAGAAACTGGCGATCACGCATCTATGGGCCCAAGTTCTCCGATGTTGACCCAGCGTGAGCGAGAAGTGCTGAATTTACTCACAGAAGGTCTTTCTAATATTCTAATAGGCGATCGGCTCCACCTCAGTCCCCGAACCGTCGAAAAACACGTCAGCAGCTTGTTCCGAAAAACTGACAGTAGTAACCGTGCAGAACTGGTTCGTTTTGCGATGGAACATCATTTAGTTGGGAATTGGTAATTGGTAATTGGGAATTGGGCATAGGGCATAGGGCATAGGGCAGTGCCGTGTCCCTACAATAAATCAAGGTAGGGAAACGGCACTGCCGTGTCCTCCGTATCATTCGGGTGCAACCGGAATTAATATCGGGTTACGGGCGGGCAGGATGCCCACCCCACTCATTCTTTGTGGAACAGGCCAGAAAGCCTGTTATTGAAAATGATGCAAGATATCAGGATTTTATGAATTTGTAGTTTTTCTCCCCGCCTTCTGCACAGGAATAGCCACCGTCTGCGCTTTCTGCTTCGCCGCTAACATATCAAAAAAGTCGTGCAGCAAAATATAGAAACAGGGAATAATAAACAGCGTCAGCAAAGTGGCCAGCGACAAACCCGAAAACACCACAACCCCCAAAGGTTGCAGAAACTCCGAACCTTCTCCAATTCCCAAAGCTAGGGGAAATAAACCCAAAACTGTGGTAATCGTTGTCATCAAAATCGGACGCAAACGTTGAGGTGCCGCCCTGATAATTGCCGTTGTCCGATCGACCTTTTCGTCTTCCCGAATTTGGTTGGCCAACTCCACCATAATAATGCCGTTATTTACAACAATTCCCACGAGCAAAATTGCCCCGATCATCACCGTCGCCCCGATCGCAGTTTTAGTCACATACAGCCCGAAAATACCCGCAGCCAACGCCAGCGGCACTGTCAGCAAAATCACCAGTGGATCGACCAAAGAATTGTACTGCACCGCCATCGCTACAAACACTAAAAAAGTCGCCAACCCGCCCAGAAGTTTGAGAGAATTTTGCAATTGATTGTTAGTTTCCGCAGCCGAACTCGGCACAATTCTGACTCCTTCCGGCAGCTTCATTTGCGATAAAACTGCATCGACTTGTTTGACAGCATCGCCGAGACTTGCACCCCGATTTAAGTTGCCAACTATTAAGAAAACTTGCCGCTGATTGAGACGCTGAATTTCTCCCGGTGCTTTACCGATCGCAATTTTTGCCACATCGCTTAAACGGATGATGCTATTATTGCCAGATAACGGAATTTGTCCGAGTTGGGCAATATTTTTTACCGAAGTGCGATCGAACTGCACGCGCACATCTACCAAGCGATTTCCCCGCTGCAATTGAGTCGGAACAGCGCCTTCAATTGCCGTTTGAACTGTTTCCCCAATGTCTTGGGCACTCAGCCCGTACAAAGATGCTCTTTCCCAGTCTGGACGAATTTGCACTTCTGACTGCGGCGCGTCTCCATCCGGCCGAAACCGCGCTAATTTTACCTTCTCGTCCAATTCTTTTAATATCTTACGGCCTGCTGCCTGCAATACTTGTTCAGTTGGGCCTTGAAGTATGACATCAATTTCGCCGCCCCTGACTGGAGAATTCGTTAACACTAAACCTCTAATCCCTTCTGGCACTAGGCGTAGACGAGTCCCTTTCGGAACGTCAATTTTCTTTAATTCCTCAGTCAGTCTTTCAGTAAACGCGATCGTACTTGTACCTTTTTTTAGGGTAATTGTGCTGCTTCCCCTTAGCAAATTTTCGATAGTATTATTGCCGAACAGCAGCCCTCCGGCTGTAGTTAAAGTATACTCGGTTTCTGGCTGTGCAAGCAGCAGTTTATCGGCGGCTGCAACTACTTTTTGATTGGTTTCCAAGTTAGTCCCCGGAGGAAACAAAGCAAATAATCGCGCTTGACTTGTATTAACTTTAGGCAAGATTTCTTGGGGGATTTGACCTGCCATCACCCAAGTGCCACCACCTAAAATCACAAAAGCGACTACAATGATCATTAACCGCAAACCTAGCACTTTTGAAAGCATCGAACCGTAGGCGCGCGTAGCGTTTTCAAAGCCACGGTTGAAATGTTTGATCGGCCCGAACTTATTGATGCCGCTGGAATAAGAGATTCCCATCAACCGAGAAGTCAGCATCGGTACTATAGTTAAAGCTACTACCAGGGATGCTGCTACTGCAAAGCTAATTGTTAAAATTAATTCGCTAAATAGTAGGGAAAAGAAGCCGCCGATCAGCAAGAATGGTAGCACTGATACTAAGTTAGCGGCAGTGGAGGCAACCATTGCTGATTCTACTTCTTGACTCCGCATTACCGACTCTTCAATGGTGCGTTCTTTTCGATCTTTGATTCTGCCTTTTTTCAGATGAGGGTTGTTGTCTAGACCGACTACAATATTTTCTAAAATAACTACGCTGGTGTCAATTGCCTGACCGATTCCCAAAGCTAAACCGCCTAAACTAAACAAATTCAGCGATAAGCCGAACAGCCGCATTAAAATAATCGCTGCTAGAGTACATAGGGGAATAGTCAGAGAGATAATCAGAGTTTGTCTGAGGGAACCCAAAAAGAACAAAACTGCGATCGCCGCCAACACCGCCCCGGAAATTCCCGCATTGGCTACATCTGCTAGGGAATTGCGGATAAACCGAGATTCGTCTAAGGTAGTAACTACTTTCATATCTGCCGAAATCAAGCCAGATTCCTGCATTTCTTTGAGGCGATTTTTTACTCCGTCAACAACAGTAATCGTGTTGGCATCCGGCTGTTTCAAGATGCTGATTTTCACGGCTGGTTTTTGATTTAGAAAAACTTTGACTCGTTGTTCTTTTGTGCTATCATTGACAGTAGCAAAGTCGCGCAGGTAAACTCGTTTTGGCGGGTTGGAACCGGAGATTTGAAAGGACAGGTTGTTGATATCTGCGGCTGTTTTAAAGCGGCCGATGGTGCGGGTTAACGGTTCGTTGGATTCTTGGCGCAGTCGGCCGCCGGAAGTGTCTAAATTGCGCGATCGCAAAGCAGTAAAAACATCGTTAAGATTAACTCCTAAACTTTGCAGTCGATTTAGGTCAATATTAACTTGAATTTCTTCTTGAACGCCGCCGGAAACGTCAACGGAGGCTACTCCGGGAATCACGTTAATTTCCCTGGCTAATTCGTCATCGGCGAATACGCGCAAATCTACGCCTTGGCGCGAGTCGGAAGTCAGCGCAAATTCATAAACTGGTTGTTGAGACGGGTCGAATTTAAATAGATTTGGTGATTCAACTGTGTCGGGAAGTCGGTTGCGAATGCGGTTAACGGAGGCTGTCGCGTCGTTGAGGGCCTGGTCGATATCTCCACCGGGCCGGAAGAATAAATCGACGCTGACTTGTCCTTCACGGGTGCGGGAGAAGACTTGGGTGACACCTTCTGTGGCGGAAAGTCCTTGTTCGAGGGGGCGGGTAATTTCGTCAACTGCTACTTCTGGGGAGACTCCGGGGGCGTCTAGGCGCACGCTGATCCGTGGATAGGTGATGGAGGGTAGCAAGTCAACGGGGAGTTGGGTGATGTAGAAAATTCCGACTACGACGATCGCCAGTGTTAGCATCAGGGTGCCGATATGGCGGCGAATGGCGATCGCGCTAATACTGAATCCGGTTTTGTTTGCTGTCATTCGATTTAAGATTTTAGACTTTAAAGACAGCTTAAACCCGATTAATGTTGTCCCGCATCTTGATAATTCCCAGGTTCTTGATAAGCTGGTTCTTGATAAGCAGGTTCTTGCCACTCGCGATGCCGAGGTTCAGGATTAGGATTGTAAGGAACGATCGCACCATCATCATTCACAATCATCCCTCGAATAATCTCATTCGGCTGCACTGGTTTTGCCTTAATACTGCCTTTGCGCCCCTCCAACTTAGGCAACTTCGGAAACTCCTCAATCGGCATTCCCTTAACAGCTTGACTCATAAAATCACGCCAATTATAAGCCGCCGTACCGCTAGTTCCCCCTGTAGGATAATTGTCATCATTCCCCAGCCAAACCCCAGTCACAACCTGTGGAATGTAACCAATAAACCACAAATCCCTGACCTTTTCTGAAGTACCAGTTTTGCCCGCTACAGCGCGATCGTCCAAAGCAGCAGGCCCCCCTGTACCCCCCTGCACCACACCCTGCAACATCCAAGTAGTAATCGCAGCACTATCCTTATCCAAAACCTGCTTCGGTTTAAAATCAGACTTATAAATCACATCGCCCCGCTGATTAATGACGCGACTAATTCCGTGGGCTTCAATAAACTTACCTTCCGAGGCTAAAGTGCCATAAGCATTAGTTAATTCCAGCAAATTAACCTCAGAAGAACCCAAAACCAGAGAATAAATTGGACTTAATTTAGACTTGATGCCCATATCATGGGCTAATTTAATTGTCGGTTCAAAACCAACATCCATTAACACTTTCACTGCCACCACATTCACCGAACTTGTCAAAGCATCAGAGATCGATCGCCAACCACTAAATTTTTTGCCATAATTATTCGGTTGATAGCCATCAATAATAATTGGCGCATCTTCATAACTGTCATAGGGTGAAAAACCAGCCCCCATCGCCGCCGCATAAACTAACCCCTTAAATGTCGATCCCGGCTGTCGCAAAGCCTGAGTAGCGCGGTTGAATTGACTTTCTTTGAAATTTCCGCCTCCTACCAAGGCCTTAACTTCGCCAGTCTTCGTATCCATAGAAACTAAAGCTGCTTGTTCAAAACCCTGACGAACACCATCAGTTTCGATCGCATCTTTAACAACTTTTTCAGCAATTTTTTGCCACTTCAAATCCATCGTCGTCTCAACAGTTAAACCACCAGCTTCCAAAGCATCCTGAGAAACATAGCGTGGCAATTCCTTTCTAATATAACTAGCAAAATAAGGCGCAACCACTTGAAATCGCTTCGGTGAACTTGGTTTAATAACTATATTTTCTGCCATCGCCTCCTTCGCCTGAGCCTCAGTAATCACCTTCGCTTCCCGCATTTGTTGCAGCACAAGATTGCGACGTTTCTTAGCAAAACTCGGATTTACCAGAGGAGAATATTCGCTTGGTGCAGGTGGTAAACCCGCCAAAGTTGCCATCTCTGCCAAAGTTAATTTATCAACAGTTTTGCTAAAGAAAACCCAAGCTGCATCCGCTACTCCATAAGCATCTGAACCCAAGTAAACCAGATTTAAATAGCGCTCTAAGATTTGTTCTTTCTTCAACTCTTGCTCAATTTTTTGAGCCAAAAGAGCCTCCCGAAGCTTCCGCTTAATACTTTTTTCCTGATTCAGAAAAACAACACGAGCTAATTGTTGCGTAATGGTACTACCGCCCTGTACCAAATCTCTGGCCATTATGTTAGAAACAATCGATCGCAAAATACCTTGATAATCCACCCCACGATGGTCGTAAAAACGCCGATCTTCTATGGCAATAAAAGCTTTAGTCAACAAATCTGGAATTTCTTTAAGTTTCAACTTATCTCTAGTTGCTGGCCCAGACTGCAACAAAATAGTCTTGTCTGCTGCCTTAATTGTCAGTGTTCCATCGCGATTAAAAGCCAACAAATCGTTAACATCCGGCAAACTTTGATTTAAGGTGTGCAAAATCCACAAACCATAAATTAAAGCACCACCGCTAATACTAGCAACACCTATTCCTATCCAAACTCTAGGGCGGCGGGACAGAAGTTTCTTAAGTTTTCCCTGCGGTTTGCTATTTTCGGGTGGTTCACTATTTTCGGGTAGTTCGCTATTTTCCTGCGGTGCGTTACTTTCCGATTTTTTAGCCAATTTTGTTTCCAACCAAATCAAGCCAGGCTGCAACAATTCTTTTCGATTTACTTGAAATCTCGTAACTTGAGGTTCAATTTCCAACCAAACAATTAAGCGCTTCAACCCTTCCCAATCGCGCTTAACTATTGGGGATTTATGATTTTCATATTCTAATTCCGACTCCTGGAGAGGCTTTGAATCTTCTGGCATCACATACTCCGACTGTTCCGCCGTTGTCCGTGTAGAAAATTCCGCCTGCGATTCCGGCGATTCTAGCTCATTGTCCTTCGCCGTCTTTAGCGATTCTCGATCGGAATTGCCACTTATTGCGTTAGTGACTTTGCTCAACTTATCTTTGATATTTGAGAAAAATTCTGCCACGTTTAGACCTTCAAACCTCATCAATTGCAAATAAAAACCAAAAATTAAAAAGGATATTCCTCTTCAATGTTTAATTTTTAACTTGACATCTTATTCAATACAATTGTACAGATTCTGGAATTATGGATTTTGAATTAAAAACTATTTAACTCAAAACCCTAATTCAGAACTTTTTTTTAACCAGCATGACCAAGTGCCAAAGCAGCTACTAGCATACCTAACACCAGGAAAGGCTGAGCACTTGCCTGATATTTAACATCATTTTCCAGAGGATTGCGTAAAAAATACATATCCTGAAAAGTGATTTGGGGAACAATCAGCAGCAGGAGAATTACAGCGTATAGATTTTGGTGGATGCTAATCAAGTAGCCTGCAATCCCGGCTTGAAATATGTCGATCATCAACACGCAAATCCAGGCTGCTGTGCCGATGCCAAACATCACTGGCAAAGATTTTAACCCTAATTGCCGATCGCCCTCAACACTTTTGAAATCATTGACGATCGCAATTCCCAGCCCTGCCAAACTGTAAAACAGGGTCAAAACCATAATTGTTGGATCTAGTGTACCAAATAAAGCTTGACCTGCCCACCAAGGCAATGCAATGTAGCTAGCACCCAGAGCATAATTTCCCAACCAGCCATTCTGCTTGAGTTTCAACGGGGGTGCGGAGTAGATGTAGGCCAAAAATGCGCCACCGAGAGTCAACACAGTCATGATTGGGAATTCGTGACCTGCCCATAAGTCTAGAGCATAAGCGACCCCAATGCCTGCGATCAATAATACCAAAATTTGGGTAACAACTTCGGGAATGGAGATGATCCCAGAGGGAATGGGACGGTAGGGTTCGTTAATGGCGTCGATGTCGCGATCGTAAAAATCGTTCAAAGTTTGAGTGTAGCCGGTCAGTAACGGCCCTGACATCAACATACAAGCTGCTGCGATCGCAAAATTTTCCAGATTCCAAGTATAGTTCCCAGAAGAAGCCGCGCCACACACCACGCCCCAAATCAGGGGAATCCAGGTAATCGGCTTCATCAGTTGCAAGCGAATCTTCCAAATGGAAGTTTCGCCACTAGCAGCACCTTTCATCCCCAACAGTTGCCGAGTTTTGGCACTGCGGCTGTCTGCTTGGGTACTTTCTGGTGAGGTTTCTGGGGGAATTTGGGATGGAGGAGAGTCAGACATAAGTGTGATTTTAGGGGTAATGTGCTGTTGTGTCGATCGGTATTGTAATAATAATTCTGTAGAATAGCATCAATATTCCAAGCATTGTCTAGTCCACGATTTTTAGTATGCAAAATCAGGACACGGCACTGCCGTGTCCCTACCATATTATTTTCGGTTCTATTCAACAATCCAAGGAGTTAAACAAGGTGTCCAAGCACTTAATTCTTCATCCTTAAACCAGAGGCTAATTTCCTCATTCGCAGTTTCCACAGCATCAGAACCATGAATAATATTGCGGCCGACATTCACAGCCAAATCACCGCGAATTGTGCCAGGTTCCGAATTCAGAGGATTGGTTGCGCCAATGATTTTTCTCGCCGAGGCCACAACACCTTCGCCTTCCCACACCATAGCCACCATCGGGCCTGAAGTGATGAAGTTTACCAATCCAGCAAAAAACGGTCTTTCTTTGTGGACTCCGTAGTGCTGTTCGGCCAATTCGCGAGTCGCCGTGATCAGTTTCATGCCAACTAGCGTAAAGCCTTTGGCTTCAAAACGACCGATAATTTCGCCGACGAGTCCGCGTTGTACTCCATCGGGTTTAATCGCTAAAAAAGTGCGTTCCAAGCTGAGCTCCTAGATTTTTATTAACTGATCCAAAAAATAGATTAACTCAGAACGCACCCAAAGGCAATTATGATTGGCAAATTTTGATTTGCCACTATTGTCGCATCGGTACGCCAACGCGGGAGTTTGACTATTTTTGATCGGGGCTTGAAATATACAATTTAAATGCACAACAGCTTATGATGCAAATCACAATTTATTATGATGTCAAATACAACTATGTATGATTACAAACACTGCGATTTATGCTGCAAACCTAGATAATATTAGAAGGCATTAACATCATTTTGAAAGCAGCAATTAAAAGGAAATAGCTATGGAAGAAATTATAGCATTCATTGAACAAAAAAAGCAAGAGTTTGCGAAATTGCCTTTATTTGAATTTATAGCCAATAAAAATATCCACCCGAATCAAAGATTAATTTTTGCACCTGTACTCGATCCTTTGGCTGTGGGATTAAGTGATTTAAACAAATATGTCCTCCGAGATTCTTCTAGCAATCACAAAGTTCAGGAATTGATCAATAAATACACTTACACAGAAAATTACTATTGGCAAGGCTATCTGGAATACCTGAAGGAACTAGGATTCAACAAATCGATGAGTTACGGGGATTTTAGACTGCTCTGGGGTGAAGAAACTAAAAAAACGCGATCGCTCTGTTCAGCCCTCGAACGCTATGCTTTTGAAGCATCTCCTATTCAAAAATTAGTGTTAGTCGAAGTTCTGGAAGGAACGGCGACAGTTTTTTTTGAGGCGGCGCTGGAAGTAGTAATGGAATTACAGCAAATTACGAAAAAAGAATATGTCTATTTTGGAGGTGGTTATGTGCGTTTGGAAAATCATCGCATTTTAAATACACCAGAAATGTTGCAAATTCTGAAAGAAATTAAGCTTACTGATTTGGAAAATCAACAAGCTTTAGAATTAGCGGAAAACGTATTTGAATTATTTACAGAAGTGATGAATGAGCTATTCGGGCACGCTAAAACTAATTCTTGCAATACTGTACTGCAAGTAGCTTCATTTGCTGGGTTTGATTCGCCTATCGAATGTTTTGAGTTTTCATGATAAGAAAATCAGGAGACGGCATTGCCGTGTCCCTACAATTTTATTTCGGGTAGGGACACGGCACTGCCGTGTCCTCTATCATGTCTGAGGAAATCAGGAGACGGCAGTGCCGTTTCCCTACGCCAGATTTGTAGGGACACGGCAATGCCGTCTCCTCTATCCTGACGGTGCAAATTAAACAATTACTAAATTATCTCTGTGAACCACTGTTTCTACGCCTGCATAGCCTAAAATTTCGGCAATTTTATCTGACTGGCATCCCTGAATTTGTCTCAATTCCAAACTGTGATAATTCACAAGTCCTCTAGCAATTTCTTTGCCTTCTGTGTCGCACAAACGCACGGCATCTTCTGCTTGAAATTCTCCTTCTATTTGCGAAATACCTGCGGCTAAAAGCGATTTTCCACCTTGAGCGATGGCGTTGACAGCACCTGCATCTAAGTATAGTTTACCAGCGGGAATTAGGACGTTGGCTATCCAGTGTTTGCGGGCGTTGACAGGGCGCGGTTGAGGCTCGAATTGGGTGCCGATGGATTCTCCGTTGATGATTTTTTGAATGTTGGCGGGAAAGCAGCCGTCGGTGATGACTGTGCGGACTCCTGATGCTGTGGCGATTCTGGCTGCTTCTATTTTTGTGACCATTCCGCCGGTGCCCCAACCGCTGCGGGAATCTCCTGTTTGTACTTGAAATTCTGTGAGTTGTGCCATACTTTGGACTAGGGCGATCGGCTGTGCGTCGGGATTGCTGCGGGGATCGGCTGAGTAGAGTTGATCGACATCTGTGAGCACGAACAACCAATCTGCTTCGACTAAGCTGGCTACTAATGCTGAAAGAGTGTCGTTATCACCAAATTTGAGTTCGTCTACTGCTACTGTATCGTTTTCGTTGACGATCGGAATAACGCCTAATCGCAACAGTTGCCCAAAGGTATTGGAAGCATTAACATAGCTATTACGGTGTACTAAATCACGGCGAGTTAACAGGACTTGGGCGATCGGCTGTTGGAGTGTGGTAAACAAGTCATCGTACACTCGCATCAGCCGCCCTTGTCCTACGGCGGCCACAGCTTGTTTCAGAGCGATATTTCGCGGGCGTTCGGTCAAACCTAGGCGCGCACAGCCAACTCCTACCGCACCGGAAGAAACTAAGACTACTTGATGTCCTTGTTGTCGCAAATTAGCCAAAACTTCGACTAATGTAGCAATGGTTGAAAGGGCTAAGTTTCCTGTAGTCGATCGCGTTAGTGTCGAAGTTCCTATTTTAACAACAATAGTTTTAGTCTGTTGACTGTTGACTGTTGACTGTTGACTGTTGACTGTTGCCATTAGTTACGAATTCCCAATTCCTAATTACCAATGCCCAATGCCCAATGCCCCATTCCCAATTTTAATCTTTAATTTTGAGAGATGCGCCCAAAGCTTGAGAAACCCAAACTTCAAAAGATCGCACGGGATATTTCCGCACTGCATCCCCAACATTGATCATTGGTTCTACTAAGATAGTGAACATACCCAAACGATTGCCGGCTAAAACATCAGTAAAAAGCCGATCGCCCACCATCGCTACTTGTTCAACTGGCAAATCCATCGCATCAATTGCTTTGCGTAGTTTACGGCGCGAGGGTTTGGCAGCACCGATGATGTAGGGTAAATTCAAAGAATCAGCAATTCGACCAATCCGATTTTGACTTAAATTATTGCTTGCTAACCATACTGATACCACTGGTTTAATTTCTTCCACCCACAGGCTGAGTTCGGGAGAAGCATTTGCTGCTGTGATGGGGACGAGAGTTTCATCCACATCCAACACTAATCCTTTTATCTGATATTTCTGCAAAATATCAGCCGTTAAATTCACGACAGCAGTGCCGAGAACTAAATCTGGCTGTAGTAGTTTACCCCAAGACATAATTATTAGTAATTAGTAATTGATAATTGATAATTGGGAATTGATAATTGGGAATTGGGAATTGGGAATTGGGAATTGGAAATTGGTTATTTTTTGATTATTTGTTATTAGCAAAACTATTATCAACTAACAACTAACTATTACAGATTACCCCATGCCCCATGCCCCACGCCCCATGCCCCATGCCCCATTACCAATTGTCTCATATTCTGCTATTGGCCCGATCGCACTTTTTGGTCAATTTGAGCCACAGCAGCATCATGTTCCGCCAAAGTGCGGCTAAAAATGTGAGTGCCGTCATACCGAGCCATGAAATAGAGATATTCGGTATTTTCAGGAGCCAGAGTCGCTTCCAGGCTGGCAATTCCCGGAGCTGCGATCGGAGTTGGTGGTAGTCCTACATTGATATAAGTGTTGTAAGGAGAAGGCGTTTCCACCTGCTTAAAAGTCAGAGGTTTCTCCTTAGTTTGGCGAATGCCGAGAGCATATTCAACTGTCGGATCGGAACCCAACGGCATACCTTTTTTCAGACGGCTGTTGAATACCCCAGAAATGCGATTACGCTCACTCGCAACCACAGCTTCCTTTTCCACAATACTTGCCAAAGTGACCCACTCTTTCAAATCCAGCTTAGTATTCTTCTGATTTTTTTGATAGACCGGCAGAGCTATCTGCTCGAAACGGCCGAGCATTTGTTTGATCACTGCTTCCGGGGTGACAGCATCCCCATCTAGCTGATAAGTATCCGGGTACAAAAAGCCTTCCAAATGAGGTAAACCACTCGGTAGCCAAGGGTATTGAGCGTAGGGAACTTGACTCACCGCCGCCATAAAACTCTTAGCTGGGAAAAAACCTTGTGCTTCAAAATAAGCGCTCATTTGGGTGAGTGACCACCCTTCGGGAATTGTGAAACTCTGCTGTACGACTTCACCTTTCCAAAGTTTGTCAGCAACAGCGCTTAGTGGCTGAGTTGGGGACAATTGGTAAGTCCCTGATTTAAAACCTCCCTCGCGGTTCTGGAGAGTCAACCATCGCGCCCACATATTCCATGCGGATGCCGATCGAATTAACCCCGCAGCCTCCAAATCCCGCCCAATTTTTTGACTAGAAGTACCTTCGGGGATTTGGATAGAAACAGCAGTTGCATCAGATGGGGTAGTTGACTCAGCAGCTAGTTTTGGAGGCGCGGAAGCCCAGCTCCACCAAGCCCAGCCCTGCCAAGCACACACCCCCCAAATTGCCGGCAGCAACGCCAGATAAAACAACCATTTAGAAACTTGCGGAGTACCTTTTCGGCTCTGGCGCGCGCTGCTTTTTGTCAGTTGTTCTTGATCCATAATCCCTTCTGCCTTCAATTAAGATCTAATCAAGCTCGTCAAAGAACTGGTCTTCTAGCATGGGCAACATTGGTTCCAGCCTTTGGAACTCTTCTTCCGAGAGCAATTCTGGCTTACCGTCATCATTCATTCTAGCCAGAATGAAGAATGGGTCGAGAGGTGTATAAATGGCATATTCCTGTTCTTCGTGATAGAAACTGGTCAACCACATCAATTCCTCAAAATCCGATTCGTCATCTGGATCAGCATCAGGCTCCAAATTCTCGTCGGGAAAATCTGGCAATTCGCCAATCACCGTCAGAGTAACGGCGGTGCGCCGGAGTGTCAAGTTCTGCTCTTGCAGTACAACTCTAGCGGTATCAAAAATTTTGTCAATTTCGGTCTCGTCTTCTACTGGAATTGCTGCTTCGTCTGCGTCGTCTCCGTTCCAAGTAAAAATTTCTACTGGGGAGTCAATTGGAAGCAGTAAGGCGTATTCTTGACCTTCTAAGTCCATAGAATATTCTATGTTGCAAGTCAGCGATCGTCCAAATTCGTCAGTCAGGGTGACGGAAACTGGGTCGGATTTGCCATTCTCTTTGCGGTATGGGGATGAGGACATCGCGTGTATCTTAATTTTCCTTCTTCAGTACCGAGTTGACTGGGGATTTTTCGACCGTAGTCAACGGTTACAGGTGTTGGTAACAAACTTGCACAACTAGGATATCACGCCTTTGTGAAGCTGCTGCGAAATTGCTAATGGGGCATGGGGAATTGGGAATGGGGAATTGGGAATTGGACACTGAGCGTAGTCGAAGTGTCGAAGAACCTTCTTCCTTCTGACTATTTTTGCCTTCTGTCGTCGAGCCAGCGCTGTAATATTATGGCTGCGGCTTTGCGATCGATCAAACCTTTGTTTTGCGATGAGGAAATTCCTTGTGCTTGGATCAGTTCCTCTGCGTGGACGGAAGTCAGGCGCTCGTCCACGTATTCTAGGGGCAGTTCTAGGGCTGTGGCGATGCGAGTGGCATATTTTTGTACTTGTCGGGCTTGAGCGCCGACATCTCCGCTGAGGGAATAGGGTAAGCCTGATACCAAAATTTGCACATTTCGCTCTCGAACGACTGCTCTGAGGTAAGCTACGTCTCGATCGAAGGACGATCGCACTAGAGTTGTAATACCGGTAGCGATTAAACCTGTTCCGTCACAACCGGCGATGCCGACTCGTTTGAGGCCGATATCTAGTCCTAGTGCTGAAATCCACAATTTTTGGTCTGACATTATCAATTTTTAACGAACCGCGAAGACGCGAAGGACGCGAAGGAACAAGGAAGAAGGAAGAAGGGAAATGCAATTACAGCACTTTTCAGGTATGCAGGTACTAGTTATTGTAGAGACACGGCACTGCCGTGTCTCTACGAGGATATTGATAGTACCTACAAACCAGGAATACGCTGTATCAACTACCGTCGATCGGCAAATCGGACAATTTCAGAGGCAAAATACTAGCATCATCTGTTGCTGTTGATTCGGAAGTTTGACTGTTCAAGGGATTGATTTGATTGGCTTGGTTGTTTCCTGAGTCAACTAACATCGGTTTAACCTCAGACGATGGAGGGGTAGTTGCGGCTTCTGGGGCGATCGGGCCGAGCCACGACATTCTACCGGGTACGGGTTTGCGAGTTGGCTGGAAACCTTGCAGCATTTCTGATAACTGGAGTCCTTCGAGTGAGACTAACTTGGACTCGCGCAATTTGTGCCATACCGATCGCGACATCAGCAAACTATGTTCCACACGCACTGCTCCAAATTGCTCCAAATAAGCTTCTCGTTCGGGCTGATAATCAGCGGAAGCTAGATGTAGGCTTTGAGCCGGGAAATCTTGGACTAGGCGGGCCATCTGGGATAGCAGTTCTGGGTACAGCCAGGTGTAGGCTGGGTGTACGGTCAATTGGGCGACGTGAGGCTCATTACCGCTGCGGGATAACTGTATTTGAAAATAGCCGATCGCGGCTTTGCGCTGCGGTTCAAACACGTAAGCACTGACTACTTCTGTTTTGCCCAACCACTGTCTGACACCTTCGATTAAAGCACCTAAAAAACTGGTTTTGAAATCTTGAATATGGCGATCGAATACTTGGCGGACGTGGGGCGGCATAGACGCGGTATCTAGCTGATATAGCAATTGAGCGTCGGCGTTGCTCACAGGTAGCAAGTTGGGCAAATCTGGGGTAGCACAGGCCATTTCTTGAAGACGTTCTGGGGCGATCGTCCAATAAGTCATTTGGGCCAAAGGTTGAAACCCATTTTGGCGATACAAAGCCAGGGCTGATGTGTCGCCCACATTCACCTCCAGCAGCCATGTCCGCGCTTCCCAGACTGCTTCAAAACAGTGCCTTAGTAGCATCGAACCAATTCCTTTGCTACGGGCTTCTGAGTCAACGCCGATGCGATCGATCCGCCAAGTGCTGCGGGTGCGATTGAACGGAGAAATCTGAATTACGCCCTTAACAGTGCCCTCTTCTTCAGCAACATGAGCCCGGAACAATGATTGATAAGGGTTGGGAAACAGGCTCAAAATCTTTAGCAGTCCGTACCAACGGCGAAGCTGCTGCAACTTGCTCGTCAATACCAAGTCTGGGCTTGCGCCCTTGGGTTTTTCTGCCTCATTAGTTGTTTCCGCGCAAAGTTGTTCCATCACCTCAATGTCGCGATGTTGAAACGGGCGGATTACAACCTGGTTTTGGTTTGGGGAAGGGAATGAAGTCATTTTATTTTAGATTTTAGATTTTGGATTGATTCTATTTTAGATTTTAGATTTTAGATTTTGGATTGATTTCACGGATAAATCCGGGGGCTTGTACCATCAATAAATTAGTCATAATATGAAAGTGGAGAATCACCAATTAAAAATTAAAATTTTCAAAAGGGGAAAAATTAGGGAAGTTTTGAGTTTTCAATTAATAAGTGACCACTCAAAACTTTTATTTTATCTCCCCTTCTTCCTTAGATTAAAAATTAAAAATTACCTTTTTAATTTTTAACTCAAGAATTCTTTGACAACGGTCGAATTACCACCACCGGTGTTCGTTCATCTGCATTACCTGCGGGGTTGCTACGCAAGGCTTGCTCTAAAAATGTTACCGATAAATCGGAGGTCGCTGCTAATATCTTAACTGCTTTTAAGTCATTAGCGTCTACGATCGCCGCCGCAAGTCCGGTTTCTCGTTGAATTTGCTCTACAACTTGCTGAGGATTGTCCGGCCCAAGCACGATAAATTGGTCAAAGGGAGGCAATGTCCCGGTAACATCGTCAATCAGTCTGGCTTGTTCCCCTGCTAGTTGGTAAAAGACTCCCGGTTTACCAAATACTTTAGCCACAGCGCCGATCGCAAATGCTGCAACTACCCGCCA
This sequence comes from Oscillatoriales bacterium, assembly GCA_043718495.1. GTDB lineage: Bacteria > Cyanobacteriota > Cyanobacteriia > Cyanobacteriales > Microcoleaceae > Microcoleus. The sequence continues at coordinate 35,590 of JAYSVM010000057.1, read as the reverse complement.
AGGCCCAACTACATCCACCAAAGTCTGCATTCCGCAAGCTGTCGCCAAACTGGACATCGGCAAGAAAAACAAGCAGACTCGCTTAGCCGCCCATCCGGGTTTGACTTCGCTAGGATGGCGATAGCGTCCCTGCATCAAAGCTAAGGGAGTTTCTGCGAGGGCGACAATATCGCCTTTCTGGGCGCGAGGTAGCACGTAACGCTTGACAATTTCGACAGGATTGTCTATCTCCGTCAGGATGTGGGTACGAATCGGCAAAACTTCTGCAACTCCGACATTGCGGGCATTTGGTACTGTCTCGGAGTTCGGAAATTGCAGCGGTACTACGACGTGACGGATTTTTGGGATGCGCCCGCCGGGGCCATAGGTGGTGAAATGTACTTGCACCCAAGCTGACTGCAATTTGGTTAAATCTTGTCCGTGAATATCTATAGAAACTTTGATTTTCGTCGTTTTTTGAGCTTTGACGATATAGCCGAACCAGTAATCATCGGCCCTAGCTGATGCGTCTTCGTGGCAAGGAATCACCTTGGTCTTGGAAGTCACATCATCTAAACTGGCATCTGAGATCAGTTTCACCTCTGCGCGCACTTCCGGCAACATGATCTCAAACCGCTGTGTCAGGTTCTGGAACTCCATTTCCCCCACTAAAAGGTAGTGGTTGGCTTCCGAGATTGCTAAGTGCCATTCTCCGGCTGTGAGTTCTAGTTTATTTCCACGGGGAAGCAGGCGATAGTTCAACTCCAGGCCCAACCCGCCTAATGCTAGCAGCGAACCTGCTGCTGCGATTCCTGTTGCTAAAGTTTCAATCACTCAAGTCACCGCCCATAATAATTTCTGTTTACTGTAGTCGATCTCGGTTACTTTGATCGCTGATCCGGTAGTAATTGAAGTTTTGGGAGTTGCTGGGGTTGTTGGGCTTGGGGATGGGACGTGCGATTCCCTACGGGATAGCTGCGCTTCACGGGCTTATCCAAAATCAACTAAATGTTAGAATTTCGACAAATATCTTCAACCGATTTCATTGGTATATAAAGCTTCATCGGGTTTTGTTTGAACTTTTCAAAACCACTCTTCATTTAATTTGAGATGTTGGGTTTCGCGATCGCAAAACCCAACCTATTTTTATTAATTGATATTACTGAGTCTTAACACACTTCAGCATTCGCAAAGTAGCCGCTGCTGCATAATTACGCTGTGCAGAATTATCAGGAGCAAACCGATTTCCAGTTTCATTGAGAGACGAAGCAACAGAGCAATAAGCAGACATTTGAGTTACAATCGCCGCCGCCCAATGACTTTGAGTGTCTGAAAAATCTTTAGGTTGCTGTTTAGCAATTAAATCCGGTTTCATTCCCCGCGCCAACAAACCAAATTCTGCTGAGCGACGGAGTACCGCCATTAATTCGGCGCGAGTAACTGGCTGGGTAGGTTTAAAAGTCCCATCTTTGTAGCCACTGACTATCTTATTATCCCGCGCAAATTGAACTTTGGCTGCACTCCAGCGGGTAATATCAACGTCGCTATAAGGACGGGAAGAAATACTGGTAGGAAATTTGATGTTAGCCCCTGGTATTGTTTTCAAGGATTCTAATACTAATGATACCAATTCTTCTCTAGTCACAGGAAGTTTCGGTCTAAAAGTATTATCTTGAGCAAACCCTGCTACAAATCCAAGGCTGACTGCTTCTTTGATTTCAGATGCGTAAATATCGTTGGCAATATCTGTAAAGGTAGTATTACCAGTGTTTCCGCCAGTGTTTCCGCCAGTGTTTCCACCAGTGTTTTCACCAGTATTTCCACCAGTATTTCCACCAGTATTTCCGCCTATACCTCCGGGCGCGGGTTGATTGGTAGTGAAATAGAAGTGACCTAATATCTTGCCTTGATAAGATCTTTTAGCGAAGCGCCAAGCTGGATCTAGAGTGATTCTCATAAAGCCGTTAGCATCACCATTGGTTCTACCGATAATCACCGATTCACCTTTCAGATCAATGGGAGTTCCCATGAGTAAAACATCACCGTTGACCTTCTGTAATTCCAGGGTATATTTTAATGCTAAATCGGTGCCACTCATGCGAATTGAAAAACCATTACTGTCAGTAGCGCGACCGCAAATACCAGTAAAATCAAATGTTACTAATAGTGGATCGACTGTCACTGGCTTAGAGCCGCTTTCTGTCCAGCACTGTCGCCTGTCAGATACTTGTTCTACAATTAGTAATTGGTAGCCACCAAAACTGCGTGGTTGAGCAATAGCAATCACTCGCTCTTGATTAATTTCTGTTTCGTCAAAAGTAAATGCTAGAGCTGAACCCATAGCCCCGATGGTTAAAAGTGCTGAACTAGCCAGTGCGAATGCTGTGCGTACCAGTGGAAGTTTGATCATGTTTTTTGATTTTCCCCTTAATTTAATTTAACCTTTCTCAAATATCAAAAGGCCGTGTTATTCAGACAACAAGATAGCAAGATAGAATTTTACCATCTCTGGTTCCTGAGTTGGCGGGTTGAGTGAACACTTTATCGGGAACAATGGATACATACATTGGGACATTTAGTCGTCTCTGGAAATCGCTTCTACACAAACAAAGTCCGCGCAACGCCAGACTGATTATTTAAGAAGTCGAAAATCTAATATATCTCGCATTTTACGTTCAATTAAAATGCCGTTTGCGATTGAGCGTCTTGAGTTGCTTCCTTGATGGCTTGTTTTCGAGCAGATTCGATCGCACTTTCGACAGCCACAAAACTCACACCATCAATGTGAGTGACCCCGGCATTCACCGCATCATCGAGCAAAGTCCCGGCAGATTGAGTATTAATCCGAAAAGTGACGGTATTCGTGGCAGTATAGCCTGTGATCTGCGGTGATGGCTTACTTTCATAGTTATAGAACCCATTTGAGATCTTTTGACCGATCGCAAGTTTGCTGTCACTCTTATATGTAGACTGTTATATTTACCGCCGTACTCTCCAGATTTCAACTTGCATTGAACAATGTTGGTCTTGGCTAAAAAGTCCCAAATGTCGTTTTATTGTACTTTAAATATACGATCGCCCAAAAAGCTCGTAGGCGCAAGCCGGGGCGTAGCCATCGCACTTATCTTATTCTATTTACTTAAGTATTCCCAGCTCACCATCAAGTATCACTTTGACAGAAACCGTTACGAGAATCTACTGATATAAAGGTTTTTAGTTGAGATATCGATAAGACATGGTAGTGTCCTGTCTCTACTGTATTCGATCCTATGAAAAAATGCTATGGAAGTGCTGCTGTTCTTATGGATGAGATATTGGATGGTTTAAGGCAAAATATATTCTTAAATCATTTTTAGGTTAGCATTGATACATCAACACAAATTAGGTGATTTCAAAATAAGGGCGATCGTCCGATAAATTTGGAGCAAAAAAAATAGCAAGACTAAATGTAGTCGAGCGAAAATGATATCTGCTGACCTACTTTCTTAACTTCCGGTTTCTTGGGAGAATCTGAAAGCGTAGCTACAAATCACATAAGTACAATAATGTTTTTACGCTGCAATTGCGAGTTGCCATGTCATCATCCCAGCCTTCAATTCTCAAGAAACTGATTGGTAATGCGCCACTGCGAACCATTTTAATTGTCCCGTTCGTGCTGCAAATCATCGGTGCAGTCGGCATTGTTGGCTACTTGTCCTTTCGCAACGGACAGAAAGCAGTCAACGATTTGGCATCTCAACTGCGGACTGAAGTCAGCAGCCGCATCAAGCAGCATCTAGACAGCCAACTTAACACAGCGCGTCACCTCGCCCAGGTGAATGCCGATGCCTTCGATGCGGGATTGCTCGATCCCAAAGATTTGGACAATACGGCTAGTTTCTTCTGGAAACAAATGCAATTGTTTAATGTCGGATACATCAGTTTTGGCTCGACCGGAGGCAAGTTTGCAGGTGCTGGATATCAATTAGATAAAAATATTCAGATAGGAATTGTCGATTATAAAAAATATGAAAATAGAGATTTTTATAACTATCAGACAGACAGTAATGGCAAACCCACTGAGATTATAGAAATATTCAAAAATTACGAATTTTACAAAGAATTGTGGTACTCACACACCGTCAAAGCTGGAAAACCCACATGGGTTTTATATCAGTGGGAAATTAGGCCGTTTCCTCTGGCTGTTTCCGCAAATTGCCCGATTTACGATCGAAAAAATCAACTGATTGGTGTCATCGGTATCGACCAGCGTCTTTCGCAAATTAGCGATTTCTTGCGTAAACTGAAAGTCAGCAAATCCGGCAAAACATTTATTTTGGAACGCAGCGGGCTAATCGTTGCGAGTTCGAGCACCGAGGAACCTTTTAAACTGATTGATGGCAAGCCTAAACGTTTGAAGGCATCAGAAAGCAGCGATGGATTGATTAAATCAACTGCTCAATATTTACTCAAGCATTTCGGCGGGAATTTCAACAATGTCAAAGATACTCAACATTTGGATTTTTTGCTGAATACAGAACGCCAGTTTGTCCAAGTTTTACCCTGGAAAGATGAATGGGGATTGGATTGGTTGGTAGTGGTTGTGGTTCCTGAATCCGATTTCATGGGGCAAATCAATGCTAATACTCGCACTACGGTTTTATTTTGCCTCGGTGCTTTAGTTGTGGCAACGGTTTTGGGGTTTTACACTTCTCGCTTGATTACGGGCCCGATCGCACTTTTGAGCACAGCATCATCCGCGATCGCCTCCGGGAAGTTCGATCGCACAGTCGAAGTCTCCGGGCACAATGAATTAGGCGTGCTTTCCCAATCCTTCAACGATATGGCGCAGCAACTGCGCGACTCTTTCCGAACTCTCGAAAACACCAATGCCGAACTCGAACAGCGCGTCGAAGAGCGCACCGTAGAACTCAAACAAGCAAAAGAAATAGCAGACGGCGCAAACCGCGCTAAAAGCGATTTTTTGGCTAACATGAGCCACGAATTGCGAACTCCCCTCAATGGTATTTTAGGATACGCGCAGATTCTCCAGCGCAGCGAACCGATGACGCACAAAGGGCGCGGTGGAGTTGATATCATCTATCAGTGCGGTTCGCACTTGCTAACGCTGATTAATGATGTGTTGGATTTGTCGAAAATCGAAGCTGGGAAACTCGAACTGCATCCGTCTGCTTTTCACCTACCTTCATTCATCCAAGGTGTTGCCGAAATCTGCACGATCCGCGCCGAAGAAAAGGCAATTTCCTTTGATTTGCAGATCGATTCAGAACTCCCGGCTGGGGTTTGCGGTGACGAAAAACGTTTGCGCCAAGTGCTGCTAAATTTGTTGGGAAATGCGGTTAAGTTCACGGAAAAAGGTAGAGTTGTTTTTGCTGTCGATGTCATCAAAAGTTGGGAAAATTCAACTCAAAACTTGTCCAGAATTCGGTTCCGAGTCGAAGATACTGGCCCGGGAATGACACCAGCACAAGTTAAGAAAATCTTCCTACCTTTTGAGCAAGTCGGCGATGTTAAAAAGCAATCGGAAGGTACCGGATTGGGACTCGCGATCAGTCAAAAGATTGTGCGGCTGATGCAGAGTGAAATTGCGATCGACAGTCGCCCCGAAAAAGGCAGTATTTTTTCCTTTGAAGTGGAACTCCCGGAAGCTCAAAATTGGGCCGATAGTTCGAGAATCATCGAACAGGGAACTGTTTTGGGCTACCAGGGCGACAAGCGCAAAATTTTGGTGGTGGATGACAGGTGGCAAAATCGGGCTGTGCTGGTAAACTTGCTGGAACCGATCGGGTTTGAGATGATTGAAGCGGCTGACGGGAAGGAAGGGTTCGATCGAGCTTTAGCCACCGCACCAGATTTAATCCTCACCGATTTAGCTATGCCCGTAATGGACGGATTTGAATTTTTGCGCCAAATCCGCGCTCATCCTCAACTGCGAGATGCGATCGTGTTAGTGTCGTCTGCGAGTGTGTTTGAGATCGATCGCCAGAAGAGTCTGGATGCAGGCGGGAATGATTTTTTGCCGAAACCGGTGCAAGCAGATTTGTTGCTGGGATTGCTGAAAAAATACTTGCAATTAGAGTGGATGTATGAAGAAACAGTAGATGCGGACAAAAAAAACCAAGAGGCGATGGAAGCCAAAATGCAGCTTCCGGCGATCGAGATTTTGCAGTTGTTAAACGAACAAGCTGAAGCTGGCGATTTGGACGCGGTAATCGAGATTGCAGAACAGATTACAGCCAATCCAGAACACGCGATTTTTGCAAAGAAAATACTCGTTTTGGCAGAAGCTTTTCAAGTTAAAGAACTGCGGGCATTGATTCAGGAACATTTATCATAAGTGTCAGGGAAAAATATCATGATTGAACCCGAGAAAAAATTTATTTTGATAGTTGATGACAGTTCCACGAATTTGTCGGTTTTGTCGCAGGCATTAAAAACAGCAGGCTACAAAGTGCGAGTAGCAATGGACGGCTTCTCGGCGATTGCGATGCTAAAAAAATGTGAGCTAGAACTAACAAAAAACCCTTTGCCGGAACTAATATTGCTGGATGTACAAATGCCAGGAATCGACGGCTTTGAAACCTGCCGCCAGCTCAAGGCAAACCCAGCGACAGCATTAATTCCGGTGATTTTCATGACTGCTTTAGCAGATGCCGAAAGCAAGATTAAAGGCTTGTCATTAGGTGCTGTGGATTACATCACAAAACCTTTTGAACAAGACGAAGTAATTGCCAGAGTTAACATTCACTGGCGGCTCAAACAGTTAACCGACAATCTGGAACAGCAGGTTACAGAACGCACCTGCGCTTTGCAACAAGCCCAAGTACAATTCGTGCAGCAAGAAAAACTATCCGCCCTGGGGCAACTCGTTGCCGGAGTCGCTCATGAAATCAATAACCCGCTGAGTTTTATGGTCAGCAACATTGCGCCCGCCAAGGAATATCTGGCTGAGATGACAGAAGTTCTTCGCCTTTATAAAAAAAATTATCCTGAACCTACACCAGATATCGCTACTAAGATTGATGACATAGATTTGGAGTTTGTAATCGAGGATTTTTCTCACCTCTTGGATTCCATGCAAGTAGGCACTGAACGCATTAAAGATATTTCGCTGTCGCTGCGAAATTTTGCCCGTTCTGATGTAGATACTGCGACTGCGATCGATCTCCACGAGACTTTAGATAGTACGCTATTGCTGTTGAAACATCGACTGAAAAATCGAGGCGATCGCCCTGAGATTGAAGTTATCCAAAACTATGGTGAATTGCCGCCGATTAAATGCTATCCTGGCCCGATGAATCAGGTGTTTATGAATTTGTTGGCAAATGCGATCGATGCTGTGGAAGATGCTTGGGAAAAAGACCAACGCTGTCTGACAATTACCATCAGTACAGAAGTTTTGGGCGAAAGTGCGATCGTCCGAATTGCCGATAACGGGTTGGGAATGACGGATGAGATTCAAAAACATTTGTTTCAACCTCTGTTTACCACGAAAGCGGTTGGTAAAGGAACTGGGCTGGGATTGTCCATCGCTAAGCAGATTGTGACAGATAAACACGGCGGTCAATTATTTTGCAAATCTCTCGCCGATAAGGGTACTGAATTTGCGATCGTACTTCCTATTTAATTTCAATTTCGATGCAATCAGAAACGAAATCAATAACTAATTTGCAAAGTAACAGAAGCTTCAATCTGCTGTTCTCCTCCCACCACTGGCGTTGTAGCATCGGCAAAAGTAACACGAGCAGCAGCTTTTTGGTACACAGGAGGCGGCGCAGAAGCACCATTGACTTGAATACTCAAAATTTCTCCCCGCTTGAGATTCAGGGCGCTTAAGACGGCATCAGCTTGGGATTGAGCATCTTGGGTTGCTGTTTTGAGGGCTTGTTTTCGAGCAGATTCGATCGCACTTGCGACAGCCACAAAACTCACACCATCAATGCGTGTGGCCCCGGCATTCACCGCGTCGTCGAGCAAAGTCCCGGCAGATTGAGTATTAATCCGAAAAGTGACGGTATTCGTGGCACTATAGCCTGTGATCTGCGGTGACGGCTTACTTTCATAGTTATAAATGGGATTGAGGGTGATGCCGGCAGTTTCGAGTTTTTCGACTTGGCGCGATCGCAGTAACTCTACCACAGCCGACGATCGCCTTGCCACTTCCTGCTGCACCTCAGCCGCCGTTTTCCCCTGCACCTCAACACCTAAACGTACTTGAGTCTGAGTTGTGGGAATTGCTTCAACTCCGCGCCCAGTAACTGTCAGCGTTCTGAGCCGCTGTTCTTGAGCCTGGGCGGGGCCTAATCCGGTGAAACTAACGAGAGTTAAGGTTAAACATAAAGCTGTTAGCAGACTGCGGAAATTAAGGCGATCGCGCGATCGGACAATTAGATTCATAAACTTGATTCTCCTCATATACAATAGATGGTATAATCTTATGTTGCAATAAAAACTTTCAGATATCCCCACGGTTACATTTTTGGCAACTTAAATTAATTGGGAATTGGGAATTGGGAATTGGGAATTGGGAATTGGGAATTGGGAATTGAGCCTAGAGCCATTAATATATGCAATCTTTGAAACAATTTGCTAAGAAACTCAAAAAAGAAACTTATGCCATTTATTTGGCAAGTCTTGACACGAGAGTACCTTGGTATGCGAGAGTTTTAGCAGGTGTTACCGTTGCCTATGCCTTTAGCCCGATCGACTTAATTCCCGATTTCATACCAATTCTCGGCTACTTGGACGATTTAATCATTATACCTTTGGGAATTTGGCTAGTCATAAAAATGATTCCCCCACAAGTTTTAGCCGAGTGTCGAGAAAAAGCCGCCGCAGAAATAGAACGAGGGAAACCGATAAATCGGGCTGCTGCTGTCGTAATTGTCGCCATCTGGATTGGATTCGGCATATTAACTGCAATGTGTCTCAAACAGATATTTAAACGTTAAAAAATTCAAACATTGCCGAACTTCCAAACATCCGTTAAATCCGTTAAAAAATCCGTTGCCGAACTTCCTTCTTATTATGACTCAAACTACCGACTTTCTCAGCACACTAAATCCATCTCAACGCCAAGCAGTCGTGCACTACAACGGGCCGCTATTAGTAGTAGCCGGTGCCGGTTCCGGCAAAACGCGAGCTCTTACTTACCGAGTTGCTAATTTAATTCGCACCAATCGAGTTGATCCCGAAAATATTCTGGCGGTGACATTTACGAATAAAGCCGCCAGAGAAATGAAAGAAAGAATTGAGAAATTGTTGGCAACTCAACAAGCCGAAGTCGAATATGGCAAACCTTTGGAAGAGTTAGCACCGGATGTGCAAACCAGATTGCGATCGCAAATTTATCGTAACATTACCAAACAGATTTGGATGGGAACTTTCCACTCTCTCTGCGGTCGGATTCTCCGCTACGATATTGAGAAATATCAAGACGAAAAAGGCAGACAGTGGAAACGCAACTTTTCGATTTTTGACGAGTCGGATGCTCAAAGTCTCGTTAAACAAATTGTCACCAAAACTCTTAACCTCGACGATAAGAAGTTTGACCCAAAAAAAGTGAGATACGTCATCAGTAATGCTAAAAACAAAGGTTGGTCGCCCCAAGAATACTTGTTAGCAGAACCGGATTACAGAGGTCGCGTAATTGCTGATGTCTACACTCGCTACCAAGATGCTTTAGCCGCCAATAATGCTTTAGATTTTGATGATTTAATCCTAGTTCCGGTGCAACTTTTGCGCCAAAATGAGCAAGTATTAAATTATTGGCATAAAAAGTTTTGTCATATTTTAGTTGATGAATACCAAGATACTAACCGCACTCAATCTGATTTAATTCGGCTCTTGGTGACAAATAACGCAGACCCGAAAGACTTTGATAACTGGCAAAATCGCTCTATTTTTATAGTCGGTGATGTCGATCAATCAATCTACAGTTTTCGGATGGCAGATTATACCATATTGTTGGAGTTTCAAGAAGACTTCGGGGATGGTTTGTCTGACGAAAAGACTCAGACAATGGTAAAATTAGAAGAGAATTATCGATCGCGATCAAACATCCTGGAAGTCGCCAACCACTTAATTCAAAACAATACTGAACGTATCGATAAAGTGCTGCGTGCGACTCGCGAACCCGGAGCTCCGATTGTGGTCTGGCGGGCTGACAACGAAATAGATGAAGCAGAATTTGTAGCTGGTCAAATTAACACGTTGAAGCGTCAGAATTCCGAATTTGAAGAGGGGAGTAATTTTGCGATTCTCTACCGCACTAACGCTCAATCTCGCTCCTTTGAAGAAGCGTTAATGCGTTTAGATATTCCCTACAATATTGTCGGTGGTTTGAAGTTTTACGATCGCAAAGAAATCAAAGACATCCTAGCATACCTGCGAACCCTTGCCAATCCCGACGACAGCGTGAGCCTCAAACGCATCATCAATACTCCCCGCCGTGGCATTGGCGATACCACATTTGGGAAAATCGAAGACGCTGCAACTCAATTGGGCATTCCCCTCTGGGAAATTCTCAAGAATGAGTCTGATGTGAATACGATCGCAGGGCGATCGGCAAAAGCTATGATTAAGTTTGCTGAAATGATTACTCGTTGGCAATCGCAAATTGAAACCCTACCAGCTTCGCAAATTGTCCTAGGAATTATCGAAGATTCCGGTTATATTGACGACTTAAAAAATCAAGGAACCGAAGAAGCCGAAAATCGCATCGAAAATGTCCGAGAATTGTATAATGCCGTGCTACAATTTGAAGAACAAAACGAAGAAGCGACGCTAACCGGATTTTTATCAAAAGCATCTTTATCATCGGATTTAGATGACTTGCAAGAAGGAGATTCCCGCGTGTCGCTAATGACGCTGCACTCTGCCAAAGGGTTAGAATTTCCCGTAGTATTTCTAGTCGGAATGGAACAGGGTTTATTTCCCAACTTTCGCAGTTTGGATGACCCCAGAGCCATAGAAGAAGAACGACGTTTGTGTTATGTTGGGATCACTCGCGCTCGTGAATTGCTATTTCTGACTCACACCCGCGAACGCCGTTTGTGGGGAGGTTTCCGCGAACATTGTACTCCTTCGCTATTTTTGGGGGAATTGCCACCAGAGTTTATCGCTGGAAGTGCTAAGAAAACTAAGGCTGGCAAAACTGCTGCTTCTCACGGCAAAACTAATAGTTCAGTATCGAATTCCCGGCGTTCTCAACAAGGTCAAAATCTACAATTGATCGATTGGAAAGCGGGGGATAGAGTTGTTCATCCTGCTTTCGGACTGGGGGAAATCACTCATGTTTTGGGTGAGGGAGAGAAGGTTAATTTGGCTATTAAGTTTTCTGGTTTGGGTCGAAAAATCATCGATCCCAGGAATGCTAAATTACAGCGATTGGAGTAGTTTATCAAGCAACGGAGGATATGGCAGTGCCGTGTCCATACCCGAATTAACTGTAGGGAAACGGCACTGCCGTGTCCTAATTTCTAATAATCATTCCGTTGCAACCGGAATTGATATGATTTATCACGGCGACAAAATTAATTGCCATTCTCCGGCTTTGCTGTTCCAAGCGGGCGAGGCTGTTTCCCCAGCGACGTAGGGCCCCCAGTAGCGCCGAGATCCATCTTGAGCGAAGACAACCAGAATGTCTCCCTGTTTGACTTTTAGCTTGGTTTGAGGAAGCGACAGCATCAGTCCTTTGCCACCACCTTCTCCGGGCGCAAAGTCCCAGTGGGCGGGTTTACTGTAGGATTTTTCGGCTTCTCTTTTCGCTAAGAGGGCTACTCGCACGGGGTGTTCGCTGCGGTTGCTGACGCGCAAAGTACCTGTGGCTTCGACATTTGCAGGTATTGATGCATGACTGACTTCTTCTGACTCTACGGAGACTGGTGTGGGTTTAGGTTTAGACTTGGCTGGGATGGCTCTGTTTGAGGTGGCTGTGGTGGCTGGGGGGAGTACGGTGGCTGTCCGTGGTAAGTTGTTGGGTAGATTTGAACTGTTGGAGATGGTGATTTCAAGACGTTTTGAGAAGACTGCGGCTATCAAGGCGATGGACAATCCGATCGCGATCGGGTAAATTTTAATTTTCATACATTTTATGATTAAAAAATAGGTTGCACATACTAATTACTGTTTTTTATGCAGAATACCCGAATAAATAGATTTATTGATGTTCTGGGTGAGCAATTCGGACGCTGGGTGAGCAATCCTTGGCGGCGGATTTCCCTGTTGGTTATTAGTCTGTTGTTCGGCACTTTTCTGGGAACAGCTATTTCTACAATTGCGGGACAATCTGCTAATTGGGATATTGTCGCGGCAGCTTTGTTGGTTTTTTTGACTGAATTGGTTAACCGAGTGGTTTATGGTGGCAATCAGCCTGTGGTGCATTCTTTGTGGGTGGATATGCTCAATGCTCTAAAAATTGGTGTGACTTACAATTTATTTGTGGAAGCTTTCAAGTTGGGTTCTTGAAAAGGAAGAAGGAAGAAGGAAGAAGGCCCTTCGACTCCGCTCAGGGAACGCTTCAGGAAGAAGGACAAAATAATATCGATGGTTTTAGGAATTAACAACATCCTAACTACCGAGAAGGTTGCGATATAGTTTGTGAGCTTAATGGTTTTATGTTTTGAGAATAGGTAGCTATGATTTTAATGCCTGTGGAAATTTTAGAAGGATGGATAGCTGGAAATTGCCCAACCGATCGCGATTTCGAGCAGTTAGCCCTTTGGGAACTGGCTGATGATTTGCGATCGCCTGCTTTTGGCGTTACTTCCACGAATGTGGCTGACGTTGTTCACCACAAAACTGACTTATTCTTTTCTATTCTCAATATATTACATACTTTCCCTGTAAAGTCAACTAATTTTCTGGAAATTTTGTGGGATCTTTGGCTACCGTTGGCAATGAAATTGTCGTCTGAAACACAAAGTTTAAAACGTCCTTTAATTCAAGGGATTTTGGGAGGGCAAGGAACGGGAAAAACAACTTTATCTGAAGTTTTACGGCTGATTTTGACGAAATTGGGGTATTCTACGATCAGTCTTTCTTTAGATGACCTTTACAAGACTTATGCCGATCGCCTAGAATTGCAAAAACAAGACCCACGGTTAATTTGGCGTGGGCCACCTGGAACTCACGATATTAAATTAGGCATTTCTGTTTTGGACGAGTTGCGTGCCAGCAAAACAGGAGAATTCACATCAGTTAAAAATATCAAAATTCCCAGATTTGATAAGTCCGCTTGGGGGGGTGCAGGAGATCGAGATCTGCCAGATAGTGTTGCTGATGTCGATATTGTCCTGTTTGAAGGCTGGTTTGTGGGTGTGGAGCCTGTGGATGAGCTACAGTTGAATGAGTTTTTGGCAGGTTCGCCGTTTCCAATTTGCACAGAGGGCGATCGACAGTTTGCCCGTGATATGAATGCTAAACTATGGGATTATGTGCCACTGTGGCATCGCCTCGATGGATTGATAGTTTTGTATCCCCAAGATTATCGGATGTCTCAAGTTTGGCGCAATCAAGCGGAACAGGAAATGATGGCGAAGGGGAAGTCGGGAATGACTGAGTTGGAAATTAATCGGTTTGTGGAATATTTCTGGAAAGCGCTGCATCCAGAGTTATTTATTAAGTCGATGGTTGCTGGTGGTGTTAAAGTGGATTTGGCAATTGAACTTAAGTGCGATCGGACTATTCAGAAGATTTATAAGTAGAAGGAAGGAAGGAAGGAAGAAGGAATATTAGCAAGGGTTTGAGCGATTAATATATTCTCAACAGTCAACAGTCAACAGTCAACAGCGAACAGCGAACAGCGAACAGTCAACTATCAACTGTCATTGCCAATAATGCACTTCCATAAGCAGCATCAGTATGAACCGGAGTTACCACAGGAACTTTCAAATAACGCTTTCTAATAGCACTCCAAACCAGATTTTTTGCACCGCCACCAGCAGTATAAACCTTTGTTAAAGGAGTGGCACCCAACTCCTGCAATAATTCATATCCCCGCGCTTCAATCCGCGCTATACTTTCCAACAAACCGTGCAAAAATTCCACAGAATCAGCGGGACGAGGTTCAAGTCTGGGGAGCAAATTTGGGTCGTTATTGGGAAAACGATCGCCTTTTTTCAATAATGGATAATAATCCAGCAAACTCTCTTGCTCTGGATCAATTTGTCTGCTATAATTATCTAATTCAATGTCAGTAAAAAAGTGTCGCAGCACAGCACCTCCGGTATTAGAAGCACCTCCGACTAACCACAAATCGCCTAATTTGTGACTGTAAATTCCGTATCTGGCATCGTCTACACGGGTATAACTTAACAGTTTGATGACTAAAGTAGAACCGAGAGAAGTTACTGCTTCCCCCGGAGAATTGACACCGCTAGCTAGAAATGCTGCAATGCTATCGGTAGTACCCCCACAAATTTTACAGTCGCGGGAAAAGCCAAATCGATCGCATATTTCTGCTGTCACTGGCCCGATCGCGATTCCCGGTGCCACAACTTGCGGTAATATAGGTGCGATCGACCTTGAAACATCTGCTATTCCCTCTGTCAGCCAATTGGGATAACACAAATTGGCAACATCGTAACCCAATTTCAGAGCATTGTGATAGTCGCTAATCCCCAGTTTTCCGTGTAACAAAAAGGACAACCAATCCGCTTGATGCAGGAAAAATCTTGGGGCTGTGCCCGCCCTCCCGGTATCCTCGCACTCTAACCACCACAGGAGTTTTGCTAGACTTGATGTAGCATTTAATACAGTGTGATTGGCAGGTGCGATCGCCCGTAATCGATCGAGTACCGCGACACCGCGTCCATCGTTGTATAAAATTGGCTCAGATACTGGTATGCCTTTGGTATCACATAGCATAACAGTGGACGAAGTGCCATCGATCGCGATCGACCTTACCTGACTGCGAATTGCCAAGGGAATTTGCTCGATTACCGCCCACAGCGCATTCTCCCACCGCCACGGCAATTCTGATGCTGGTTCGTTGTGACTAAAATTATACTCGCCCTCACTATGTATATTACCGTTAGAGTCGATCGCGGTCGATCGGACTCCAGTCGTACCAAAATCTATCCCTAAATAAAAATCCATTATTTTGTAGGGCAGCGCCCCCGTGCCTGCCCAGTTAATCCGTAGGGTGCGTCGCTGCGAGATTTTTGATATAACTTGCAGATTATAGATGGCGACGCACCCTACTTGCTAAATAAAAATTCATTAAGAGTTATTTAACCACAGAGGGCGCAGAGAGCGCAGAGAAAGAGAAAATAGAGATAATTAAAGTATGCCCTATGCCCAATGCCCAATGCCCAATGCCCTATGCCCTATGCCCTATGCCCTATGCCCTATGCCCTATGCCCTATGCCCTATGCCCTATGCCCTACAGTGCACCGGCGGCAGTTTGGTCAAAAACACTACCACTCAAATGAGTTGTAACATTCATCGCCTGCAAAACTGGCAAACCTTCCGGGCCATGCGGATAATCAATCACACTAACCGCGCCATTTCCCTGCTTGAACTTCCAGAAATGTTCCGGTTCCAAGCCGAACAAATGACACAGAATCGCCTTGTTAATCGCATCGTGAGCAACCACAATCCCAGTACCAGAAACCGATTGTACAATATCTCGCCAAGAGGCGATCGCCCTTTCCCAAACTTCCTGTAAATTTTCCCCCTCCGGCATTTGCACAGTTTCAGGAGATGTCTTCCATTCTTCCAGCAAACCCGGATAAGATTCTTCTATTTCTGACTCAAACTTTCCTTCCCACAATCCGTGACTAATTTCTCTCAACTCATCGCGGAGTTCCAACTGCAAATCCGGGTGATATTGAAGAATAATTTCCGCAGTTTCCTTCGGGCGCAACATCGAACTACTGATGGCAAAATCTAACTTGATATTCTTTAGGAATTCGGCCGCTTTTCGAGACTGTTCTCGACCATTATCATTCAATGGTACATCAATTTGTCCTTGAAATTTACCTGCTCGGTTCCAGTCAGTTTCACCGTGACGTACCAACAATAAACGTGGCCCGCGATTTCCATCCCTAGGTTTCGGAAAAATCTCCCCAGTGTGAGCAGTTAAATTCAGCGATTCTAACTGAACTGCAACTTTCTTATTCTGTTCATTTTGCTCATCGCTGGCAACAGTAGAAGTTCCAAAATTAATAATACTAATTCCGCAATTTGACTGCTGAATAGATTGATAGTAAGCAGGAGAAACTTCCGAAGCCGTAGCAATCAAAGCGCGGTTAATTCCGTTATGACCTACTACTAGAATTGTACCGGAACTATGCTTGGATAATAATTCTTTCCAAAACATTCTCGCGTCAGCAAAAATTGATAATACGGGAAAATGTTCGACTTCTGCTTCCTTTGATGGCAGTTTCATCGAAAATTTGTCTGGATGTTGCTGCCAAGAACGGTATGCTTCTGGAAATTGATCGATCGCATCTTGACGCAGCATCCCTTCCCACAGAGGTAAATCGATTTCCATCAATTGATCTGTTGGTTGGAGTTGTGGCGGATTTGTCAAGCGCGAAACGATAATTTCTGCTGTTTCTTTTGCTCGTTGCAAGGGGCTGCTGTAGGCGGCATCAAAGGTGATACTGCTAAGCGTTTCGCCTACTTGAAGGGCGGCGGCGCGGCCTGCTTCTGTCAAAATTGATTTATCCAAACGGCCTTGGATGCGGCGTTGGAGGTTGTAGGTGCTTTGACCGTGACGGACTAAGATAACACGAGTAGTCATTCGATTTTAGATTTTAGATTTTAGATTTTAGATTGAAAAGATGATCCAGGAGAAATTTTACCAGTTCTGGGGACACTCTCGCTGACAACCGCCTATGATTAAAGACGAAACAGACTTAGGCACGGATGCACGCGGGATGGAAAATCGAGGATGACACTGAAACGGATATTTTTAGGTATTTTAACAGCGATCGCGATCGCCTTGGTCGGTTTGTCTTTACTTGCTAGCTGGAATGAACCGCAAATTCAAAGTCGGCTGGAACTATATCAGACAAATTTACTACTTCATGCCTCCGAGTGGCAAGGGGAAAATAATTCTACTTCTAGTTCTAGTTTAACTTCAGCTCGTAATAGTATTGTCGGTACTAATCCTCTAGATACAGCTTTGACGCAGTATACAGATGCACGACTATCGACTCAGAAAACTCTTGCAACAACTCAAGCACAATTTAAAGAACTTCAGGATTCCAGCACTACCATTTCTGAAGATGCTTCACAAAGAGTAAAACTTGCTCAAAGTAATGACCTGGAACAGTCAATTGATAACTTGTCAACCCTCAAAAGTGAACTTGATTTGCGGGTGGGAATTTTGCAAGCAAGTAGCAACAAAATAAATAGTGCTCTCAAAACTTGGCAAGATTTAATCGAACCAAATAACACTCTAATTAATTCTGATCCTTCCGTCAAAACTGCTAAAGTTTTAAATGGGATTTGGAGTGATCCGGCTCAACTTTTGCCCGATGCCGAATCGAGAATTAAAAAATCTTTGGATGGTTGGTTTCGCTATCGTGCCTTAACTCAACTTTACAAGTTAGAAGAACGCGATCAAGAGCTGGCATCGTTGCAATCAGCGGAGCAAGTAATCGCAGAACAATCTGTAGAAAAATTGGCAATTGTGATTGGAATACCTGGTGTCGGACTTTGTATCGGCACGGTTTTACTGGTTGGTTTGACTGTGCAGTGGCTGTTGCAACGTCAGCAGTTGAATCCAGCAGGTTCCGGGCCAATTTTGGCGCGAAATTCAAGCTTGACTTGGGATGTACCTTGGGATGGGGAGATTGTTTGGCAGGTACTTGTTGTCGGCTTTTTCTTTGTAGGACAAATCTTAATTCCCTTGTTACTGCCACTTTCTCTGGCTTTTCTCAAGTTGAATCCTGCTAGTTTCGATGCGCGTAGCAAGGCTTCTTATATCTTTGTGACTTATCTATTATTGTCGGCGGGCGGACTTTCGGTATTGTATTTTTCTGTAAAGTCTTTTTTGCCTTTACCTGAAAGTTGGTTTCGGATTAATTGGCGGGGAAATTGGTTTTGGTGGGGTTTCGGTGGCTATTTTGTAGCTTTGCCTTTGGTGGTTTTGGTGTCCCTAATTAATCAGCAATTTTGGCAGGGACAAGGTGGTAGTAATCCGATTTTACCGATCGTCCTTGAAGGTAAGGATAGCGTGGCTTTAGCGGTGTTTTTCGGCACTGCGGCGATCGCAGCTCCGGTTTTTGAGGAAATCATGTTTCGGGGCTTTCTGTTGCCTTCTCTGACTCGCTATTTGCCTGTTTGGGGGGCGATCGCCACTTCTGCTTTATTGTTTGCTGTGGCTCACTTGAGTGTGTCGGAAATTCTGCCCTTGGCGACTTTGGGCGCGGTTTTGGGATTTGTGTACACGCGATCGCGCAATCTACTCGCTCCCATGCTACTGCACAGTCTTTGGAATAGTGGCACTCTCCTGAGTCTATTTCTTTTAGGGAGTGGCGCGAGTTAATTGAGGTTGTTGTGAATAATTGTTAATTCAGCTTGCTTTTTTGGCGATAATCCTAAGCATTCTAGGGTGCTTAGGACGCAAGTCCTGAACCTCAGCGGAAAAACTTGCGTTAACATTGGAGTTAGATATTGTGCGATCGATTAATTGTAGGGAAACGGCACTGCCGTGTCCTTGGCTGGCGGTAATAGTTAATTTCGATGCGATCGAATAATTGTAGGGAAACGGCACTGCCGTGTCCTTGGCTGGCGGTAATAGTTAATTTCGATGCGATCGAATTTGACGCAACTTGACAGTCTAGCCAATTTTTCAGTACCTTCTAACTAAGAACGAGGCTTCAACATAATGAGCAATTTTAATATCAATAAGTTAGAGCGAACGTCGAGTTGGATGCGTTTTACACCCTACGCAGCCTTCGGTCTTTTATTATTTTCTCTCAATTCAGCAACCGAACTCAATTATTTCTGGAGAGGCTACTTTGTCATTCTAGAGGCTCAAGCAGGTATAGTTCTGCTGTATTTTGCGATGTCTAAGTTTCGGAAACAAAAAAATAGATGAGTTAAGATTAGTAATATCACCTGCAAAGGTGTAGAGATAGCAATTTAAAAATTGGGGTAAAGCAAAAAATGGTGAAAGATCAAATCGTGAAAGATAAAACCATAGCAGTTTTGTTGACTTTCTTTTTAGGAGGCTTTGGGGCCCACAAATTTTATCTAGGAAACAACGTAGCAGGAGTATTATACCTGCTATTTTCTCTAACATTCATTCCCTCAGTGATCGCATTTTTTGATTTTCTCGGCTTGCTAATGATGTCGGAACAAGCTTTTCAAGCACAGTACAATCCGGGTATATTGCAGCCAGGGCGCATCCTGCGATCGGCCAAAGATGTGACAGGGGCGATTGGCGACCTCAAAAAACTTTATGATATGGGTGCAATTACCGCCGAAGAATATGAAGAAAAACGCCAAAAACTCCTGGGGGATTTGTAATTATGAAGGAAGTTCGGCAACGGATTTTGTAACGGATGTAACGGATGTAACGGATAGAAGGAAGAATGAAGAAGGGAAGCCACTGTAAAAAAGGTGGGATTTAAAGAAGAGTCAAATAAAAGTCGAGTGAGGATAAAATTAAAGTGTTTCAAGATTTACACTGGTTGCGTCAAACTCCAAATTGGATCTGGTATTCCTTCGTCCCAGGCTTCGGAGGATTAGCAATTTGTTATGCTGGTCATAAGTCAAATATTCGTAATTGGATCGGGTGGGGTGCTGGCTTTACTTTAGCAGCGCTAGCCGTATCTTCTTCAGCTAACTTTGGGCTGCTGATTTGGATAGCTCAAATTGTGACAGCCTTTTCTTTGAAAAAGCGCTATTTAATCAAAACAGCACCAAGAGGTTTACTGGTTCCCGCCAGTGCCACAAATGCAGAAGAGTTGGCAAATATACGAGGGAAAATAGATATTAATGAGTGTACAAAAGATGACTTGGTGAGAGTTTTGGGATTGCCCATCGTCTATGCCAATGATATTGAATCTTTGCAAAACGAAGGATATATTTTTACCCACGCCGAAGAGTTATCAGAAATAGCCGGAGTTCCAGAAAGTCACGTCAGACGCATCGCCCCGATGATTTGCTTTAGCTATAATTATCAAAAAGAAGCGTGTTTTACTTGGAAACGTTTAAATATCCTGTCACCACAGGAGTTGATAGAAAGTGGTTTAGACAGAGTTGTTGCGGAGAAAATAGTTAGAGAAAGGCAGATCAAAGGTGAATATAAATCAATTATTGATGTGAAGCGGCGGACTGGTTTGCCTTTTGATTCCTACCGCCATCTGTGTTAGTTATACGATATTATTAGCCGAAATTAGGAGACCGCGAGTGCCTTAGTCCCTACAATATTATTTTGGGTAGGGAAACGGCACTGCCGTGTCCGAACTATCACCCGACGGTGCAACCGAAATTGATATTATATATTGCACAAATTCAAGAACAGGCAAGATGCCTGTTCCACAAAGAATGAATTTGATTGTGGACTGGGCTGGGAACCCGCCCCAAAATAAATTAGAAATTCTGATTATCCGTACTTGGGGCCACCGAACCAGGCTGATTGATAAACAAATTTTTGGCGCTATCGTTTTGATAGATACAATTGATATCTGGTTGACTTTCCAGAGTACCAGTGAAGCCAAATGTATTCATCCGATTTTTGCACTCCCGAACTTGGTCTTGGCTGATCAGTTTTTTTTGCTCTAAAATCGCCCAGTTGTTACTTCGCAACACGCAGCCGGGGCGCATACTCGGCTGTGAAATGTAGACGTTGAAAGGGTTGAGGGTGACGTAGGCGCGCATATCTGTTACCATCGCGCTCGCTCCAAACTGCACACAAAGTTCGGGATTCGGGGCACTGCGATCGATAAATTCACGGGATGCTACGTTATCTGGGCTAATGGTAGCAGTGGAACTAAAGGCAATGCCAATTCCAATTCCGAGAATAAAAACGGCTGCTAAAATCCCCAGGGAGGTGTAGTTGACAAAGGAGGGCTTGCCAGACTGAGGTTGACGCCGCGACTGTCCACCAAAGGGGCCGGAGTAGTCGGAGTCTTCATCTCCTCGCGGTGCATCGGCGCTGAATCTGTCGTTGTAGGGTTTAGGTTTGCGTTTCATATAGCGTTCACTCAGTTCTGGAGACTCAATAGGTAGTAGCTTGTTATTTTGATCTGTTGTATTCTAATTCTACGACGCTGGCAAGTTAAGGGCCGGCTGGCTTTGGACACAGAAGTTGGCAAAAACCAGAGCTGCGCCCGGTGTTGGGTTCGAGTCAAAGGTGGCGATCGACTTTTTGGCTGCTTTGTTGGGATTTCAATACCTAACAGGATATTAATTGACTTAAAATAACTAGAAGTCGGATATCATTGCACAGCGGAGGAATCCGACCCCAGATTATTCACAAATTTTAACATTTTACCTAACAGGAGGATAAAAAGTCGTGTCTGTCGAAATTCTTATCAAACCTACAACAGTCCGTAAACTTGCACCGCGTTACCGTGTTCTGCTCCACAATGATGATTTCAACCCTATGGAATACGTGGTGCAGACTCTGATCCAGACTGTGCCGAGCCTGACTCAGCCACAGGCTGTGAATATTATGATGGAAGCTCACACTAATGGGCTGGGGCTGGTGATTGTTTGTGCTCTAGAACACGCTGAGTTTTACTGCGAAACGCTGAACAATCACGGATTGATGAGTAGCATCGAATCCGACGAATAAAATCAGTAAGCCCAGCTCAAAAAACAGAATAATATCAATTCCGGTTACACCTGAATGATACCTAAAAGCCAAGGGTTGTAACCTTGGCTTTTAAGTATATTTTACGGCAGTAGACTTGGAAATTTTAGGAAATTAATTGGCAAATTAATAACGTCCTCCTCCGCCTCCACGGTTGCCGCCTCCACGGTTGCCACCTCCACGGTTGCCACCTCCGCGATTATCTTCATCTTCGCGGGGCTTGGCCTTGTTAACTTTAAGGTCGCGACCCATCCACTCAGCTCCATCGAGAGCAGCAATGGCTGCATCTTCTTCTGCATCTGTGGACATTTCTACAAAACCGAAGCCGCGGGGGCGACTTGTTTCTCTGTCGGTAGGTAGATGTACTCGCTTGACGGTTCCGTATTCAGCGAAGACGGAAGTGATGTCTTCTGGGGTAACTTGGTAGGATAAGTTACCGACGTATATCGACATGGGAAATAACTCCAAAATTTAAACGGTGCAAAGATTACAGTTTCGGAGAGTTCCCTGCCGATACAGAAGGGCAAGTTTTTGGACAATTCTGTAGCAATGAACAAAGCCTACAACCGAATCTAATTCACACTTGGCATTTTAACACAGAATAGTCTCTTCTGAGTTAGTTTCAAAAGTTAGTTGTGCCAAGGCTATTTAGCGCAGGAACGATACGTCAACTTTGCCAAAGTTGGTACTCAAGGCTAGATTCAGGTTTTCTAGGGCTTTGACTAACCACATCACGCCGGCTGGGGCAGAATATTCGTAGTGCCCGAACAAAATTGCCAACCGCTTTTCTAGGTAGGGTTTAACTTTGTCGCAAATTAGTATAATTTTCAGGAGTAAACCTGTAGTCTCGGTGGGGCCGAGGTTTGATACTAGGTTAAGGAAGACAAAGTGGTTGGGTCGTTTTTGACTCTCTACTACTAAAAAATTCAATAACTGGCTGCAAGTTCTCATCATTAAACATTCGTTGAACTGCTGAGAATCGCTCTGGGGAAAGGTGCTTTGTAATTGCTTATACAATTTGTCCTTAAATTGACCTTTGCCGTAGCGTTGGTCAGTGATAGAAGAAATTAGATATTCGTATAAGTCATCTTTAAAAGAGCCGTAGGATTGAGTTGTTTGGTTAGTGTTTGCCAGAAAATTGCCTGCTATCTGTCTGTAAGTATTGCCTCGTTCTACTTTGCCGACAAATTGCTTGAGGGCGAAAAATAGTTCGGTGTCGTTCAAGAGTGTGGGATTTTTGATATTTTGTATAGTTCTGCCAAAAGAAATGGAGGTTCCCCGGCGAGCTATTTGGACTTTTCTAACTTGGTGAGCTACATATTGGGAGAGGTTGATTTCAAATTGTTGCTGCTTTTGGGCTTGGATTGTTTTAATGATTGTCTGCTGTTCGTAGTTGCTATCATCGCTGAGGAGGCAGTGGCTGTAAAGGTATGGGTAGCGGGGAATTAAGGTTCCGAGGGATTGGTTGGTCGGCGTTTTGCTGGTGCTATCTTCTGAATTGTGGGTGATGACTTTGGATAGGCGTTTGAGGGTGAGATATTGTTCGCTGTCGGTAAATTGATGGACTAATTTGGTGATATGCCCGATCGCCCTAGATTGATTATATCCAAATATTACTTTGGGTACTTCTTCAAATACAGCAATCAATTCAGGGATGGCTGCTTGCTTGTTGGGCTGTGTTTGCCAGCGGTTGATCGCTATATGACAACAGCGGTTGAGGATGTACTTGATCTCTGGTTCTGCTTCTTTTGAGGCTGCTATTTTTTCCAGGGCTGTGACGATGGTGCGATCGGGATAATTATCGCAATGGATGAACAAAATGCGAAAACGATTGATAATTTCGGCTGGTTGTTCTACTTGTACCAGCTTTAGCCAGTGGTTATAAAGTAGTTGTTCAGCTTCGTAGGTTGGTCGATTGTAATTGTCTGTCCAAGTATTTTCCACTCTTTTCACCTTTGGAGGATTGGGTAGGATTTTTCAGCGCGATTGGCTGGAGATATTGATTGATGCAGCGCCTGAATTGAATTCACCGATCTTCTGGATTCCCAAGGTTTGGGGTGGAAGCACCCAGCCGTTTAACTCTATAGCTTTTTTATTTATTTAAACTATTGATCAAGAATAGTATTACACAAAAATTTTCCCAGTTGCAAGATCTAGATCATGATTTTATGTGAAGAATTGGTAAAAGATGTAAGTGCTCACTGAGATATTTGTTGATGGGTGAGCGATTTCGTATTAGGATTGTTAGGGCAAGTTGCGATCGGCAGTCTCCAAACAGTTAACTTTTAAGGCTGGACGAGCTGTGGAGAGTGCTAAAAATAATTATTTGAAGTGTGAGTGCTAGTAATATGGTTTGTCGCGTCACTATTCCCCAACTTGCGGAAATTTTAACAGTACCGGTGCCTGCTGCGTCCGAGGGTGTTTTGACAACTTTCGGGACTGGTATTGCCACAGACACGCGCACTATCCAGGGGGGCGAGGTATTTTTGGCACTGCGGGGAGAAAATTTTGATGGGCATCAATTTGTCGAAAAAGCACGGGATTTAGGGGCAATTGTGGCGGTTGTCGATCGCGCTTGGGAAGGAAAAGTGTCAAATATTCCACTATTGCGAGTTGAGAATACTCTAATAGCTTATCAGGCGATCGCCCGTTGGTGGCGCGACCAATTCAGTATACCAGTAATTGCGATCACTGGTTCCGTAGGTAAAACTACTACCAAAGAATTGATTGCAGCAGTTTTGTCAACCCAAGGAAATGTGCTGAAAACTCAATTCAACTATAACAATGAAATTGGAGTACCCAAAACTCTGTTAGAGCTTTCACCAGAACACAATTATGCGGTAATTGAGATGGGAATGCGCGGACTTGGTGAAATTGCGGTGTTGACGCAAATTGCCCGTCCAACTGTAGCAGTGATTACGAATGTGGGAACGGCGCATATAGGGCGATTGGGGTCAGAAGAGGCGATCGCGATCGCGAAATGTGAGTTATTAGCAGAAATGCCTACTGAGAGTATTGCTATTCTCAATCAAGATAGTGAGAAATTGATGACAGCGGTGGCGAAAGTTTGGCCGGGAAAAACTTTAACCTACGGCTTAGAAGGTGGAGATTTGCATGGCGAATTTCTAGACAATAATTCCATGCGTATTAAAGATATGGAATTGCCATTGCCACTACCTGGGCGACACAATGCTGTAAATTATTTGGCAGCTTTAGCCGTAGCAAAAGTGTTAGATATTGATTGGGAAGTTTTCAAGCAAGGTTTGTCTGTGCAGTTACCAGATGGTAGAGCGCGTAAGTACGAATTGCCACAGGATATCGTGATTTTGGATGAGACTTACAACGCTGGCTTGGAGTCGATGTTAGCTGCTTTGAGACTATTAGCTGATACTCCGGGAAAACGCCGGATTGCGGTGTTGGGAACGATGAAGGAATTGGGTGATAAGTCGATCGCATTCCACAGACAAGTGGGAACAGCAGCCAGAAACTTAAATCTTGATGCTTTGTTTATTTTTGCTGATTTTGAAGAGGCGGTCGCGATGGCTGCTGGTGCTGCTGGTTTAACTTTTGTGGAGATAGAAGATATTGCGGCTGCGAATTCCCATGAAGTGCTAGCAAGGCATTTAATGGAATTTGTTGAAACGGGCGATCGCATTTTATTTAAAGCATCTCATGCGATGGAGTTAAATCGAGTAGTGGAGAAGTTTCGGACTGATATAGAGTCCAAGGCAGTGCCGTTTCCCTACAATTAATTGGGGTAGGGAAACGGCACTGCCGTCTCCTCGTATCATTCCGATGCAACCGGAATTGATCTAAAAACCATTGTTGTCAGCACTCAGCACCCAATAGGTATAACCGTGAATCTGAAATACCAGTTGACTTTCAAAGAATATTTAGAGGCTAGTAGAATTGCCACGAAATTAGAGACTTTCTCGAAATTTCAGTTTTGGAGTCGGGCTGTAGTTATTGTGGCGGGCGGAATTGTTTATATTATCGCTGGCGCAAATCCCCTCTGGGGTTATTTCCTTATCAGTTTTGGAGTCTGCTACATCCCGATTGTGAAGTTTTTAGAACGGCGCAAAATCATGTCGTTCGATAGAAGTTTCTTTTGGGGTATGCTATTCATGCAGATAAAATTGGGGATTTCAGCGCCGCCTTTGTTGTTATTCTGGACAATTTTACAACTTGTTTATTGGGGATCTAAATTTTTTGGAGCTTTTAAATTCTATACGTGGAGAAGAACTAATTTTTGGCACGAACTTATTAGTTTACAAGTAACGGAATTTGGACTGGAGTTGGAAAATGCCAAGTTTAATATCAAACTCAAGTGGCAATTTTATTCGCACTTCCTAGAGACAAAAAATTTGTTTGTCATCTATCCTTGCGAGTCTTCCAGTATGCCGCATCTTTTCCCAAAACAGGCATTTAACGTAGATCAGTGTCAAGTATTTAGAGAATTGCTATACAGCAAGATTCCGCCTGTTTCACAGGTTTAAATTAAAAACAATGAATTTTGAATATCAACTGAATTCTACTGATTACGAAGAAGCTTTTATGGCTGCTCTAAGCGGCTCATCAGAATCAGAAAATCAAACCATTCATAACAGATCCTTAGAATCAAAAAACCGAAACATTCATAAGTGGGTATTGTTAATAGGAGTCTTCTTTCTTTTGATGGGAATAGTATCACAAGAGAAAGGCTTTTTAGTGGTGGGTATTATTTTGGTGTCCATGCCTATTTTTTGTAAACTTTTTGTGCAAGTAGAAGAAATATATACAGATGTGGAATCTGACATAGGCGTAGATCTAAATCGAGAGAGGCCGAAAATCCTCAATCCGACGAACTGGGGGGAACCTACGACTGTGGAGGTGAGAGAAGAAGGGCTGGTACTTAATACTCCTAGTTGGCAAGGGACTTTTAAATGGGACAATTTTGAATACTTGACTGAAACCAGAAATTTATTAGTAATATATCCGGTGTCATCTCTCTATCCTGTGCCAGAATCGAATTTTATTATACCCAAGCGTGCATTCAGCAGTGAAGAGCAATGGTCGGATTTCCGAGAATTTCTGCACAAGAATATCGGGAAACGTCGCTACAATCTTTTAAAGAAGATGCAGAAGCAATTCTTTAATCTAAAATCTAAAATCTAAAACCAGATGACTCAAGTTTCGATCGCATCCTTGATTCAAGGAGCAATTTCAGGAGATTATATTGTCAGTTTTCCCACTGATACTGTACCCGCTTTGGCCACCAAGCCCGATCGCGCGGAGTTAATTTTTGTAGCTAAACAGCGCAGCCAAGACAAACCGCTGATTTTGATGGCAGCCTCCGCAGAGGATTTGTGGCCTTATGTGCACGGAAGTCCAGCAGATTTCCAAGTGTGGCAGCAAGTGGCGCAATCTTTTTGGCCGGGGGCGTTAACTTTGGTGCTCCCAGCTTCGGACAAGGTGCCGGCTGCGATGAATGCGATCGACCCGACTACCATTGGAGTACGAGTGCCTAACTTTCCCCTAGCGCTCAAAATTCTACAGCAGACAGGCCCTTTGGCTACCACCAGTGCCAATTTATCAGGCCAAGCGCCTCTGGAGTCGATCGCTGAAATTCAAGCTCAGTTTCCCCAAGTCATGACTCTACAGCCTTCAGAATTACCAACAGTAGTCACAGGTTCGAGTTTACCTTCCACTGTGGCAAAATGGACTGGCAGTGGTTGGAAAATCTTGCGACAAGGCACGGTACAGTTAGAATAATCCTAAAAGCTAAACTCCAAGGCAAAGTGATATGGCGTTGATGGGCTGGAGCGAATTGATATATGTAGGCATGGGGCTGGGACTGGGTTTGGGAAGCAATTTGATCTTGCGCCCGCAGCAAAAGAGTTCGCAACCTCTAGAACCTGCACCCCACCAGCCCTCAACTCCTCAAGAGATTTACTTAGAGAAGTTTGATGGGCTTTCTGAGCAATTGAAACAAACTCAATTGGCTTATCAGATGGCATCGGAGATGAGTCAATTTAAGGCTGGTTTTTTGGCTCGGACTTCTCACGAATTGCGATCGCCCCTGAGCAGTATGATTGGCACATTGCAGTTAATTTTGTCGGATTTGTGCGACGATGCTGCGGAAGAACGAGAGTTTGTTGAACAAGCTCACATCGCAGCACTCAAGCTAGTCAAATTGATCGATCAAATTCTGTTTGTTGCTAAAACTGAACACGGCAGTGAGACAATGGATATTGAACCGATTCAGTTGGCCAAAATATTGGATGAAGTCGATGATTTAACTTTCTTACAAGCGGCTAACCGTAACATTCGCCTAGAAATATCTCCGCCCGATTCTGAAATTTATGTATTGGCTGATTTTCCAAGATTGAGGCAAGTTTTAGTTAATTTAATAGATACTGCTATTGCTGAAATGGAAGAGGGAAGTATTTTGGTTTCTGTACACCCTTCGCCGGAATCTGGCTATGTGAATATTTGGGTGGATGATCAGCGTTCAATCAGTGCTTGGAGTGAGTCTTGGGATTTACTGAAGCATGATTTGGAGAGCGATACTAAGAGCGCTGATACTGTTAAAGTGTCTTCTGGAATGAGGTTGTTGATGGATCAGACTCTGTTAACTTTGATGAATGGGCGGTTAGAGGTTCTGGCGGTTCCTTCTGAGACTGAAGAGTCCAATTTTACTCGGACTCAATGTTCTATTCCTTTGGCAACTATTTGAGGGAAGAAGGAAGAGGGAAGAAAGACCTTCGAGACTTCTAAAATTATACACTTCGACTACGCTCAGTGTCCAATTCCCGATGCCCGATGCCCGATGCCCTATGCCCCATGCCCTATGCCCTATGCCCAAGTAGCAATTCTCCATTGATAATTTCTAGTTCGAGACTCTCTTCTAATGGCTGATTTTCTAGTACCATTGTCGTGCTGCCGTTGTATTGAAAACCGATGCGTTCGTAGAAACTTTGTTTGTAAGTTGTCATCAGATAAACTCGCTCTACTCGGCTC
This sequence comes from Oscillatoriales bacterium, assembly GCA_043718495.1. GTDB lineage: Bacteria > Cyanobacteriota > Cyanobacteriia > Cyanobacteriales > Microcoleaceae > Microcoleus. The sequence goes on along the minus strand of JAYSVM010000057.1, from coordinate 6,831 downwards.
ATTCGAGGGTGACTTAAAACTGTTTGAACTAATTTGCGTCCGAGTCCTGAACCTTGGTAGTCTGGGTGAATGGCGACATCCCAAATAGTAGCTCGATAGATACCATCTGATGTGGCTCTGGCAAAGCCTATAGCCCTTTCAGCATCCCAAACAGTGACAACTGGTTCGCTATTGGCGATCGCAATTTTCCAGTCTTCGCTCTTTCGTTCCCTCGCCCAAAATGCGGCTACTTTAAATAGATGTTGAAGTTGTTCGAGGTCTACCCGATCGCGACCTGTGCAAAATTGAATGTGACTTGAATCTCTAGTCGTTGATGTCATTCTAAAATCTGCCTGCGAATTGTATTTAATTCTAAACATACAAAACTGATCTCATTTATACATATTCTCTGACTAATTTCGGTAATCATTAATACTTTTTTTAATCGATGCAATGCTCAGGACAGTTAGGACACGGCAGTGCCGTGTCCCTACAATTCATCGGCGTAGGGACACGGCAGTGCCGTCTCCTCTAATTACAATTCATCGGCGTAGGGACACGGCATTGCCGTCTCCTCTAATTACAATTGATCGGCGTAGGGACACGGCACTGCCGTCTCCTCTCTAACTCATTTTTGCAACCACCGAGCCGCATCTTTGGCATGATAAGTTAAAATCAGATCGGCGCCAGCACGCTTGAATCCGGTCATGGTTTCCATCACTACTCTTTCTTCATCTATCCAACCATTCAAAGCGGCGGCTTTCACCATCGCATATTCTCCAGAAACGTTGTAGGCTGCAACTGGCAAATTAGTTGCTTCCTTGACACGCCAGATGATATCCATGTAAGCTAAAGCTGGTTTAACCATGAGCATATCCGCACCTTCGGCAATATCAAGAGCAATTTCTTTGAGGGCTTCACGACCATTTCCTGGATCCATTTGATAGGTGCGCCGATCGCCAAATTGTGGAGTAGAATCAGCCGCATCCCGGAATGGGCCATAATAAGCTGAGGCATATTTTGCCGCGTAGGACATGATGGGAATATCTTCAAATCCAGCATCGTCTAATCCTTCGCGAATTGCTCCGACAAAACCATCCATCATTCCAGAAGGCGCAATAATATCTGCACCAGCTTTAGCTTGAGCAACGGCAGTTTTCTTGAGCAATTCTAGAGTTGGGTCGTTCAAAACGCGACCGCTTAAATCTCCGACTTGCAAATAGCCACAGTGACCATGACTGGTATATTCGCACAGACAAGTATCGACCATGACGATTAAATCTGGTACTGCTTGTTTGACTGCTGCTGTGGCTTTTTGGACTATGCCACAATCGTGCCAAGCACCTGTAGCATCTATATCTTTGTCTGCGGGAATGCCGAATAAGATAATAGCAGGAATGCCGAGATCATAGACTTCTTTGGCTTCTTCTACTATTTTGTCTACCGATAGGTTGTACACTCCTGGCATCGATATGACTTCTTTAGCAAAATTTTCCCCTGGTACGGCAAACAAGGGGTAAATTAAATCGCTGGTTGTCAAGATGTTTTCGCGCACCATCCGGCGGAGTTGGGGATGGTTGCGGAGGCGACGGGGACGGTGAGTGGGAAACATAATGTTTTTTTAATGTTAGGTCAAGTCCGGCGATCGGAACTGGTGGCATTGTCCTAAAAGTCTAGAGCTTATTGTTGGTCGATCGCCTATCCATTAGGTAAAGTTCTGTGAAAGCAGACACGGGAGCACCGCCCCTACATACAACGGGTACGGATATCTCACCGATTTCACACCCGCAACCGGGCTCCCTAGAAGCCAAAATAGACTGTAAATTGTAGATGTGTGTTAAATACTAACGGTCTTATGTACAAACAACTAATCTCCAGAATCAAACCACTTTTGAAATCACTATTTGCGATCGGGCTGGTACTCACCCTAGCTTTCAGTAACGCTGATGGAGCGTTGGCAGCCCGCAGCGGAGGACGCATGGGTGGTGGCTCTTTTAGGGCTCCAGCACGCAGTTACTCGTCTCCGAGCCGCACCTACGCACCCTCTGGAGGGGGGTACTACCCAGGCGGGGGCTTTGGTGGTGGCTTTGGATTCCCGTTCTTACTGCCCTTTTTTGGATTTGGGGGTGGGTTCGGTGGTTTGTTCTCGATTTTGATTTTTATTTCGATCGCAAATTTCCTAGTCCAAAGCTTCCGTAAAGTCGGGGGCGGAACTGACGAACTTGGCAACAGCATAACTACAAACGTTTCTGTAGCTCGTTTACAAGTCGGTTTGCTCGCAGAGGGCCGTGGTTTGCAATCGGAACTTGATGCCTTAGCGCGAACGGTGAATACTGATACAGCAACTGGCCGCGCTCAAGTGCTGCAAGAATCTACTTTGGCATTGCTGCGGCATCCAGAATACTGGGTTTATGCTGGAGGCGAATCTCAGCAAACTCGCTTGGAAGCAGCAGAAGCTAAATTTAACCAATTTTCTCTGGCAGAACGGAGCAAATTTAGTGAAGAAACTCTCTCGAATTTTAACAACCAGATTCGGCAATCTGGGAGCAATCAAACGCTGTCAAGCGCGCCAGTAAATGGGGCACTGGTTGCTGATGATTTGACTCAAGCTCCCGGTGAATATATTGTGGTAACAATTATTGTCGGTACTCAAGGCAAACTGCAATTGCCCACAGTCAGAAATTCCGAAGATTTGCGCCAAGCTTTGCGTCAGATTGGGGGTGTATCGAGCGAGCAGTTGCTGGCTATTGAGGTTCTGTGGACTCCTCAAGCTAATGGCGATACTTTGACTGCTGATGATATGTTGGCTGGCTATCCCGATTTGCGATCGATTTAGTCACAGACACTGGGCGCGGTGAATAGTGTGCCGCGCCCCATCGCCCATTACTTTGGAAGCGAAAAGTTAATATTTGTTGATTCAGGCGATCGGATAAAAAATATGTTTAACAAATGCTATTCTTAAAGAATTAAGTATCTAATTTTTATAAAAAAAGCGATCGGGAGCAAAACCTATGACTGACGGCAATAGAAAAAAAGCACTTTTCATTTTGAGTCAGTTAAATAACGACGACATTAACTGGATCGTCCAAAAAGGCAAAAAAGAAATTATCGAACCCGACAGAATACTGATCCATGAAGGCAGACAAATCGATGCCTTATACATTGTATTGAAGGGGACTTTGAGCGTTTTACTACAGGCTGAGATTAATAAAGAACTGGCAAAAATAGGTAGCGGAGAACTTGTGGGAGAAGTTTCTTTTATTGATGCCAGGCCTCCTTTGGCAACGGTTAAGGCGATTGAAAAAACTGAGTTGTTGGCAATTCCACGGCGACAGTTAATCCTTAAACTTCAAAATGATATGGGCTTTGCTGCCCGATTTTATTGTGGAATTTCTCTATGTCTGGCTGATAGAATGCGGGGTACGATCAGACATATAGAATATGGTCGTAATCTAGAGTTAGAAAACTCTGAATTAGACCAGGAGGATATTAATCCGAGTGTGATGGAGAATTTAGCCCTAGCTCAGGCTAAGTTTAATTGGTTGATGGAAAATGTGAAGGGTTGAAAGACAATAAATATGGCGAGAATTTTTCTATCAGCCACTCACAGTGGCTTTCAAAACGGCATGAGAGACCTCGGAACAGTGGCCGATGCTACTACCGAAGCGAAGGAAATGATTCAAATTCGCGACTTGGTGGTGGGCCAATTGCGATCACGCGCTGTCGAAGTGCTTGCTGTCCCGGATGAACTCAGTCCAGTACAGAGCATTGATTGGATTAACACACGGGCTCGGATTGGCGATGTGGCTTTGGAAATTCAAGCTAGTGGTGCTTCTAATCCATCGGTTCGCGGTGCCAGTATTTATTATATTACTGCCAACAATCAGCGGAAATCTGATGCGGAAATGCTAATTATGTCCTTGCTGCGGAGATTCCCGCAGTTACCCAATCGTGGTGCAGTAGCCGATACTGCTACGGGTTTGGGACGCTTGATTTTTTGTCGCTGGGTTTCTATTCCTTCAATGTCAATCGAACTCGGCTTTCTCAGCAACCCGGACGATCGCATTTTAATTCAAAATCGGCGGGGAGAAATGGCAATGGGGATTGCCGACGGATTGGCTAGTTGGATTCGCCCTCGCGCGGAACCTCCCACTCCTACCCCAATTAGTTATCGACCAATTAAGATCAGCCTAAACGGTGGAGTTTATGAAGAACAGGGGGTTTTAATTAATGGCAATGCTTATATTCCGATCGACCTAGTGGATCGATTGGGCATTGATTTATCCAAAATTTCCCAACTCCGCCGTATTAGTTATAAGAATATTGTATACGTTCAGGCGATCGAACTACGGGATTTTCAAGTATCAGTTAGTTGGGATAGTGCTAACCGGACAGTGATTTTGCGATCGAATGTCAAGCTTCCCGCTCAAATTGGCAAAATTATGGGTTCTGGAATCACCACCGAAGTGCAGTTAATGATGTTTCTCAGATCCAATAATCCGAACGCTTTAACGGTTTTTTCTGACATAGCAAAACTCTATCGGGAAGAAGCAACTGTTGAGGGAGTTAACTACGATATTGCTTTTTGTCAAATGTGTTTAGAAAGTAATTTTTTGCGCTTTGGCGACGAGATTAGACCGACTCAAAACAATTTTGGAGGTTTGGCTGCTGTAAGTGGAGATACCGAAAGTGCATCTTTCGCTAGCACCCGTATTGGCGTTAGAGCTCACATTCAACATTTAAAAGCTTACGCTAGTATCGAACCTTTGGTTCAGGAACTTGTAGACCCCAGATTTTGCTTTGTGACGCGGGGAATTGCTCAAGAAGTCGATCGGCTCAGTGGACGTTGGACAGCGGATTTGCAATATGGCATCAGAATTAAAGCCTTGGTTAGGAGGCTTTGCGAATTAATGCAATCTGCGACTTGAAAGAAGACACGGCAATTCCGTTTCCCTACCCCAATTAATTGTAGGGACACGGCACTGCCGTCTCCTCTATATCCTGATGGTGCAACCGGAATTTATCTAATATTAATTCCGATGCCACCGGATTTGATATTAGATAATCCCCGGCCCTTTGCCACGGGTATCTGCTTCCGCTGTCAGTTTGCCTTCCTCACCTCTTTTATCTTTAATTTCTGCCAAGATACGAACCCGTTCTTGGGCTTCAGCTTCTTCTTTTTCTCTCAAATCACCCGGTTCGTTGATGTACATTTCGGGTTCGATCGCATAATTGTTAACAAGCCCTTCTTTGTCTACTGTATAGCCGTCGGTAGTGCGAATACTTTCGTCATCCGTTTGGTCGTTAGTTGTTGCACTTTTCTGATTCTCTTCTGTGGCTGCGTGCATGAAGTTAGAGCCTTCACGTTCTTGTCGCGCTGCTGTTTCGGCAGGAGTGATGCCCCGATCGTAGTGGGGGGCTTCCATATTAGCTTCGATTTCTACGTCTGCTGGTGTTGCTTTGCTAATACTCATGATTTATTCCTCGGTAGTTTTTAAGCTCTTTGACTTATGCTTAAATATTAGACTTAAGCAAACTCATTCCCCAACTATCTTTGGTTATAGTTTCCTAATTATTGATGTTATGACAGAAGGAATAACGAAGAAGGGAAATGCAATTTTTACCAAAGATTTTACTGATTTTGAGTATTTGACATCTATCTAAAGGTAGGGAAATGGAAATTGGAAATTGGAAGTTGGGAATTGGGAATTGGGAATTGGGAATTGGGAATTGGGAATTGGGAATTGGGAATTGGGAATTGGGAACAGTCAACCGTCAACCGTCAACCGTCAACCGTCAACCGTCAACTGACTTCATGCTTCTTTGAAGAATCGGATGATTTCGCGGACATGATTGAGGAATTGGCTATCATCAGTGAGTTGGGCGATCGCACTTTCTGCATCTCTTGCTAGTTTAGTGTGTGCCGCCTGATTTGTCGCACTCAAATTTTCGAGGGATGCTGCTAGTCGTGTTAAGTCTGTTCTAATAGCTTCTTGCTGTCTCTCTTGTGCAGCCACCCAAGAATTTGGATCGTTATAGTTCAATGTAGCTTCTAAATTTTTAATGGTAGATTCTAAGTTAGCGAATCGGTTGCGGAGTTCGATAATATCTTCACGGGGATGGAAAAATTGACTGCGAATCATGGTCAGCCGCGCTGCTAAATATTGATAAGCTTTAATGGCTGGACGCAGTATAGTTAACATCAGTGCTGCACCGGAACTGAGATAACCAACAGCACTAATTCCGGTGGCGGCTAGGGCGTAAAGTACGATCGCACTAACCAAGTGAAGTCCTACAGCAACCCACACAGATCGACTAGCTAATACAGTAACATATTTGACTTGTTTCTGATCTACAGCAATCCCTTTTTCGGTTGATTCTGCCGCTTGAGCTAAAACTTCTTTAGCTTCAAAATGGATATTCCAGGGAACTGTAACTATCAACAATAGCCATTCAAAAGTAGCAATGGCAATTACCCAATCGATGAAGTTGCCGGCGGGGATGTGCAGCCATTGCAGAATTGCAAAAACTAATAGTAAAAATATGCCTGTGGTGGCACCGAAACCTGCGAAACTGTAATACATTGCGATCGCCCTTGGGAAATGTTATTTTGATTGTGGGTGGATTTGCAGGACTATGTCACAAGAGTGTGACAGTTAGGAAAGCTTCATAGCTGGTAAAAGTATAGTCGTTTATTACACGACATGGGAGGCATTGAGTCCCTCCCCTTTCGCTTTCACTTCGAGCGGATTGACCCGCCTCGGCTGAACTACGCAGCTCTCTATCCCATTACTAAAAGCATTTGGGATTGCTTTTCTCAAAATATTATAAGACCCATTAACATCGGCATTA
>JAYSVM010000056.1:0-22442 GCA_043718495.1 Oscillatoriales bacterium | reverse complement strand
AGTGCCGTTTCCCTACCCAAAATAATATTGTAGGGAAACGGCACTGCCGTGTCCTAATTTCTTAATTCCGATGCAACCCAAAACGAGATCAGTTGATGTTATAAAAGATGAGAGAATCTACGACTGGCATCAAATCCAGTTCCATCTAATCTGCCGATAATCCCTCATTAAACTATCCTTTACCTATGACTATCAAACGTCGCGAATTCCTACTTTTCTTAGGTGCAAGTGCTGGTACTGTTGCACTCAATTCTTGTCAACAAAAAGCTTTCATGCCCTTCGGAGATGCTGTTAGTGCTACCAATACATCTGCCAATATTGAAGGCATAAACTTTAAACCCATTAAAGGGCCAATGCCTCTATCAGGTAGCAACGCAGTAGCCCAAACTGGACAATTAATCCAAATTAGCACCGCATCCCCACAGCAGCAAGTCCAAGCTTACAGCGCCTACGAAGTCGTAGATGACCTCATACTTCCCGAAGATTTTACCTACGACATCATAGCTGCTTGGGGAGACAAAGTAGGCGATTCTCGCTTCGGCTACAACAATGACTATCTCTCTTTTGTTGAAACCAGTAAAAATGAAGGATTTTTGACTGTCAACTTTGAATATATTAGTGCTAAACCTTGGATTCAAACCTATCAAAAAGTAATTGGTAAATCCCTCCCTTTTGCTCAGCTAGCAACTGCCATTAAACCCGCTGGAAAAGATGGGATTAATGCTTTCGCATTACCTGACAAAGATCCCACAAAAAAGATGATTAGTGAGGTACTCAAAGAAGCCTTAATTGATTTAGGAATGGGAGTCATATCCATTCGCCGCAATCCTGACGGCAAATGGGAACGGACTAATTCTAAAGCCGATCGCCGAATTACCGGTATTTCCGGTTTAACAGACGGGCGCTACTTGAAATCGACGGGCCCGGCTGTAGCCATATTTAACAAAAAAGGTCAGGGCTATAACGACAAATTGGGTGACAAAATCATCGGCACTTTTAGTAACTGTGCCGGCGGGACAACACCTTGGGGAACAGTTTTTAGTGCTGAAGAAAACACTCAAAATTTTGTACCAGAACCTGTATTTGCAGACGGTACATCTTTTAACCCAAGTCAGAAAAAATTCTACATTGATGCCGAAGAAATTGGCGGTTTGGGTAATGTATTTGGTCTAGCGGGGAACAAATACGGCTGGATGGTCGAACTAGACCCGGCTAATCCCAATGATTATGGAACTAAGCACACTTGGCTGGGCAGATACCGCCACGAAGCAGTCGGAATTCGTGTTGTGGCTGGCAAACCTTTAGCATTTTACTCTGGGTGCGATCGGCGCAGCGGACATCTCTACAAATTCGTCAGCAAAAATACAGTTAAAGACCCTAAAAATAAAGCCAATTCCCAACTCTTGACAGACGGAATGCTTTATGCTGCTAAGTTTAATCCTGACGGTACGGGTAGCTGGATTCCACTCAAGACTGACACTGCTGTTAATCCAGATTTACCCAGTGTTCACGCAGGCGGAATCATTAATTTGCCGAAGCGTCCTGAAGGCGGTATTTTTAAACTTGACAAAGATGCAGATGTCGCTTCTTTTAAACAGAAATTTAAGACTTTAGGAGACCTTTATGAAGGCACTGCTAATCAAAAACAAGGTGCAATTTTAATTGACGCTCATTATGCGGCAAATGCAGTGGGCGCTACTTGTACTGCTCGTCCAGAAGATACCGAAATTGCTCCTGATGGTTCTCTTTACATTACTTTTACTTCGGGTTCTGGAAGCGATAGTGATGGTGGCCCGGATTTGCGAATTTTCCAAGGTAAAGATGGTAAAGCCTACGAATACGGCTGGATTATGCGTTTGATGGAAGATGGTAATGAACCATCTGCAATGACTTTCCAGTGGAAAATGTTTGCTACAGGTGGCGAACCTGCTGATGGCGGGTTGGGTTTTGCTAATCCAGATAATTTGATGATTGACAAGAGTGGGAATATTTGGATGGTTAGTGATATGTCTTCTGACAAACTTAATACTGCTATTCCTGCTGGTCGAGTTGCTAAGGATGGCAAGCCGATTAGTCAATCTAATTTGCGCGGTTTATATGGGAACAATGCCATTTGGTTTTTGCCTGCTTCTGGCCCCAAGGCGGGAGAGGCTTTCTTATTTGGAATTGGGCCGATGGATTGCGAAACTACCGGGCCGTTTTTTACTGAAGATGAAACAACTTTGTTTTTGGCAATTCAGCATCCGGGGGAAGTGAATGGAACGCGCCAAGATATGGCATTTGAGAGCCGTCAGTTGGCGATGAAAACTACTGATGGTCAGGAGTTTATGCAAACTCGCAAAGTGCCTATTGGTTCTAATTGGCCTGGGAATAAACCTAATGATCCGCCTAAACCTGCGGTGGTGGCAATTCGTCGGGTGAATTTGGGTGCGATCGCATAAAATTGCATCAAATAATTTAAACTACTTAGAGTAGCCAAAATGAGGAGACGGCTTGGCCTTAGTCCCTACCCAAAATAACATTGTAGGGACTAAGGTCAAGCCGTCTCCTCATTTCTTAGGGAATTTAAGACATATTGCTGGTATAATTAGTTTTGAACTTGTTCGGGTGCAGCTAATCGAAATGATCTAATATTTCCTCGCAAACCAGTATTTCCCAGCATGATTACACCATCAAGCGTCAAAGTTGTCGATCAAACCAACTCTGCAAGCAAATTAGCCGTAAAAACTGCTCGCCCCCTGAATCTGCGAACAGTCCTCATAGTTCCCTTTGTCTTGCAAATCTTCGCGGCGGTGGGAATCGTAGGCTATCTGTCATTTCGCAACGGACAGCAAGCCGTTAATGAAGTTGCGACTCAGTTGCGACAAGAAATTAGCGATCGCATCTCTGAGCGTGTTCAAGCATACATGACTTTTCCTCAGCAACTCAATCAATTTAAAGCTAATGCTTTTGAATTGGGCGACCTCAACTTGCAAGACTCTCCCAGAATTCAGCGTCACTTTTGGAAGCAACTGCAAACCTTTGACACAGTCAGCGTTACATATATTGCGACACCTGGGGGAGATTTTATTGCCGCGAGACGTACTAATGACGGTACTTTTTTATTGCAAGAAAGAAGCGAATTTACAGAAGGCAACATGAATTATTATGCTGCGAATAATCAAGGTGAACCGACTAATTTAGTTAAAGTAAAACCTAAATTTGACCCGCGAGTTCGTCCCTGGTACACCGCAGCAGCAGAAGCCAAAACGGCAACTTGGAGCAAAATTTACGCAGACTTTACTAGCAAAGGACTCGGTATTACAGCAGCCCAGCCATTATACAACGCATCGGGAGAGTTGCAGGCAGTATTTGGCACCGACTTACTCTTTTCGCAAGTCAATGAGTTTCTTGGTAAGTTAAAAATTGGTAAGTCAGGACAGACATTTATTATCGAGCGATCGGGCGCTTTAATCACCACATCGACTACAGATCTAGTATATTTAATCAAGGGTGAAGAGACCGAAAGAATTCAGGCGATCGACAGTAAAAACCCTGTAATTAGTCTCACAACTAAATACCTGCAAGAGAGCTTTGGTAATCTCAACAATATTCAACAAACTCAACGGCTTAACTTTAAGATTAAAGACCAGCTACAATTTCTGCAAGTTACTCCCTTAAGGGATAATAAAGGCTTGGATTGGCTGATTGTGGTAATTATTCCAGAAGCTGACTTTTTGGAACAAATTAATGCCAATAATAGAACTACAATTTGGTTGTGTATTGCAGCTTTGACAGGGGCGATTGTTGTCGGTATACTCACGGCTAGATGGGTGACTAAACCCATTTTATATTTAAATGAAACCGCCAAGAATATTACCAAAGGTCAGTGGGGTAAAATTGTAGAAATCAACCGTAATGATGAAGTTGGAGAACTTGCCAACTCATTTAAAAGTATGGCAGAACAACTGCAAGTCTCGTTTGCCGAAATGCAAGCTTTGAACATGGAATTATCCGAGAGTAAAAGCCGACTCAATCAAATTTTAGAAGCTGTTCCAGTCGGGATTTTTGTAGCTGAATCTAATGGTAAACCATACTACATTAATTCTCGCGCCAAATCCTTGCTTGGTCAAGGTATAGTGGATAATATCAGTCCTGATGAAATTCGAGAGAAATATCAAGTTTATCTGGCTGGTAGCAACGAAATATATCCTCAAGATAAAGACCCAATACTTTGTGCTTTTAAAGGCTCAAGTGTGAATGTTGATGACCTAGAAATCCATAAAGGCGATCGGGTGATTCCCATCGAAGCTTGGGGAACACCTATCTATGATGATCAAGGAAATGTCAGTTATGCGATCGCAGCTTTCGCTGATATCACCCAACGCAAAGAAGCCGAGAATTTGGCAGCCGAATACAACCAAAATCTCGAAACTCAAGTCACAGAAAGAACTCAAGAACTTTCCGAAACTCTGGACTATCTGCAAGCGACTCAGAACGAATTAATTCAATCAGAAAAAATGGCTGCGTTAGGACAATTAGTAGCTGGAGTAGCCCACGAATTGAATACTCCTTTGGGGGCGATTCGATCGAGTGCTGGAAATATGACTAAGTTTTTGGGACAAACTCTTTCTAACCTACCTTCCCTGTTTCAGTCACTTTCCCCCGCCGAAGCTGAAAAATTCTTCATTTTACTCAACACATCTCTGCAAAAAGATACGAGTTTAACCGCAAAAGAAGAAAGGAAGTTAAAACGGTCTTTAATTAGCCAACTGGAAGACCAAGACATTGACGACGCTGATGATATCGCTGACACCTTGGTAGATATGGGGATTTACGAAGCCGATGAGTTTTTGGTTTTGCTGCAAAAGGGCGATCATGAGCGCATCTTAGAAATGGCATACAAACTCTCAGAAATTCAGCGAGGAACCCAAACAATTAATACCGCAACGGATCGCGCTTCAAAAGTCGTCTTTGCCCTGAAAAATTATGCCCGTTATGACTCGTCTGAAGTGATGATTCAATCGGATATAGTGGATGGAATAGAAACTGTACTAACCCTATATCAAAATAACATCAAACAAGGCGTCGAAGTATTGCGAAATTTCCAAAAAATAGACCCGATACTCTGCTATGTAGACCAACTGAATCAGGTGTGGACAAATCTAATTCACAATGCCCTGCAAGCAATGGATAATAAAGGTAGATTGATGATTGATATTATTCAGGAAGACAACTACATCAAAGTCGCGGTAACAGATAGTGGCAAGGGAATTCCTGCGGAAATTATGCCCAAAATATTCGAGCCATTTTTCACGACTAAGCCCCCCGGAGAAGGCAGTGGCTTGGGACTTGATATCGTCAAAAAAATCGTTGAAAAACATGATGGAAAAATTGAGGTTGAATCTGTTCCTGGGAAAACCACTTTTACGGTTTGCTTATCTGTAAATCTTTCGTAAACTGTCCTGAAAACCAACTGATGATGCAGTAGTAATAGAAGGAGTCAATTTTTCTATTACTTTATGTCATAAAGAAACCGAGTATTCACCATACATAGCTAACAGGAAAAAAATGTCTAAGCCAATTATCCTGTGCGTTGACGATGAAAAAGTGGTATTGAAAAGTCTCAAAACCCAACTAAAATCAGCATTTGGCAATAAATATGCCTATGAAATGGCTGAGAGTCCTGCTGATGCTTTAGAGTTGATCGATGAATTTAATGATGACGAAACAATGATTATTTTGATTGTTTCTGATTGGTTGATGCCAGGAATGAAGGGAGATGAGTTTTTAGTTAGAGTCCATCAAAAATTTCCGAATATCGTTAAAATTATGCTAACTGGTCAAGCGGATGAAGATGCAGTCCAGAGGGCATTTGACGAAGCAAACCTTCATCGCTGTTTGCACAAACCTTGGTCAGAAGAAGAGTTAATTGAAACCATTAAAACGGCTTTATCGTTATGACTAAACAAGTCATTATTTGCGTTGATGATGAAAAAACAGTTCTGAAAAGTCTCAAAACTGAATTAAAAGATGCTTTAGGTAATACTTATCGGATTGAAATTGCCGAAGGAGGTGAAGATGCCCTAGAGTTAGTTGCTGAATTGATGAAAGACGGGTATGAAATTCCGTTAATTATCTCCGACTATGTGATGCCAGACATGAAAGGAGATGAATTGTTGAGGCGAGTTCACCAACTGTCTCCTAAAACTCTCAAAGTAATGCTAACAGGTCAGGCAACAATTGAGGCGGTAGGAAATGCCATAAAAAATGCGAAGCTATATCGTTATATCGGTAAACCTTGGCAAACAGAAGATTTGAAATTGACTGTAACAGAAGCCGTTCACAGCTACAGTCAGGAGAAAAAACTGGCATCACAAAATACTGAACTTCGGCAAATAAATCAGGAGTTAGAATGCGCCCTGGAACAGCAATCAAAATTAACCGAAGCTGCTAAGCGGTTTGTACCGAACGAATTTGTTTCGCTGCTAAGTCGTGACAGCTTGAGTGATGTTGAACTGGGCGACAGTGTGGAAAAGGAAATGTCAATATTGTTTTCCGATATTAGGGATTTCACTGCTCTTTCTGAGGGGATGGCACCCCAGGAAAATTTTAAATTTATTAATGCTTATTTGAGTCGAATGGAACCCGGAATTATTCAAAATCATGGGTTTATTGATAAATATATTGGGGATGCAATTATGGCTTTGTTTGGTCACAGTGCAGTTGATGCAGTCCAAGCCGGAATTTCTATGTTGCATAGTCTGGATGATTATAACCAATATCGAACTGATGCTGGTTATGTACCGATTAAAATTGGGATTGGTATTAATACGGGTTCATTGATGTTAGGAACTGTTGGGGCAACTAATAGGATGGATAGTACGGTAATTGGGGATGCGGTGAATTTAGCTGCGCGAGTGGAAAGCCTGACTAAAAGCTACGGAGTGTCAATGTTAATTACTCAAAATACTTTTTTAAAGTTAATAGGTGGCCCCAGTTTTGCTATCCGAAATATTGGTCGGGTTCGAGTGAAAGGAAAAGCTGATTTGGTGACTATTCATGAAGTATTTGAGGCTGATAAACCTGAAGTGAAGGAAGGGAAGTTAATGACTTTACCTAAGTTTTTAGAGGGTTTATATAACTATAGTGTTGGTAAACAGAAAGAAGCTGCACAACTATTTTCTGAGTGTCTACAACAAAATCCGCTGGATCAGGTTGCACAAAATTATGTGGATCGGTGTCAGGAAATGCAGGTAAGATTACCCCTAGGTTGATCGGAATTTGTTTGAGTCAGGATACGGCAGCTTGAGTCAGGATACGGCAGTGCCGTTTCCCTACAATGTTATTTTAGGTAGGAATTAGGAATACGATATTGCGGTGTGCTGGGTGTTGGTAATATATTAATTCGGATGCTATCGGATTTGGTTAACAAGTCCAAGTTTTTAGAACTTTTCCTGCTAATTTCTTGCCAAACCAAGGTGTGTTTGCCGATCGCGACTTCAGACTTTTCCCATCAACAGTCCAACTCATTTTCGGGTCGAATAAAATCAGCTCAGTAGAGACTCCTGACACAACCTTGGCGGGGGCTTGTCCGAGACAAATGGCGGGGGAGGCACTCAAAACTCGCCACAGTTCTAGAGCCGAAAAATCGCCAGTTTCTACCAGTCGTTGCCACAATAAAGGTAAGGCTAATTCTAAGCCGATCGCACCTGGTGGAGCATCAGCAAAAGCAACGGTTTTATCCTCATAGGTATGGGGGCTGTGGTCGATCGCGATCGCATCAATCACCCCATCTTTCAGCCCTTGAATCAGCGCCAATTGATCAGCCTCATTGCCCAAAGGTGGATCCAAACGCAAATTCGGATCGTAGGGAAACGACACAGTTGTGTCGCCAGAAATTGCCCCAACATTTAACAGCAAGTGTATCCAAGTCACACTCGCAGTGACAGGCAAACCCCGCGCCTTAGCATCTCGAATTAGTTCCACACTGCGAGCACAAGACACCCGCATGATGTGTACCGGAGTTCCCACAGTGGCGACTAATTCTAGCAAAACAGCCAAAGCCGAAGTCTCCGCAGCCGCCGGAATTCCCGGCAAACCCAACCGAAGGGAAACTGCACCCTCCCTGGCGACTCCATTTCCTGCCAAAGCGCGATCGCACGGCCACAAAGCGATCGACTTACCCAAAGGCTGGATATATTCCAACAAACGCATTACCAGAGCCGGATTAGCCAGCGGTGAACCATCGGCAAACCCCACAATCGGGCTGGAGGCCAACTCGGCTAACTCAGCCATCTGCTGCCCTTGAACACCCGCTGTCAGAGCGCCCCAGAAATACAAGCGGGGAAGAGAGGGAGAGAAATTGCGGGTGTGTTGTTGAAAAAAAGCTAAACTGGCTAAATTGTCAAGAGGCGGCGAGGTGTCTGGCAAAATCGCCACCCGTGTAAAACCCCCAGCAGCCGCAGCCTGCATCAAAGATTGCAGGGTTTCCCGATCCTCAAAACCTGGTTCCCCGCTGTGACTGTACATATCAGTCAATCCCGGCCCCAAAATTAGTCCGCCACAATCTCGCACTTCTGTGTCAGCGGGAAATTCAGCAATGTTTGACTCAACTGCTTTGATCTCGCCTTCAGCAATCAGAACATCGGCGATGCGATCGCCTCCTGAAACTGGATCTAGGACTCTTACATTTTGCAGCAGTTCAGAAGTCATAAGTCAGAAGGAATGGGAATCGGGAATTGGGAATTGGGAATTGGAAATTGGGAATCGGGAATTGGGAATTGGAAATTGGGAATCGGGAATCGGGAATCGGGAATTGGGAATTGGGAATTGAGAATATAATCAACCGTCAACCGTCAACTGTCAACTGTCAGTTTAGTGCGATCGGGCAAACCGACCATTTGAGCATTACTCTTGCCAGGAATAACCATCGGATAACAGTTTTCGTCCCTCGTCACCTTTGCATCCATCACTACCGGGCCATCGTAGGCCAGCATTTCGGCGATCGCCCCTTTCAGTTCCCCCGGTTCCGAAACGAGCATCCCCTTAACGCCATAAGCTTGAGCCAACATCACAAAATCCGGCATCCCTAAAGTCATGTTCGACGACGAATAACGCTCCCCATAGAAAGCCTGTTGCCATTGTCGCACCATGCCCTGCCAGCCATTATTTACAATTACTAGCTTGACATTTATACCGTATTGTGCTAAAGTTCCCAGCTCTTGAATATTCATTTGCACACTAGCATCGCCAGCAATGCAAATCACTTGCTCTTGGGGTAGAGCCATTTTCGCACCCATAGCCGCCGGTAGCCCGTAACCCATTGTTCCCAAGCCAGCACTAGAAATCCAGCGCCGAGGCCCATTGTTCAAAAATTGAGCCGACCACATTTGGTGTTGACCAACATCCGTGGTGTAGTAAGCATCCGGCGCTTGAATGCCCAACTCCGAAATCACCTCTTGCGGAGACAAAATTTCCGGGTAATGAGGTACAACTAACGGATAGTCGCGTTTCCAACCATCGATTTTTTCTAACCATGCCGCCGTTTGTCCTGGATTTCGCGAAACTCCTGTTTCCCGACAGCGGCGCAGCATATCAATCAAAACTTGGCGGACATCTCCGACAATCGGCACTTCTGGGCCACGATTTTTACCTACTTCAGCGGGGTCGATATCAATGTGAATCACCTTGGCGCGGGCGGCAAACTCGTCTAGTTTTCCAGTCACGCGATCGTCAAATCTCGCTCCCACAGCAATCAACAAGTCGCATTCAGTGACAGCAAAGTTAGCATAAGCAGTGCCGTGCATCCCCAGCATTTTTACTGACAAAGGATGGTTCTCATCAAAGGAACCTTTCCCCATCAGGGTTGTGGTGACGGGGATTTGGAACATTTCCGCTAGTTCTTTGATTTCATCATGGGCCGCAGCCGCGATCGCACCACCACCCACATACAGCAAAGGACATTGGGATTCCTTCAGCAAATGAATCGCTTGATTAATTTGCCGGGGATTTCCCTTCACCGTCGGCCGATAGCCCGGAATTCGGACTTCTCCAGGTTCCACTGGTTGATAGTCAAATTCTTCCAAACCTACATCCTTGGGTACATCAACCAAAACAGGCCCAGGACGACCCGTACTAGCGATGTGGAAGGCTTCAGCGACAATTTTCGCCATATCTCTCGGATCGCGCACTACATAGGAATGCTTGACAATTGGCAGGGTAATTCCGTAGATGTCTGTTTCCTGAAACGCATCAGTGCCGATCGCCGGACGAGGCACCTGACCGGTAATAATTACCATTGGGATCGAATCCATGTGAGCAGTCGCAATCCCCGTCACCAAGTTAGTTGCGCCTGGGCCAGAAGTCGCAAAACAAACTCCAACTTGTCCTGTAGCGCGGGCATATCCGTCAGCAGCGTGAGCCGCACCCTGTTCGTGGCGCACCAGAATGTGTTTGAGGCCGCCCTCGGCTTCAGCGCGGTAGAGTTCGTCATAAAGTGGCAGAATTGCACCGCCGGGATAACCAAAAATATGCTTGACACCGTGTCGTCTCAAGCTATCAATCAGAGCAAATGCACCAGTTGCACGCTTTACCGCTACTTTAGTTTTTAGTTGCACAAATTTCCGTCCTTAAGTTAACTAAGATTTAAAGTTAAACCTTTTATTTTACTGCTTTTTCCTCTAAATGTGGAACAGGCATCTTGCCTGTTCTGTATGCCCAATGCCCAATGCCCAATGCCCAATGCCCAATGCCCCATGCCCCATGCCCAATGCCCAATGCCCCATGCCCAATGCCCAATGCCCTTAAACAACATCTTGCAAAACATGACGAGTATGTCGCCAAGCTGCAAGCCCCATAACTGGGACTAAAAACCCCAAACTCAGCAACACGATCCGCAAACCGAGGTCATCTGAACCCACGGCTTTACTGACAGCATCCGTCAGCGGGCCAGTAATCGCCAAAGGTAGACTGAGAGCAATATTAATCGCATTGTTTTCAAACCCAAAGACTTTTCCTCGCATTGATTCTGGAGTTTGCTCTTGAATCAAGGCTTGCATCGGGCCGTTAATCAGGGAAGCGCCGAAACCGAACAAAGCGCTTAAACTAAATCCCAACCATAACTGTCTGGTGAAAGCAAACATTGCTAACACAAAACCCATCATTACGAAACCAATTAATGGTAAAGGTTTGTGGTGCATTCGATCGCCCCAATGTCCCAAAAAGGCTGCACCCAAAACCATACCGATTCCCGCAGCAGCCAGCAAAAAGCCAAATTGAGTTTCCTTGAGACCTATTTTGCCCGAAAGTGCGATCGCCAGCACCTGAAGCGCGGCAAACACCGAATACAAAATCGTCAACTGTACCATCGCATTGCTGACAAGGCGATTTCGCTTCAAATAGCGCAAACCTTCCTTGAAATCTTGCCAAGGATGAATGTTCTTTGCACTACTACCGACATGACTTTCCTTGATCCGCATAGCATAAATCAAAATAGCCGAGATCACATACAGCCCGGCCAGCAAAAACTCTCTAGAACCTCCTCCATAGCTGTGTTTGATCCAACTAAACAGCGGTTCCCCGATCGTCATACCGACAATAATCCCACCCATCGTAGACGACGCAAATAGGGCATTGGCGGACATCAGTCCCTCTCGCCCCACTGCTAGTGGAATGGCGGCTGCTTCTGCGGGAGCAAAAAATTGCGTTACAGTAGAAACCAAAAATGTAATCACCAGCAAGACAACAAAGGCTTTGGGCAAAAATGCCATCGCGACAATCAATAAAGCTCGAATCACGTTGCAGCCAATCAGCATTTGCTTCTTGGAAAAGCGGTCTACGGCAATACCTGCTACTGAACCAAAAACGATCGCAGGCACCGTGTAGGCAATCATCACCGCTGATAACATGGAATTTTGAAAATTCTGCCCTACTGTATAATCACCAGTTTTCAGCAGGATAATCAGCAATACATAAAAAATCTTATCTGCCACTTGGGCCAATAACTGGCCAGTCCACAAGGCGAGGAAGGCGCGGTTTCTGAACAGGGCATCAAGCCCGTTGCGGTCAGGGGGAGGACTAGCTGGGTGCATAGAAATAGTTTAACTGACCGCCTAATTATAGTTTTCAAGAATATGTACAAATTTGACATAGAAAATTTTAGGCTTTAAAGCTGTAGCCGGAATATCTAGGTTTACCAAGGATTAGAAGAGCTGATTCTTTGAAATACTCACCGTCCTCTTATGAGCGGTGGTTCTTGACGCTTCACCGGGTTCTGCTACCGAAATAGTCTGACAATCCCTCTGCGCCCGTTTAGAGTCGTGGCGATTCCCCATCCCGACTTTCTCTATGTTTCTAGCAGCATTTTGGTCTCTATCTTGCTCAGTACCGCAATTCAAACAAAGCACTGAACGAATAGACAAATCGATTTTCCCCCACTTAAACCCATAGTCCGAACAGACTTGGCTAGTCGGTTCCCATCGACTAATTACCTTGAATTCCCTGCTAAACTTTTCCGACTTAGCCTCGCAAAGCATTCGGAATTCGTACCATCCTTGCTGGCTAATTGCTCTTGAAAGCTTCCGGTTCTTGACCATACCAGAAACATTCAAGTCTTCCAAAACAATCACTTGGTTTTCGTTGACTATTTTGGTTGACAATTTGTGTAGAAAGTCTTTGCGACTATCGGCAATTTGATTGTGCAGCTTGGCAATCCTAATGCGAGTTATATTTCTTCTTTTGGAATCACGCGGTTGGCGGGCTAATTTTCGTTGTAGTTTGCGAACTTTCCCGTCTAACTTTTTATAGCTAGGGCTTTCGGCTTTCTCGCCATTGCTCATCACCGCAAAAGTTTTGATTCCTAGGTCGATTCCGATGCTGGGGGTTTTAGCCTTAGCCTGAATCGGTTGAATTTCTACTATAAAACTCAGGAAATAACGATTGGCTTGGTCCTTGATTACCGTGACGGAGCTAGGTTCAGATTGTAGCTCCCTCGACCAAATTGGGTTGACAATTCCAATTTTGGCTAAGTAAATACCACGATCTTTAAATGAAAATCCTCCAATTCTAAAACGTGCTGATTGACTGCTAGTTCTTTTCTTGAACTTAGGATAGCCTATTTTACGTCCTTTTCGCTTTCCTTTGCAGGAGTTAAAAAAGTTTTTGAAAGCAACATCTA
The DNA here is from genome assembly GCA_043718495.1 of Oscillatoriales bacterium. Classification (GTDB taxonomy): domain Bacteria; phylum Cyanobacteriota; class Cyanobacteriia; order Cyanobacteriales; family Microcoleaceae; genus Microcoleus. The sequence continues at coordinate 9,286 of JAYSVM010000056.1, read as the reverse complement.
AGTCGGCAACCGACTGTTGTAATGGGACGCACGACACCTCTCCTAGCCAAGCCCTTTCTTCAGTATTTTTAGCCTGAGTAATGACGATTTTTTGCAAATCTGCCGAACTTGGCTTTTTGTCTGACTGTTTACAGAGTGCGAGCGCATCGTTCCAGACTACGCGCACGCAACCAAACAACTGAGCTAGGCTCTGTTGCTGTTGGCTGGTCGGGTAAAATCTGTAGCGATATCGTGCTTTCATTGCTTGTGCTAAGATTGGTTTGCCACTTAATCATATCAAGGAATATATTAGAAATCAAGAAAAGCCGTCCTAAAAGGACGGGGCTTGTATCCCATTTTATTGGTCATTCAAAGCGAAGAATCTTAAGCTTTAGGAAAAGCGTCGATAGGTCGATAGGTCGATAGCGTCTCCAGGACTATGTTAGCAGACTGGGGTGGGGGCTGTTGGCTGAAGTCTGCTGAATTCTGCTGACCGATCAATGGTGATATTATATTTTTGAGTAGTCATCGCATACAAAAAAACTCCTTGTTGGCGATGCGATGACCCTGATTAAGTGCTAAACAAAGAAGTAAGTGTCTGGAGTGAAAAAATTGAAAAAAGTAGAAGCTATTATTCGTCCCTTTAAACTTGACGAAGTGAAAATCGCGCTTGTCAACGCTGGTATTGTGGGTATGACTGTCTCAGAAGTTAGAGGTTTTGGTCGCCAGAAGGGTATGACTGAACGCTATCGCGGTTCTGAGTACACCGTTGAGTTTTTGCAAAAGCTCAAGGTCGAGGTCGTTGTCGAAAACGATCAGGTTGACATGGTGGTTGATAAAATTATCGCCGCTTCCCGCACGGGCGAGATTGGCGATGGCAAGATTTTCATCTCGCCTGTCGAACAAATCATTCGGATTCGGACTGGGGAAAAGAACCAGGAAGCAATCTAGGAAATTTGGGAATGGGGAATGGGGAATGGGGAATGGGGAATGGGGAATTGGGAATTGGGCATCAGTAGCCGCCTCTCCCCCTCCCAGTCTCCCAGTCTCCCAGTCTCCCAGTCTCCCAGTCTCCCAGTCTCCCAGTCTCCCAGTCTCCCACTCTCCCACTCTTCCTTCTTCTTTTACTTGACAATTTTTTCCATTTGTGGTAATAGAGCTTGAAAAGCTTTGCCACGGTGGGAGTGCGATCGCTTAATTTCCGGTGTCATTTCGGCAAAAGTCTGCTGCTGTTGGGGCACGTAGAAAATCGGGTCATATCCGAAACCTCCACTACCGCGAGGACTGTGCAGGATTTCACCGTGGCAAATTCCTTCTACTTGCAGGGCAATTGTACCGTCGGGACGGGCGATCGCGATCGCGCATACAAATTGTGCTTGTCGGTTTTCTTCGCTTCCCAATTCTGCGATCAGTCGAGATATCCTGTCAGCATCGGTTTTCCCGTAGCGCGCCGAATAAATTCCCGGTTGTCCATCTAGTGCATCTACCATTAAACCAGAATCATCTGCGATCGACCATTCCCCCATCGCCTTAGCAATTTCCGAAGCCTTCAAACACGCATTAGCGATAAAAGTCTCGCCAGTTTCCTCTATTTCCAATTCTTCCGGTTTCAGTTGCAACTCCCACCCCAAATCCTGAAGATAAACCTGCATTTCCTTAACTTTGCCGGGATTGCTGGTAGCAACAACTAGCAATTTGCGATCGGTCATAATTTCAATTAAAACTTTGTATAGACATTAACTCACATTTTGGGAAAATGGTTCCATCAAAATCCCCAAAATCTTATCAACCTCTTTAATATAGTATTCTGTCGGATCGATAAACAGAGTAGTTCCTTCTAAAATCAAGAATTTCCAGTTAGTACCAGTCGTCACAGCACCATAAATGCGATCAACCTCAGTACCTTGATTTTGATTAAAGCATTGAGCAGCCACCATAGCCGCCGCGCATTGTCCCAACCCGCCAATAATATCTTCTTTTTTCGCTTCAAAGATAGTCACAACTGGAGCACTGATAAACAGTTGTTCCTGAGAACCACTAATTAGATAATCGCAAAATCCTTGCAATCCCCTGGCTGGATCGACAGTAAAATCCTTACCAGAAAACAGCGAAACTCGCTTGTCTAACAACCGCCTAGCTTCTGCCAAAATCGGAGCAATTAAAAATTCCGATCGAGCCTTTTCTGTCGAAATAGCAATTGCTAGAGGTACATAATCGTTTAAAGTAGTTGTTAAAATTTCCGACGGTGCAACAGGGGCTGTAGCAGCAAATAAATCGCGGGTTTCATCCAAAGTCAAACCAAAATCGTTTTTAACTCTAGCAAGGCTGAAATCGCTGTAGGCCATTTTTGGGGTCTCCAAATTAATTGCGATCGCTAGAGATGACAGTCGATCGATTGTCACAGTCAAATTATCAATCTTAGGACTAAATTATAGCATAAAAAATATGCGATCGTCATAACTTATGCGCCTTTCTAAATTCCACCTTTTAGCTTTTTTTCTAATTGCAGCAATCTCCGTCCATAGCTGTGCAATACAAGATAAATATGCAGCCTATAATATTATGTCTGCACCAGTCTGGTCCCCAGATAGCCAGCAAATTGCTTTTGTAGCAAGCCACGGAAAAAATGAACAACCATTTATGAATTGGGAAATCTATAAAGTCAACGTCAACGCTACAGAATTGACTCGACTTACCGACAATCCAGAAATGGATCTTGACCCAGCTTGGTCGCCTGATAGTCGGCGGATTGTCTTCTATTCAAATCGCAAATTCAAGCAGCAAGAAGGAACTGAGAATTGCTGCGGCAGCCTTTACACAATCAATTCCGACGGTTCAGAACTCACGCAAATCACCAAAGATATTGGCTGGGCAAAAAATCCACAATGGTCGCGTAGCAACAATCGGATTGCCTTTGAAGGAGAAGGAAAAATTTATGTAATCAACTCAGATGGTAGCGGTTTGATAAAGTTAGTTGATTTGGGAAATAACAAAGGCGAGTCAATTACTAATAACTCTCCTATTTGGTCGCTAGACGGTAAAAGAATTGCTTTTAAAAGTAATAAACTTGAATTAATTAATGCAAATGGAACGAATCGAATTAAAATTCTATCAACCAGTGAAGATTATGCACCTGCTTGGTCTCCCAACGGCAAAAAAATTGTCTTCACTCGCGGCCTCTATACAGGTGATGCCAAACATGGAAAAACGATTAGTCAAATTTGGCTTGCGAATACAGACAGTTCGGGGAAACCTCAAAAGATAGCTGATGGCGCTAGTGCTGTGTGGTTGCCTGACGGTAAACGAATTGCCTTTAGTTGTCCCTCAAAACCTCAGCAAGATGGTAGCGAAGAATGGTTTATTTGTGTGATGAATTCCGACAGTTCAAATTTGATTAAATTAAAACCAAAAATTCGATTTTTTACTTGGTCGCCTGATGGTAAAAAGATTGCGTTTATTCCTGATTCGTATCCCGAAGTCAGGCTTTATGTGATGAATGCAGATGGTTCTGAATTGTTACAATTAGCAGAAGAACCTGAATCATCTAAAAATCCTTAGACTATGGTAAAACATATCAGTGGCTTGATTATTGAAGGAGCAACGGAGGAGGAGACGGCAGTGCCGTTTCCCTACAATTAATTACGGTAGGGACACGGCACTGCCGTCTCCTCTATATTATTCCGATACAGGCGGATTTTAATGGCCGTGTTTGGATTTGCGATCGCGGCGACTAGGAGTCCGAATCGTCGCATACTCTGCGGGAAAGCCAACGACAGGAATTATCTGATCCTTCCGCTCCTCTTCCAGATTCTTGAGTTCGGTGTAGTCAACCCAGTGAATGCAATTCACCGGACAAGTATCGATCGCCTCAGCAATCAACTCTTCAGAATCACCATCTTGTCGAACTACGCGCGATCGACCATAATCCGGTTCAATATAAAACGTATTGCGAGCAACATGAGCACAATGTTTGCAACCAATGCAGGTAATCTCGTCAACGTAGACACCTTTTTGGCGAAATACGCCACCTAATTCTGGTTCTAAACCAGTGCGATCGGGCGTATCCCGCAAAAATCCGCCCAATTCTGGTTCTAAACCAGTGCGATCGTCCGCAGCCTCTATTTCAAGTCCAGAAATCTTAGACATTTCGACCTCTTCCAATAGCAATAAGTCCTCGACGCACTCCGACAAAGAAACCGGGTTTTTTACGGAATTTGCGGTGTGCAACAAAGTATTTTCGTAAAAACCCGGTTTCACCGGCCCCACGCGAGTGGGTTTATTTGATTGTCCAGATACATTTAACCCGGTAAATCGAGGACTAAGCCAGAATTAGCCGTGTATGGCAAGACGGGTGAAAGCAGCAAGCTCTCCCGTCAAGGAGGTATCTCTCAAAGCTTTCAACGAAATATTGAAAGCGCCATTTAAATCTCTGTCCATACTTTGAACAGGTTTTTGATGTGTATTCTTTCGTTATGTCTACTACAAAACTGCTATATTTAGCAGTCTGATGCTTCAACACTCGACCAACGGTACCAGCTTTTACCTGATTATTCAAGAAGTTTCTAGAAAATCATTTACTTTGCATCAACAGCCACATTTTTAAGCTATACGCATCTAAGCGCACCAGCGCTGCATCACCAAGCGAATCGAACCATCTTGATTTTGCTTTTGCTCACAAACTTGGAAACCCTGTTTGGCGCTCTCATTCACCACCGTGTGGTAAGCATAGCGCTGAGTCACCTTATTCAGAAAACGGTCTACAGACCAAGCTTGCTGCCAGAATTGCAAATCAGCCACCAATTCATACTCAGTCCCATTCCAGCTAAAACCTAAGTCATAGCCGTTTTCTTGCTCGATAACTACTTCAGCGGTACTGGTTAGGCCGCGATAGCCCCGCACCTCAGTCGGGCCAGACTTCCAGTCGATACCCAAGTCGGTTAAAGCAGCTTCCAAAGAATTTAAATTGCGGATCTGGGTCTTGATTTGGCTAAAGTGTGACATAAGTTATTCCAAAAAATTTTAAGTGAACTCAACAAAAAAATTACCAATCGCTAAAAGCTACTTGGGTTGTCGCTTCGGCTGACTGATTGAGCGCTTGGGCGAAATATTCAGATGTAGACTCTTGATGAAGCACAACTCCAAGCTGGGCTTCGATCGCAGCCGTTACCTCAGCACAGGATGCGCCAATAATGCCGGTGACGGTTTCCTGTACCCGGCCATCTGGATAAATCACAAACTCTAGTGTTTCCATAGTGTGTTATCGAAAAATGGCTGACTCAATAGGAACGGTGGGACTAGACATCGGTAGCAATAAGCTGGGGATGATGCCTGCGGGCGTCGCTTCTGGAGGTTGGCTGTCCTCGCAAGTCCCTAAATCAATTTTGACAAATTGATAGGTTGCGAGTCACAACTTAACAAAAGTTATTAATATCTAGAAGCTTTACGTCAGTGATGTGTAAAGTTTCGCGTACTTTGTGACATCAGTCAATGGGATTTTAGCTTTTATATTTTAAATTTTAGATTTCAGAGGCGATCGCCTGGGAGCGACGAAGACAATGCACTACTTGTCGATATTGTCAATTAATTTTATATTTTTATTTTTATGTCTAACAAGATGGTCTTGAGAGGAGGTAGATATCTTGTTAAAATGATGAGTACACCTGAACAATTTTTAGCAGAGGCGTAGTTGCTATGACCGTTGCATCCCAAAAAATGAGCCTTGAAGAGTATCTGAACTTTGATGATGGTACAGATACTCGGTACGAACTGGTAAATGGAGAACTGATTGTTATGCCCCCAGAAAGCGAACTCAATTGCCGAATTGCCTCCTTGCTATTTGCTCTATTCTTGCAAAAAGGTATTCCATCTTATCGATTGACGATGAAGACTGAAATTGTGGTGAATAGTTCGCGGGCAACTACTCGTATACCAGATGTGATGGTGTTATCGGAAGAATTGGCTACGGCTTTGGAGGGAAGTAGCCGATCGACTATTATGAGCGATATGCCACCGCCATTGCTGGTAGTAGAAGTAGTGAGTCCTCATCAAGAAAATCGAGATTATCGCTACAAACGTTCTGAGTATGCGACGCGAGGAATTTCAGAGTATTGGATTGTTGACCCAATACAGCAGCGGGTGACGGTGTTGGAGTGGGTTGAGGGTTTGTATGAAGAGGTTGTGTATACGGGTGAAAGTGTGATCGTATCTCCGGTATTAGGCGTATTGGAATTAACGACCCAAAGGCTATTGCAAGGCCGTTGAAGGTGCCCATAAGCCGATCAATTCATTGATAAGGACGAGCAATTCAGATACAGACTGATTGATTTCTGGGGTCTGAAATCCATGAATAAATCGGTTTCTGACGCTTAAAAGTAGCATTGCGCGATCGTACTCTTCGATTGAAAGTTCTCCTTGGGAATACATATGTTTGATCAGAGATACGGTTGGAAATCTTTCAATTGGAATAGTAACTTCCTCAGCTCGTCTACGCAGGACTGCTTCAATTGTTCCCCAAAGTGATAAAAACGCGCCTTCATTTTCTCCTAATGAGATCAGACGTTCACCCTGTATTTTTCTACTAAAAACTTGTTCCCAAGATAATAGATTTACTTCATTATCTTCGTCTTTCAGTAAAGCATCTTCAGTAATTAACAAGAAACGCCAGCCTGTATTTTTAGAGACTATTTCAGCAATTTCTTTCAACCTGTCTATGGATGTTTGTCTGGCAGAACGTTTGAATTCGATTATGTAACCTTCGGCTTCGTTCTTTTTTACAATCAAATTGGGACGATATGTCCCTAAATCGAAAGGGATCTCTTCTGGTTCAGGGTCAACCAATACTGTATAGCCTTGTTGTCGGTATTTTTCGGCAATTTTAGACACTGATTTGTCGTGTATCAATTTAGTAGCGGTCATAGATAACTCTCTAATGCTTTAGCTGAATTTATTCTAACGTAAACGCACTCACTGCCAGATATTATGCCACGGACTAACAATAACGGACATAAAGCAACATCAAACGTGTCACTAAGCGAGCGACGATGAGACTCCACATCTGTGACAAGTGAATCATCTTCATAAACTAACCCAATTAGTGCATCCTGTATGGGCTTTATGATATTGTCTGTGTCAACTGGGTCAGCATCATAGAGGTACACTAAAGTTAAATGAACATTTCCTGAATAAGGAGTTCCTACCCAAGTTTTTAATGCTTCTGCACGCACAAATGCTTGCCAATTCTGTAGCTTGCTTCTCTGCCTGGTTTGTAAAGATACAGGACGTTTTGGAATCAGAAACTCAAATTGCATTTGCAACTCCGAAACTTGAATACGAAAAGCAGGGATTAAAGGCTAAATTCACACACGACTATAACTTGTAACTTTTAACAAATCAACTTTTTTTGGAGATGTCTAATGATTTGCGATCGCCCCTGCGCGACATCTCGACAACCCACCAGCCGCGTGCTGAATCCAAAATCTAAAATCCAAAATCTAAAATCCGATGACTGATGACTTCCTTAAAAGCCATTTAAGATAGAGAGAACAAGATAAATTTAAAAGCCAAATGACATCAACCCTGCTCAAACCCTCAGCCCGATCGCCCATCAACGCCCCAACCATCCGCCATTTCCCCAATGGGCTGACAGTCATCGCCGAACACCTGCCCGTTGATGCCGTCAACCTCAGTATTTGGGTGAACTTGGGCTCCGCCGTCGAATCCGACGAAATCAACGGGATGGCTCACTTTTTAGAGCACATGATTTTTAAGGGAACTCCCAGTATCAAGAGTGGAGAATTTGAGGCTGCGATCGAACAACGTGGCGCAGTCACCAATGCCGCCACCAGCCAAGATTACACAAACTACTACATCACGACAGCCCCCAAAGACTTTGCCGAATTAGCTCCCCTGCAAGTCGATGTGTTGCTAAATGCCAGCATTCCCGACGATGCCTTCGATCGCGAACGACTGGTAGTATTAGAAGAGATTAGACGCTCCGAAGATAATCCCGGCCGCCGTACCTATCAGCGATCGGTCGAACTAGCCTATGAATCCCTACCCTATCGCCGTCCCGTACTAGGCCCTAGTTCGGTGATCGAAAACCTTACCGCCCAACAAATGCGGGATTTCCACAGCAGCAGATATCAGCCCAGCGCCATGACAGCAGTCGCTGTGGGGAATTTGCCTGTGGATCAATTAATTCAAATTGTGGCAGATAGTTTTGCGGCAAAAGGTGCATCACAAAATGGCAACATAGATTTGGCTGCTGCAAAAATTCAGTCAGAGTCTCAAACGCCGACATACTCAAAAGAATCGCCGTTTACAGAAACCATCCGTCGCGAGTTTGTCGATACTTCCCTTCAGCAAGCCAGATTGATGATGATGTGGCGTGCACCAGGTTTTGTTGACATCTCTGAAACCTACGCCCTCGATGTTTTGGCGACAATTTTAGGCCACGGGCGCACCACTCGTTTGGTTCAAGAATTGCGCGAAGATAAGGGGCTGGTTTCGTCAATTTCCGTTAGCAACATGACTCAGCGACTTGGTGGCGTGTTCTCAATTTCCGCTCATTTGGTGGCGGAAAATTTGCCAGAAGTCGAAGCTGCGATCGTCCGACATATCCGCACTTTGCAAACTGAATTGGTGACAGATGCTGAAATGTCCCGCATCCGCACCCAAGTGGCAAATCGGTTTGTGTTTGGAAATGAGACTCCGAGCGATCGGGCAAGTTTGTACGGCTATTATCAGTCAATGGTAGGAGATATCGCTCCCGCTCTCAACTATACGGCTCATATCCAAGCTTTGACTCCCACCCAGATTCGGGATGCGGCTGTCAAATATTTGTCTCCTGATGCGATCGGGGTAGTTGTGATTCGCCCTTCTTAATCGGTTTTGTATCGAATTAACTATGTCAGCAAGTGGGGGTGGAACTACCTCACTATAAAAAGCCTTTGAAAAAAAGGAAAAAGAAGCCTGCGGTCTAACTGTACTCAGTTGACCGTCAGGTTTGTTCACTACAAAGCCTTTAAGGTAGGAACGATCGGCAAAATAATCGTAATTCTTTGACACTCTCAGGTCTAAAGACACTGAGATTCTGCGGACAGAGTAATACTCTCGCTACGGTCGTCAAACGCCGTCTACTTAGTCACTCTAAGTCAAGCTTAGGTTACTAGCTACTTTTGTTTTCAATGCTTTCAGAATTCATCGCTAAGCCAAGACGCGGTACGCTCCACAACCTGCCATTATCTGCTCTTTCCTGTCATACTGACATTAGGACTTAAACCTAACCGTTGTTTCATAGGAGCCGGGA
>JAYSVM010000055.1:0-22565 GCA_043718495.1 Oscillatoriales bacterium | reverse complement strand
CGCCTTAAAACTCCTCTAACGATCGCATGATTCAAATCAGCATCAGCTTGGTAACGAACATTCACGATTTCACCTGCTGTCTTGCTGTTTTTGCTGCGATTAATTTGTTGTACAAAACCGGATCAGTAGACTGTAGCGGTTGAGGCATCGCATCAAACGCGGCTTCTTCTGCCTCCATATAAGCATCGATTTCAGTACGATTGGCTCAGATGTACCTTCCTACTGCCGTGATGCTGCTTGTTTTATGATGAATCGCATAAAGCGATCCATCATAGCATCACTCGCAAACTTGCGAAATGTAACCAAGAACTTAGCTCCAGTTCCTGCTGCATATCGTGCTTTCGGTTTCTCTGCTTTAAGGGCTTTTGATATTGTATTTGCAATCACTTCGGGTTCAGAAGCAACCTTCTCATCATTGCTGAGCGCTAATAATTTTGCTCCAGTTTGAGCCGCCTTTGCATAGGCAGTATGACCGGACATCCGCATCAATTTTTTGATCGCAATCGAACCCCATTCCGTTCTAATTGGTCCTGGTTCAACAATGATTACGTCAATCCCAAAAGGTTCAAGTTCAAGTCTAAGACAATCACTGAGTCCTTCCACAGCAAACTTGCTGGCGTGATACCAACTTCCAAGCGGTTCGTAGATTTTGCCGCCCACAGATGTAATATTGACAATTTTTCCAAACGACTGTTCGCGCATCTGTGGGATCACTAACTGTGTCAGCCTTCCCAGTCCAAAAACATTGATTTCAAATTGATGTCTTGCCTCTTCCATCGGAATATCTTCTAGAGCACCGTAAGAACCGTATCCAGCATTGTTGATTAAGATGTCGAGTCTGCCGCATTCACGAATGATGCGATCGACTCCCGATTTCATCGATTCGTCTTGAGTGACATCCAATTCAATAATTTTTGCACCTCTGGCTTCTAGGTGTTTCAATTTATCGATGCTTCGTGCAGATGCGTATACGCAGTAGCCATCCTCAAGTAGTTTCTCAGTCGTCGCCTTACCGATTCCACTTGAAGTACCTGTAATTAGAACTGTTTTCATCATTTTCACGCTCCCTATGCCGAGATCGTAACCGATCGCCCATCCACACGATCGCCCATCCCGCAAATCCCCCTTGCAGAAAGTACCACAAACATGATACCGTTATAGCTTGTGTCCAAATAACACCAGTCCATGCCAAAACTCAAAACTCGCAAAGCAGCCGCAAAGCGCTTTAGAGCGACCGGCACCGGTAAAATTGTGCGCCGCAAAGCTTACAAAAGCCACTTGCTCTCCCACAAAAGTTCAGCTCGCAAAAGCCGCTTATCTAAATTGGTCGTCATCGACGAGACCAACGATGCTAACGTGCGGTTAATGCTTCCATACTTGTAAAGTTTAACGGTAATCAACGATGACACGGGTAAAACGCGGTAATGTCGCCAGAGCGCGCCGCAAAAAAATTCTCAAACTAGCCAAGGGATTCCGAGGCGCACAGTCCAAACAGTTCCGCACAGCTAACCAACGGGTGATGCAAGCCCTGCGTAACGGTTACCGCGATCGCAAAAAACGCAAACGCGACTTCCGCCGTCTGTGGATTGCTCGGATCAATGCAGCATCTCGCTCGCACGGCACGAGTTATAGCAAACTGATCGGCAACATGAAGAGAGCTAACATCGAAATTAATCGCAAAATGTTGGCACAAATGGCAATCATTGACCCCGCAACATTTGGCAAAGTCGTGGAAATGGCCAATCGAGCCGCCGCCTGAAAACTTGAATAGTTTTCCGAAGGAAGAAATAAGAAGTAAGAAAGATTTAGTTATCTGCCAGAGAAGGAAGACTTCTTAGATGAGTCTAGGAAATTGAGACCAATTTTCCTTCTTTGTTCTTACTTCTGGCTTCTTAACTTCTGGCTTCTTACTTATTAACAGCCATCTTCTGGGTAAATGCGATCGCCCTTTTCCATTTTTTCTAAAATTTCTGAGGCAAATCTCAGCGATTGCCATTGCATTAAAATAAACAAAAGCTTCCAAATACCAACCCAATTTTCAAAGCATGGATAGCAATTTACTCATTATTTACGTGTCAGTCTTGCTACTCATACTAGGCAGTGCTTCCTGGTTTATAGTCCGTCAGATATTCACAACTCGAAATCGAGAAATGTCCCTAGAGCGCTTAGAAAATAAGCTAACCACAGTGAAGGGAACTGCACAGGAATACTACGAATTGGGAAGTATTTATCTAGACAAGAGTCTGTATTCCCAGGCAATCTTACTATTTCAAAAAGCCCTAAAATCGGAAGATTTAGAAGGCGCAGAAAATTCAGCCATCATTTATAACGCTCTGGGTTTTGCACACTTTGGTCAAGAACAGTACGACATCGCCATCCGTTACTACAAAGAAGCCATCAAGTTGCAGCCAGAGTACGTCACATCAATCAACAATTTGGCTCACTCCTATGAGCGCAAGAAATTAGTAACTCAAGCTTTGGAAATGTACGAAGAAGTTCTCAAATATGAGCCAGCAAATGACACTGCCAAACGACGAGTAGAATCCCTCCGCAAGCGGTTGGTCAGCTATAGTTGAGCCAAGGTGTCATAAGCAATATAGATCCTATCAACCTGGCTTCATCAAGAAACCAGGTTTTTTGTTCTATTAGGTAAAAATACTAATCTTCGATTATCCAATCCAAAATCTAAAATCTAAAATTGATCGACCGGACATGATATAAATGCTCAATAGAGTTAGTTATGCCTGTAAATCTCTCCCTTACAGATCGATATTTTTGGTAGAATTAAAGTGGTCACTGACCCACCCGCGACGATGGAGACATAAACCCGCGTCTCCAAAGTTTGCGAACAATCGCAACGGGGCAGAAAAATCGGTAGACCGGGATGCATAACACGGGGCAATGGTAAACATCCCTAGAATCAAGACCGATCATAAGATTTCTTGTTTGGTATTCGACACATAAAACCGCTGGGCTAGCGGGGTTAGTGCGCGAGAGCGAACGTAAGGCCATAAAACTCCTTGTGAGTAGAGGCAATTGCTATTGCTATGAAGCAGAAACTCAAATCGTGAGATTTGGGAATCACCGTGGCTTCAACTCGGTGAGGATGTCAATCGTAAACAATTGAAGGAGGAGAACGTAGTGACATCAATTCTCGTTGTCGAAGATTCGTGGTTGACTCGCAGGGTAATCTGCAAAATTCTGCGAGCAGAGGGATACGAGACTTGGGAAGCATCAAGTGGCCCGGAAGCCCTAGAACTCCTGAAGACTCAGACCCCAGACTGTATGCTTTTGGATCTCCTGATGCCCGATATGGAAGGTAGGGAAGTCTTGCAAGCTCTGCGGGAGAGAGGGATTAAAGTTCCTGTGATCGTAATTACCGCAGACATCCAATCCACCACCCGCGAAGAGTGTATGGAACTGGGAGCCCTCGCAGTCATTCACAAAATGCCCAACTCCGATGAACTGGTTGGGTGGATCAAGAAAGCTCTCAGTGTCAGTGAGGAGAGCACCCCATGAAATTGACCGATCGACAGCTCGATGCTTTACAGGAACTCGTCAACATCGGAATCGGTCAAGCAGCAGGGATCTTGAATGACATGATCGACTCCCCGATTCGCTTGCAAATCCCCTACCTCCAAATCCTGACTCCCGACGACGTGCAAGAACAGTTAGAGCAACATCTCAACGGTGAGCAAATCGCTGCCGTTCAGCTCAAATTCACGGGCTCCTTTGGAGGCATTGCTCAGCTAGTCTTTCCTACCAACAGTGCAGCAACCCTGGTGACAATGCTCACTGGGGAAGAAGCCGGAACTGACGACCTAGATGCGGTCAAAATTGGTACGCTAAGTGAAGTAGGAAATATTGTGATCAACGGAGTCATGGGTGCCATCAGCAATGTACTTCAACAGCGCTTGAACTACTCAATTCCCAATTACACAGAAGGGACGATCGCCTCTTTGCTGGTATCTGGCGGTTTGACTGCCGATACAATCGTGTTATTGGCCCAGACTCGTTTCATTATTGAAAAGCTTCACATTGAAGGAGATATCATCCTCATTTTCAATGTCAATTCTTTTGATACCTTGTTGGCTGCTATCAATCAACTTGCTGGGGGTCTATGAGCCACGAGAGCAAAACTATTGAGCAAAAGTTTGGGGTTCTCGACAGCGTACCAGTCGGTGCCTGCCTGCTGCGAGATGATTTTGTAGTTCTGTTTTGGAATGCCTGTCTCGAAGATTGGACGAAAATTCCCCGCAGTCAAATGTTGGGTACAAATATCACAACTCATTATCCTCACCTTCTCCAGGTAAAGTACGCAACTCGCTTCCAGCAAATCTTTGCAGGAGGCCCGCCAACTATTTTTTCTTCTCAGATTCACAAGTACCTGATTCCGGCAACTTGGCAAGACGGCCAGCAGCGCATTCAGCAAACTACTGTCACGGCAGTGCCTGCTCAACAGGCAGGCATGGCAGAAGTCGAGATTGAAAACTTGGTTCGACTGAATCTTGAGCTGCAAGGAGAAGGTACTTTCGGAGTCGAAGAAGCCACAAGTGCTTATTTGTCTTGGGAATCTCCCCTCTCAGTTTCGTCATCAATATGGCCGGGGGTCAATTCCCAATCGTTTTACGCGCTGCTGGTGATTCAGGATGTCACCGACCTCACCCACCGCATTCAAGCTTATCGGACAATGCGGGATCAGGCTTTGGAAGAAGTCAAAGTACGTCAGCGGGTGGAGGAAGAATTGCGATCGAGTCAGTATTTTATCCAGCAGATTGCTGACGCAGCGCCTTATTTGTTGTATATCTATGACTTGACTGAACAACGCAATGTCTACGTCAACGGTCAAGCTTATAAGTTATTGGGCTATACTCCACAGGAAATTCTACAGATGGAAACGGCTTTGTTTTCCAGGTTAGTCCATCCTGAAGATTCACCGCTACTAGCAGCTCACTTGCAACAATTTCCTTCGGCCCAAGATGGCAGTATTTTGGAGTTGGAGTATCGGCTGAAACATCGATCGGGCGAATGGTGCTGGTTTCGGTGCCGTGACCAAGTTTTCGCCCGTACAACCGAGGGCCTACCTAAACAAATTTTTGGTACTGCTCAAGATATCACGGAGTACAAGCGGGCAGAAGAAGCGCTGCGACAACAGAACGAACGGGAACTTTTGATGGCAACGATTACTCAGCACATCCGCCAGTCCCTGGATTTGGACGAAGTGCTCAACACGACTGTCAACGAAGTACGCCAGTTTCTGCAAGCCGATCGCGTGATGATCGTCCGCTTTCACCCCTGTACTGCCCCCCTCTGCGACGCCCCGGCGACGGGGGCAGTAACGGTGGAATCCGTAGCCCCCAACTGCAAGCCGATGCTGGGGGAAACCCTGCATAATTTCTGTTTTGACCAGTTTTATATCGAAGCGTACAAACATCGGGCGATCCGACCGATCGCAGATATCTGTGCCGCCGATTTACCACAATATCAAATTGATTTACTGGCACAATTTGATGTCAGAGCTTATTTAGTAGTGCCATTAGTGCAAGGGGAGGAGTTGTGGGGGCTGTTGATGGCCCACCAGTGCAGCCCCAGACAGTGGATGCAGTTGGAAGTCGAGTTACTGTCTTCTCTGGCGGCCCAGTTGGCGATCGCGATCAAGCAAGCAGAACTCTACCAGCAGTTGCAAGCTGCCAACCTTAAATTGGAGCGCTTAGCCACTTTGGATGAACTCACCCAGTTAGCTAACCGCCGTCGGTTCGACCAATATCTGGAAATGGAGTGGCGCAGACAGTCGCGGGAACAAACGCCTCTGTCTCTGATTCTGTGCGATATTGATTCTTTTAAAAGTTATAACGATACCTACGGGCATCCAGGGGGAGATGAATGTTTGCGACAAGTGGCTAGGGCGATCGGCAATGCAATCAATCGCCCTGCCGATTTAGTTGCCCGTTACGGAGGTGAAGAATTTGCCGTTATTTTGCCGAATACCAAGATTCAAGGGGCTGTGCAAGTAGCTGAACACATACAACTCAAAATCGCAGCTTTGCAGCTTCCTCACGCAGGTTCTCAGGTAAGTCAGTATGTGACAGTCAGTTTGGGAGTCGCAAGTATGGTTCCTGGATCTGAATCTGGAACGTCTATTCTGATTGCTGCGGCTGATCAAGCGCTATACCAAGCTAAAGGACTTGGGCGCGATCGTCTCCACGTTTACCAGCCCGACACCAGCTCACCCCAGGCGAACGGGACAGCACCGCGACGACCTATAGATTTCTCCCTACCCAACACTAATTTGCCCTCTCCCACAAGCGCTTAATTGTTATTAGTTATTAGTTATTAGTTATTAGTTATTAGTTATTAGTTATTAGTTATTAGTTATTAGTTATTAGTTATTAGTTATTAGAAATTAGGACACGGCAGTGCCGTGTCCCTACAATTAATCACGGTAGGTAGACAGCACTGCCGTGTCCTCTATATCATTCCGGTGCAACCGGAATTGATATTACTGGCTTTGACTTACGGCGCTGCCGCAGCCCTGCGGTTAGCAACTACCAGATTTGACTTATACTCTGCTGCTTTTTGCTGAGCTTTTTGATGGTTCGGGCTAGTTGTCGGCACGGCAGTCATCAGCCCAACTGCTTTCTGCCACTCGCTTGCTACTCTGTTCCACTCTGTTTGAGACTGAGCCGTTTGCGCGAGAATTGCTGCACTCTGAGCCTGATTGACAGCTTCTCTCCAAGTGTCAGACTTAGGCGCTGCTGGCTTGGGGGTGGGAGAAGTTGTCTTGAGTGCTGGAGATGTGCCTGCTGGCTTCGTAGCAGCATTGGGAGCGGCTGCGGGGGCGGGAGAGGCTGCTGGTGTCACGCCCTTAGATACGCTGGGAGAGGGTGAGGGTTTAGACGCGCCAGAGGTGGCTTTCGAGGAGGGTGAAGCAGGGACTGGGGCGGTGGGTTCTGTGGTCGAACTGCTCGAAAATGGTGGATTTCCTGTAAAGAAAAGACCTGCCAGGACGATCGCAGGTACTAATAATAACCCTACAGGTATTGCCCATTTGGGGAATTGCTTTTTGGGAGGCGGAGTTTCCTCTTCCTCGTCGTCTTCCTCGTCGTCGTCTCGATCGAACTCTTCCTCTTGATAATAGTCTTCACTTTCGGACTCATCATCTAAACCTACAGAGTCGTTAGGCATTGAGCTGTCATCTTCATAGAGCATTGGCTCTGTAGGCATTAGCTCTATTTCGTCTTGCCAAGCTGGAGAGTCTTGACCGGTTTCTATGCCGTAAACTTTTACAGTGTGAATTGATTCTAGTCCCAACTTCGTCATCCCGGTGCGGATGAAATCCACCAATACCATTTGATCCGGTACTTTGCCTGACTCCAGAAATATATGGAGGCAGCCATTGTCCCGCGTCACTTCGGCGTTGATGCCTTTGGGTTTGAGTGTACGGTTGATGCTAGATGCGATCGCTTGTGGATCGCCCTGTTTGAGAAGTTCCCGCTGGTTCTGTTGTGTCATGGCTAGCGCTCTTTTGGGGGCTTATAGCTGCATCATAAAAGCTATGCACATCTTTTTTACTTCAAATTGGTGCTACCAGACAATATTTATTTACCAGATTATCTTCTCTACAAGACTTGGTTAAACTTATTTAAAGGTTCACCATTGAACTAGAAGCAATTTTTAGAATGTCAGCAGTACGGCAAACTTAGCAGAAAATCAGAACCTTGTCAACACTACCAGAATTAATTAAGAGGGAGGCTAGGGTTCGATCGCACATGATGAAAAATGAATCCGACTAAATCTATGGAAAGGTTCGCGATCGGCCTTTGACTTTTTGGGTGACTTTTTGGATAACAATTAACAATTCACTTTTTGTCAGTTAGCGAAACAAGCTAGAAAGTTCTATAACTTTGGTTTGGAGGGTTGATTTTTCTTCTCGCCCCCGCTTTAAAGAGGCTTCCAATTCTAGCAGTAAAGGTAAGGTTTTTTGGAGTTTTTCTAAGCTAGCGTTTTTGACTTCTTGGCGAAAGTAGTATACTCGTTTGGGATTGCCGAGGTCTAGAGCTTGAGCAATTTTATCATCCCGATCGCCCGATTCGATCATTGCCTTGACCCACAGCCAAATCCGAAACTTACCCGTCAATCCTGCTACAATCCTTAATCCAGGCTCGTTGCGACCGGTTAAACCCGCCAATAAATCCAAAGCTTCCTCGGTATGTCCTTGGCGAATTGCATCGGCTAGTTGGAAAGTATTCTGGGCGTGAGAGTTGACCAATTTGCCCACATCTTCGGGGGTCAAAGGTTGGGTGCGGTTCCCGGCAAACAGTAACAATTTTTCGAGTTCGCTGTATAACTGTCGAGTGTCGCTACCGATCGATTCTGCCAAAAATTCGATCGCCGTGGCGGTCAACTTGACACCCATTTCCCCAGCGACTTGACGCACCCGTTGGGCTAATTCTTTGTCATTCCAAGGCGGAATGGGCGAAAACTCCCGCACTTGGGCGGACTTGACGAGTAACTTGGTAGACTTGAGGCGACTGTCGGGTTTTTTGACCGATGTCAACAGCAGTACGCTTGAGTCGGGAATAACTGGCAGAGTCCGTTCCAATTGGGCCAACAGTTCTGGAGAACACTGCTGGGTGACAGTGGTATTGGCCAGCCAGACAAAACGACTGCCGGTGCCAAAGGGTGGTGTCAAAGCTCGATCGAGTCCTTCGACCACAGCCTCCGCGCGATCGGCGATAATTTTGTCATAGTTAAAACTAGCCCAGTTGGGATCGACGGCAGTTTGGCGTAAACTTGTCACAGCTTGCCCCATGGCAAAGTCGTCTTCTCCCCAAAAAAAGTAAATTTGCATTTTTAGCACAAAGCCACTGAATAATGGTGTATTATATAGATTTTGTCGCGAGTAGTTAAAGATTCTATTCGATAATTTTTACCAAGAAACTGGGATACAAGCCCCGTCCTTTCAGGACGGCTTTATGTTATAGTTGCATTGGTTGAAATTCCCACCTAAGATTGCAGCGATATACACTCATTTTGAGTTGAAACCGGGACTGATCCAGCAATAGGGAAAGACTGAAGGGCAATGGTTAAAATCCAACCTGGAAGCAAAATCAAAAGTATTGTTAATGTTTCTCAACAAAACGATACATATAGTCGGGATAGGGCATTGCCACGACTCTAAATGGACGCTGAGGGACTGTAAGACTACTTCGGTAGCACGACCCGATGAAGCGTCAAGAATCACCGCACTTTTAGGGCGGTGAGTATGTCAAAAAGCAACTAAGCAAAAGTAGTAAGGGTAAGAGACAGTTTTCTGCACCGTCAGAAGTCAGTTGAAGACAGACAGCAGAAAATTGGTCGCCACCGACGCCGGGAGAGAATTTCAAAAAAAATCCCCGCGCTCAAAGTAGGCGGCTATGCTTGTCTCCACTTACTAACCCGCGCCCGATTGTTGGGAAGCAAGCACTGCAAAGGCGGGAAAGGACGTGGCCGATTTCGCCAAAATTAGACTAATTGCTGGAAAAAAGAGGATCAATCGCTACATGGAATTTTCTATCGCTGCACTGTTGGCAAATTTTACAGAAGACAAATTAGTGGCCCCCAAAGCATTAGAGAAAAAACTCGATTGCAATGATGTCACCAGTCAACTCAAACTTCAAATCGCATTAGAAGCTCTAGAGAAAATTGGCATTTTAGTCAAAGACAAAGGTCGATATCGCCGAGTAACTGAAGACGATGTGGTGGAAGCAAAACTACGCTGTTCCAGCAAAGGATTTTGCTTCGCCATTCAAGATGCTGAAGGCTCAGAAGACGTTTATGTGCGGGAAAGTCATCTCTCGACTGCATGGAATGGCGATCGAGTTTTAGTCAAAATTATCAAAGAAGGTAGCCGCCGTCGATCGCCCGAAGGTGAAGTTATGCTCATCCTCGAACGCGCCAACCCCTCGGTACTCGCCAGAGTCAAGCAAACTTCCACCCCCACCGGCCGCATCAGCTACAGAGCAATTCCCCTGGACGATCGCCTATTGTTTGAATTAGACTTACTGGCAAATGGGACTAATCTCCAAGAGGCGATCGACCATTTGGTTCACGTCGAAGTCAAACGTTATCCCCTCGGCACCCATCGCCCAGTCGGAAAAGTAGTACAGGTACTCGGTTCAGATGCCGAAGCCGCCGATGACCTCGATATCGTATGCTGCAAACACGACTTACCGCGATCGTTCCCAGCCGCAGTCATCAAAGCAGCCGAAAATCTGCCCAGCAAACTCAAAAAAACCGACATCAAAAAACGTCTAGATTTGCGGGATATCCTGACTGTCACCTTCACCAAAAACCAACTGGAAGAAACCAACAGCGAAAATAGCGAAAATATTGCAGAAACAACTCAGGAGGAAACTTTCTCCGAATTCCCCGAAAACGAGTTTGACCCAGCATCATTCCTGTCCAATCCACCAGTCGAACGCGCACTGTCAATCGAAACCCTGAAGTCAGGAGGTTGGCGAGTGGGAATTCACATCGCCGACGGGGCCGAGTATGTGCAACCAGAAACCCCGATCGACCGTGAAGCCCGCAAGCGAGGCACCGCCCCCCATCTGGGAGACAAAATCATCGCCATACTCCCAGAAATCCTATTAGACGATCGCTCCTCTCTGATTCCCGATGTCGAACGGCCAACTTTCAGCGTCATCCTCACCATAGACGAATCAGGGGAAGTCCTAGAATACGAAATTCAAACCAGCATCATTCAAGTAGACTGCCAACTCAGCTACCAAGAAGTTGAAACAATTCTCGAATCAGGATCTGCGGCCACAGTTCACCCTTTATCCTCCGCCATTTGTCCTTTCCTGAATCAACTTTTCGCAGTCTCAGAGGTCGTCAGACAGGTGCGACTCAAGCGTGGAGCTTTTGAACTAAATCTGCCCGATGCCAACTCTCACTTCGATGACGAAGGGGAATTAGGAGCATTTGCGATCGCCCCCCGTACCCAATCAGCCGTCGCCGAATTAGTCGTACTTGCCAACCAAGCAGTAGCCACCCACCTACAAGCCTTGGGAGTCCCCGGAATTTACCGAGTCCAGCCCATGCCAGATCCGGCCGACATTCAAGAGTTCATCAAACTCTCCAACAACCTCGGAGGCGAACTGTATCTAGAAAACGAAGAGGAAGTTCTGCCCTTCGACTTTCAGCGATTTACCCAGCAGTTTGCCGGATTGAAGTCCGAGAGAGTTCTAACTTACCTGCTCGAAGACACGATGAAACCAGCAGTTTACAGCACAACTCCTAAGCCACACTTCGGTTTAGCGCTGCAAGATGGTTACACGCGCTGCACTTCGCCGCTTTCTCGCTATGCCGATTTACTGGTGCTGCGATTGTTGCAAGCAGTGTTGGAACAAGGCCGAAGCAGCCGCACCACACGGGCTAAGGAAAAAGTGAACCTGCGTCATTCTTCCTGTCACGGCCAAATTACTTGGAACGTCCTCCCGCCAGATTTACACCACGAATTTGAGACGGAGTTCGCATCGCTGGTGGTTCATTTGACGGAACGCGAAAGGGTTGCTGAGGATGCTGAAAGCGATTTGCAAGGATTGAAGAAAACGGGATTGATGAAAGAGCGCACCGGTCAAACTTTCCAGGGTTTGATTACAGGTGTTCAGTCTTACGGTTTCTTTGTGGAAATTGAGGTGCGGCCACCGGAGAGCGACATTCTGCGAGTTGAAGGGTTGGTGCACGTTTCTTCGCTGAAGGATGATTGGTACGAGTATCGATCGCGCCAACAAACTCTCGTCGGGCGCAAAAACCGCAATCAGTACCGTTTGGGCGATCGGGTGGAAGTTCAAGTTAAGAGTGTTGACTACTATCGCCAGCAAATTGATTTAGTTGCAGTTGGCGGTGGCAGTCAAGCTTTTGATGATGATGAATAGTCATTAGTCATTAGTCATTAGTCATTAGTTATTAGTTATTAGTTATTAGTTATTGGTTATTTCCTGCCAATAACCAGTAACTAATAACCAGTAATATCGTTAATTACCAATAACAGACAACAGTCAACCGTCAACAGACAATAGTCAACTAACAACAGTCAACAGTCAACAGTCAACTAACTAATGACCAATAACTATCCCCTGATCGTAGGAGTTACCGGAGCATCGGGGCTGATTTACGCCGTGCGAACCCTAAAATATCTCTTGGAAGCCGATCGCGCCGTGGAACTGGTAGCATCGAAATCTACCTACATGGTTTGGCAAAGCGAACAAAACATCCGAATGCCCGCAGAACCAACGCTTCAAGAAGAGTTCTGGCGGGAAAAAGCAGGAGTCCCCACAATGGGCAAACTCCGCTGTCATCCCTGGCAAGATGTCGGTGCTAATATTGCTAGTGGCTCCTTTCGCACCCAAGGGATGATCATTATTCCCTGTAGCATGAGTACACTAGGCAAATTAGCCGCTGGGTTGAGTTCGGATTTGCTCGAAAGAGCGGCCGATGTTCAGCTTAAAGAAGGGCGAAAATTGGTAATCGTACCGAGGGAAACGCCTTTTAGTTTGATTCACCTGCGGAATTTGACTACGTTGGCGGAAGCTGGAGCTAGAATTGTGCCAGCGATTCCTGCTTGGTATCACAATCCACAAACTATTGAAGATTTGGTAGACTTTGTGGTTGCTCGTACTTTAGACCAGTTGGGAATTGACTGCGTTCCTCTCAAACGTTGGAAGGAAGATTAAGGAAGTCATTAGTCAATAGTCATTAGTCATTAGTTATTAGTTATTAGTTATTGGTTATTAGTTATTGGTTGGTTGGTTGCTATTGGTTAGTTGGCAGACTAATTAGCAATGCCCAATGCCCAATGCCCAATGCCCAATGCCCGATGCCCAATTCCCTATTCCCAATATTATTATGCGTGCTTTATTTTTGCTAGTAACTGTCGTGGGGCTGACGATTTTTGCCCTACAAAATGTTGATCCGGTGTCGCTGGTGTTTCTGGGAGTGCGATCGCCCGCAGTGCCATTATCTATCTGGATCTTACTCAGCATCGGAGCAGGAGTTGTCACTTCTTTGTTGATTTCTGGCTTGCTGGCTTTCTCAAATTATCTATCTCAACCGCGAGGCCGCACCGATCGCAACAATGGCCGCAACACTTTCACAGAAAACAACAGAACACCTTACGCAGCGTCTCCTCCTCCCAGAAAACCAGACATTGAACCCGATCGCAATTCCAGAAATACCCAAACTCAGCCTGCTTCTGGATACCGCACAGAGTACGGTACGCCCACTGGTTATAATGCTCGGACTGTCCAGCAGGATGTGCCACCGCCGAACTCTGGCAACGCCAAGACTTATACTCAAGCTGCGGCTTCTATTCCCGCCGATGATGATGAGGATGATTGGGTCTCAGGTGGCTCTAAAATTGACTCTCAAGGCAGTGATGACGATTGGGGCGTTGAAAACGAATCGCCCTCATCGTCTGCGGCAAATGACGTTTTAGAGGCAAATCCGAGGGATTACGAAGCCAAACAGGAACCGCAAAGCCAGTCTTGGAAAGGCTCAGTTTACTCTTATGGCTATCGAGATCCGAACCAATCCGGGGTAGGACAAACTGAGTCTGTCTACGATGCAGACTATCGGGTGATCGTTCCCCCCGAAGAGGCGGCGATTCCTGAGACTGCTGGTGAAGAAGTGGCTAAAAATAATAGTGAAAACGAGGAAGATTGGGGTTTAGACGAAGGTGATGAGTTTGAGGATGATCGCCCTAGTGGTGGGTCGATTAACCTCAAAAAATAGTAAAATATTGGAGGATTTGACTGTGGATTTGTTGAGAGGAGCAAACCTCTATCTCGTCGGGATGATGGGTGTGGGGAAAACAACCGTAGG
This sequence comes from Oscillatoriales bacterium, assembly GCA_043718495.1. Taxonomy (GTDB): domain Bacteria; phylum Cyanobacteriota; class Cyanobacteriia; order Cyanobacteriales; family Microcoleaceae; genus Microcoleus. Next base: position 8,699 of record JAYSVM010000055.1, on the reverse strand, counting down.
GCGGATTGTGGCAAAGGAATTAAAGTATCGTTTTTTTGATACTGATTCAGTCATTGCTCAAGTTGCTAATCAGTCGATCGCAGATATTTTTGCGACTCAAGGAGAGGAAGAGTTTCGGGAGTTAGAAACTAAAGTCCTCAGCCAATTGTGTGCTTATACAAATTTAGTCGTTGCTACCGGTGGCGGCACTATTTTGCGATTGACTAATTGGAGTTACCTGCACCACGGTATAGTGGTTTGGTTGGATGTGCCTGTAGATCAATTGTGCGATCGGCTGCGGGATGACATCACTCGCCCCCTACTGCGCGAAGGGGATCTCAAAATTAAGCTGGAAAGCCTGTGGAAGGAGCGAGAGCGTTTCTACACTCAAGCAGATGTCCGAGTATGTGCCAATGTTAGCGAAACGCCGGAAGTTGTGGCTGCTAGAGCGATCGAGCAAATCGAAAAAGTTCTCAAAGCAAAAATCGGGAACGATATCAATTAAGTTAGGTTGAATTACCATTTTCTGCTAAAAAGCGTCCCACGGACGCTGTACGCCAGTTCCCTCTCCCCTTCTCCCCTTCTCCCCTTCTCCCTATCGAGTTTCTTGGGAGTCTGCTATTGGGTTGTGCCAAAAAATAAATTGGCCCTATTGCTCAAGGGCTATAGGGCGCAAGGACAGTTAAACGCTTCTTTAATTGTCGGGAAAATCAGGAGAAATATTATCCTCCTATGTGACGATTTTATAATCGTCCATTCACTGAGAAAGTTTCCTGTATCAAAAAATTTGACACTCCCCGGCGTGAACGCGCGAGGATTCTTGGTTCACTGACACACCTTAAAATTGTCCATCCTTTCGGCAATACTTAAACCAAAAACCCGTTCGATAGAACCTGTGTTTCGAGCCTAACTTGAATAATCCCAGAGGGCTTATCTCCCCAAGCGATAGAGAGTAAACTCTCTTGTTTCCGTGTGCCCCACGGTACGTTTAATCTTCAAGATTTTAGTTGTCTGGTCTGGGTTACGTTAGTTACCCTAGCTATGTTTTACGCGCGAGTTCGCCACCCACTAACCATTATTATTTTCCGACCAGTCGTTTGAGCAGGCGTGTCTCATGTGTATCGGCGGTTATTCTACCTGTAGTATTACTATATTGTATTATACTCTTAAATTAATTTTCGGAAACCTTGAACAAAAAATTTAGGTAATTAAAGCCGTCCTTTTAGGACGGGGCTTTAGACCCAATTCCCAATGCCCAATTCCCAATTCCCAATTAAAAAAATACGAGTCGGCGCGTTGCTGACAAAAACTCGATCGCACCTCCCAACCCCAAACCAGTCAGAGAAACAGTAGCTAATATCCCAAAAGACTGCCATTTTTTGAAACCTGATACTTGAATATCGAGCCTCGCCAAAGATCCGGCTGATGTCAAGATTAAACAAGTAGTAAATAGGTGTAGCCAAGTCACAATAATCACTGCTACCAAAGCTCCTACAATAATAGAAATAAAAGCACCCATATCAGTGGATAACCACCTCATAATAAAGGTTTTCGTATCTCTCAATGGGAATGACAAAACGATTGATAGCACTAAACTAACACCTACACTTAAAAACCAAACAATGTGCGGGGGAACATCAAATTCAGATAATTTCCAGCCCAAACAGAAATAGGTTACAAAAAGTAGGGTGAGGGACAGCCAAGAGTTTTTTCTCATCTGCTTAAAAAGTGAGGAATACTAATTAGTTCATTGCCTATAAGTTAGTAGAAATAGCTTGCACCGGACAAGTAGGAATACACTGCTCGCAGACAATACAGCGCGATCGGGCAAAACTTAGTTTAAAGCTTTCTGGGTCAAGGCTCAAGGCTTCTGTGGGGCAAACACCGGTACATAAGCCGCAGTGGACGCAGATATCCTCGTCTATGAGTATTTCCCGATTGGCGAGGGAAACTCCGATGTTTTGCGATCGCAACCACTCGATCGCCGCTTCTAGTTGGTCGATGTCCCCAGACAACTCTAGCACCAGTTTGCCCACTTGATTCGGAGCCACCTGAGCGCGGATAATGTTTGCTGCCACGTTAAAATCCTTTGCCAGTCGATAGGTGACAGGCATTTGGATCGATCGTTGGGGAAACGTCAGCGTTACCCGTTTTTTCACGCTGTTAGTCCTCGGTAATTTACTATAATTTTTTCTCTTCTCATCTTTTAGCGTACTTTATATTTGTCAACGGCACGGAAGTTTAAAAAAATATTTATCATAGACGTGTGGTCATCTCATAATATGGTATAATCTAGGATGGGTATTAAAAATAAAAAACCTACAATTAAAATCCAAATTCATTTTATGAGTCCCAATTCGCCAAACTCAACTACTGCCACCATACCCAAAAACTCAGAAACAAATTCAGCAGCGAAACGGGTCAGAAACTTATTAATTGTGTTAGCTGCGATCGCCCTTTCGGTATCCATCTTTCTCGGACTGCGAACCCAAACACCATCAAGTAGTCTCACCGCAATGGCAAAAGCCTCCGCACCACTAGAAACAGCCTTAGCCAACGGCAAGCCAACACTCATAGAATTTTATGCTAATTGGTGCGGTAGCTGTCAGTCAATGGCAAAAGATTTGAGTGAAATCAAACAGAAATATGCCGAACCACTAAATTTTGTCATGTTAAATGTGGACAATGACAAATGGCTGCCAGAAATCACCAAATATCGAGTAGACGGGATTCCGCACTTTGTTTATTTAAACAATAAAGGTAGCGCCGTCGCTGAAACAATCGGCGAAGCGCCACGCACTATTATGGAAGCTAACTTAGAGGCTTTAATTGCCGGGAAAGATTTGCCACACGCAAAAGCTACGGGTCAAGTTTCTAATTTTACACCGGCCACAGGGCCTGTGAAAACAAGCAGTTCCGACCCCCGCGCCCACGGCAGTCAAACAGTAAATTGAGACTCCCCGGCGTGAATGCACGGGGATTCTTTGTTTGAAAAGCAGCGATTTAAATCACAGATTCAATCGCTAATTTCCGTTTCCGCTTGAGAACTAGCCCAACAAGAAAAGCAGCAGAAGTTACGATCCCCGCAATTTCTGAAGGTTCAGGAACAGGTTCAGCAGCATCAGCCCGCATCTTAAACGAAAACTTATCGCGATTCGATTCTAACTTAATTGGGAAAGCTACAGGATTTTTTGGGTCAATTTCTGCATCGATACTAGCGACGCGAAACTCCGACACACCGTAACCGAGTAAAGACACAAAATCTACAACTTCATTGGGTTTGAATTTACCGATTTCTTTCCCGCCAACTAAGACAGAAAAAAGTTCGTCAGCATCAATCCCACTAGGTAAACCGAGGATTTTGGTAAATAGCGATGGTTCGGTTCGGGGATTAAGTGCAGGGTTTTGGTCAACCATCAACCCATCACCAATCCCTCCATCAGAAGCCGCATCATCACCTATTTTGAAAGTAAAACCAGTAGATGTCGGCGGATCAAACCACAGTCGATTGGCGACATTGCTAAAAATATGCCAACCATCCTCAAAGTTATTAGGTAACAATGGATTCCGCTGAGAAGTACCGCTAATCGGATTCAGCAGAAAACCATGCTGTTTCCCCGTCGCACGGTTAATGCCTTGGCCTACCATTTGTCCGACATCGTTAATGCCGTTTATTTGCTGTAAAAACCAGCCAGAGTCCGCATCAATCAGGCTATTGACATTAGCGATTTTGCCATCTTCCCAAATGAAACCATGAGCAAGTCCGCCATTACCAGTAGTGTTACCAAAACCAACTACTTGGCCTTTATTATTAATATCAACCGCAGCAGTTTTATTGCCGCCGAGAGTACCCAAATCTGTAATTTGACCATTAGACCACAGAGTAGCGCGCTCTTGCTGAGTGATATTATTTGCAGAAGCACCAACTGCCTGTCCAGAATCATTGATATCATAAGCTGTGCTGTCGTTATACCCTGGAAGAGTTCCCAAGTCAATCATCCGACCATTTTCCCATTGGAAAGCATGAGTTATGCCGAAAGCAAGGCCCGAATAACCAACAACTTGCCCTCGGTTATTGATACCCTGAGCTCCTCCATTGAAACCAAGAGTACCGAGATCAATCATCTTGCCGTTTTGCCACAAAAAGGGATTAAATTTCTCTTGGGAAATCATAAACCTACCAACTATTTGTCCAGCCTCATTGATGTCACTAGCCAGACTACTGATACCACCAAAATAACCGAGGTCAGTCCTTGTACCGTTTTCCCAGACGTAGGCATTATCCGTCCAATTTTCACTCAGATAGCGACCTACAACTTGGCCAGAATTATTCATTTGGTAAGCCCAAGTGCTATCTTTGACCTCAGTCAGTTGACCGTTTTCCCATATCCAACCAACACCTTTTTGACCAACGATTACTTGTCCCAGATTGTTGATGCTGTAAGTATTACCTTCGCCGAGGTCGGTAATTCTATAGGAAGCGAAACCAGTATGGATACTGGCGGCGTTGACTGGTTCAATTGCGGTAAATCCCAATACTGTAAAAGCAGTCAGTGAGAGACAATTTTGAACAAACCCTTTCAGGGAAGCTTGTTCAAGCATTTTTGTGATTTTTTTCATGTGCACCTCAGATTTTGTCATCAAGTTGGGTAGTGCCCCTTTGGGGAGTAGAGAACGAGTTCCCTGTATATTTATCTGACGCGCGATCGAGATTTTATGCACAGACACGATAATTTGTTACAAAAGTTTACATTATTGTTATTAGTTATTGGTTATTTACCGTACCCTGAGCGGAGTCGAAGGGTTCAATTCCCAATGCCCAATGCCCAATGCCCAATTCCCAATTCCCAATTCCCCATGCCCCATGCCCAATGCCCAATGCCCGATTCCCCATGCCCAATGCCCTATGCCCCATTCCCCATTCCCCATTACCATTCCTGAGTCGAACTCGGCGGCAAGCGCAACCTCGGAAATCTATAAAAAGTATCTCCTTCATCATCCACATCTAAAATCGCCGAAAAAATGTTAACTTGTAGGTCTAAATACTGCTGAGCAACTTTAGCCTCCACCCTAGCGCTAGCCGCTAGTTGAATCAGTGAAATTTGACTATTTTGTTTTTCTAATAACTGATAAAAAGCCTCATCTAACTGTCTTTTTTGCTTGCTTTCATTCAAATTATTGACAACAAATAAGCCGACAAATCCACTCAAACCAATTGCCAATAAAAATTCTAAAATTGCCATATTTGATAAAATTATTTAGTTCAATCATGCTCTAAAAAAACTTTCAGCCCGCAGAAGGCGGGCTTTGATTGTGTAGAGGCGATTTCAATCACCGTCACTATCACCGTAATTAATTAAACTTGAGGTTTTACCAAATTTTCCATCCCTTTAATTACCTTAGCAGATAAAATTTTGTCTCCCTGCTTCAGTTGATCCAAAACCTCTTTTCCCTCAATCATATAACCAAAAACAGCATAGCGACCGTCCAACAAATTTAGACCAGCCGGTGTCAGTTCAGGCTCAAACAAGAAAAAGAAAAATTGCGAAGAACCGCTATCAGGTTCAGCTTCAGCACGGGCCATTGCCAAAGTACCATAGGCTGAAAAAGGCAAAACAGGCTCATCTCGATAACGTCCAGCATCTTCTAGGGTAATCCCATAGACAGGTTCCTTATCCTCTCTGACGAGCACTTCTAGTGGCACATTCCGGTATTTGCCAGTACCAGGGTCAATAAAACCCTCTTCTTTACCTTCAGGGTCTCCTGTTTGTAGCACATAGGACTCTTCCGATCGAATAAATGGTAAGCCATTATAAAAACCTCGATCGACCAAATCGACAAAATTACCAGCAGTCACCGGCGCACTGTAGCCATCAACCACAACAGTAATTAGCCCTTTCTCAGTTTCCACAGCTACCGTAGCGCGACCTTTCAGTTGAGGTAAATTAGCATATTCTGAAGGGACTTCAAACGGAAACCCTGTCACCATTAACTCTTCGATATCGCCAACCGAACGGAGTATTTTGGCTTTCAAATCAATCACTGTTTCCCTGTCCTTAGCCTCAACAGCCTTTTCCAGCAGGGAAATTCCCTCCTTGACTTGTACAACTAGGGTTTGAGCTTCCAGCTTTTTAGCATCAGGAATACTTGCTAAAATATCAGACTCCCGCAGATTGAGCAGTCTCGAAGCCTTGCTGACATCGTTACTAATCGGGCCCCAACGTTTCGAGCGAATATGGTTTCCAATGTCTTCGAGACTGATTTGCACTTCTCGCACAGTCTGATTGTCAATAGGTAGAGCGAATCGCAGTAGCGCCCGGCCGTCGGTAATCGCATTACCCGCAGGCATACTGCGACTGGGGCGTTTGGCATGGGATACCGAACTGAAATTCAGAGAAAGGGTGAATAGGAGGAGTGCTAAGACGCCTGTTTTGACCCAGCGCTTCCATGTATCGATCGCGAAATTAGACCAATGCAGCATAAGTTTAAGTTTTATTACCTTGATTATCTTCCCACAGTGCTGTCCGCCTTCTAAGTTGCCATAGGAGGAGAATCTCTGGATATTTTGGGTTCTATCTAAAACTCCCTTTCAACGGTAAAATAAAATGCAAATTGTTTTTTGATGCCGTCAGCTAGACTGCGGTTTGAAAACATATAGTCGGGATAGGGCATTGCCACGACTTAAAATGAACAGGTCGACTGAGTAAAACTACTTCGGTAGTATTGGTCGATGAAGTGTTAAGAATCCCCGCACCTAATAGTCGGGGAGTCTGTCAAAGTAGTTCCCCCGTGCCACTTGGCGACGGGATTGCCTGAAAAAATTTATATGATTTCCAGTAACGACTTTCGATCAGGTGTTTCCATTGAATGGAATGGTGGCGTGTGGCGGGTGATTGAATTCCTCCACGTCAAGCCAGGAAAAGGCTCGGCTTTTGTGCGGACAAAACTCAAAAACGTCCAAACCGGAAACGTAGTAGAGAACACCTTCCGGGCTGGCGAAAGTCTGCCTCAAGCCAATCTGGAAAAGAGCGCCATGCAGCATACCTATAAAGAGGGCGAGCAGTTCGTCTTTATGGATATGGAAACTTACGAGGAAAGTAACCTCACTGCCAAGCAAATAGGCGATCGCGTCAAATACCTCACTGAAGGGATGGAAGTCAACATCCTCCGTTGGAACGACCAAATTCTTGAAGTGGAACTGCCCAACTCGGTTGTCTTGGAAGTGACTGAAACCGATCCCGGAGTCAAAGGAGATACTGCTACCGGTGGCAGTAAACCCGCCATCCTCTCCACCGGAGCACAAATCATGGTGCCTCTATTTATTTCCATTGGAGAACGGATTCGGATCGATACTCGCGAAGACAAGTACCTCGGCCGAGAATAAACCCGAAAGCAGGAGTTATGATTTGTGAGCTATAGCGGTTTTCAACCGGATGAAATACAGCAGTAGGGACACGGTACTGCCATGTCAGTCGGATGTCGGTGGGGACACGGCAGTGCCGTGTCCCTACAGGATTTCGGTAGTTATTAGAACTATCTCTTTGCCTCCTAACTCGGTGGAGTAAGCCGCTATACCCAATTCGCAATTCCAAATTCCCAATTCCCAATTCCCAATTCCCAATTCCCAATTCCCAATTCCCAATTCTCAATTACCCTTGAATCTGCTGTGCAACTAGACTTAAACCAGCTTTGCGAACTGCTAACTGTTTTAGACAAAACCGGCATTTCGGAGCTGACGTTAAAAAGTGGAGAGCTTGAACTGACTGTACGCAAAGGCATTCAAGCCAGCGAACCAGGAACCTTAGCTGTTGGCCATCCAGCAGTTACGACTCTGGCGACGATCGCAGAAACTTTTGCTACCCCCACTTTAGCGTCACCTCCTCCTGTTGCCCAAACTTCAGCAACCAGTCTCACTGACTCTGTACCATTGGCTCCTGCTGCTGTGCTTGCCGCTGTGCCTGCCCCTGTTGATACAAAATGGGTCTCCATTATTTCGCCGATGGTAGGAACCTTTTATCGGGCTGCGGCTCCCGATGAACCGCCTTTTGTGGCAGTGGGCGATCGCATCAAAGTCAGCCAAACAGTCTGTATTATTGAAGCGATGAAGCTCATGAACGAAATTGATGCCGATGAGGTATCGGGTCAAGTGATGGAAATCTTAGTTCAGAATGGCGAACCTGTGGAGTACGGTCAAATTTTGATGAGAATTAATCCGGATTGAAGGATTACTTGATTGTTATAGACAGAATAAGTCCTAATATTTCCAGATCACTTCTCCCAGGTCAGTTTGATGAAGTCATCCCAGCCTGTTCCTCAAGAGGTTGTACAACAAGTTGCTGAATATTTCAGTATTTTGAGCGAGCCAATGCGTTTGCGAATTCTAAACTTGCTTCGCGACGGCGAAAAATGCGTGCAAGAGTTGGTGGAAGCTACTCAAACCAGTCAAGCCAATGTTTCTAAGCACCTAAAACTCATGCTCCAAGCTGGTATTCTCACTCGTCGGAGTGAAGGAACTTCCGCCTATTACAAGGTGGAGGATGAGTTAATTTTCGAGTTGTCTACTATGGTGTGCGATCGGCTTGCCACTCGGATCGAACAACAAGCACAACAATTTAGAGCGTTCACTCTCACAACCAAGTCATAATTTTGAGTCGCCAATTTGACAAACGGAGGAGACGGCGAAAAATGCGTGCAAGAGTTGGTGGAAGCTACTCAAACCA
>JAYSVM010000054.1:0-22611 GCA_043718495.1 Oscillatoriales bacterium | reverse complement strand
CAATGCTCACAACTTCCCACTTGACTTGGCCGCTGGCGAAACAACTCCAGTAGCTTTGGTTGCTCCTTCTATCAACGGTTAATTTTTAACTCTTGATTAACAAAAAGCGCTCCTAGAAATAGGGGCGCTTTTTGTTTGGGCTTTTGCCAAATCCAAGAAACCGGGTTTTTGCGATCATCTTGGAATCTTCACCGAGATTTTACAAAGAAACCCGGTTTCTGACTCCCACGCGATCGCCCATCTCTACTAATTGTCCTGTGATATCATGTTCGGTAGCATCGCTTTTATAGGTCGCCGTTGATAAATTTGTAACAATTAGCAAAGATAATTTTTTCTGCCACCGCCAGAATCACCGGGTCTTCGGCTTCCCATTCCTCCCAAGGCAAACTCATCTTTCAACGAATGAATCTCAACGATATCATAGAAGCAATATTAGAAAATCGGGTGCGAATTACAGACCATGCTGATGAAGAAGCAGAAAATGATCGTCTCTCATTTGATGAAATCTACTTTTCCGTCCTTTATGGTGAAATTATTGAAAATTATCCCAAATAAAAACCCTATCCCCGATACTTAATCTATGGTGAAAGCTTTAAAGGTGATCCCATTCACAGTGTTTGGTCTTATGTCCCTAGTAATAAACTAGCCATCCTAATTACAGTTTATCGCCCCGATATGAATCGATGGATTAATTGGATACAAAGGAGAAATTAACAATGCTATCTGTAGAAAAATGCCCTATTTGCGGTGGTGAAATAGTTATCAAAGAAGTCGATAAACTTTTGCGGGGCGGCAACCATACTGCTATCTTAAAAGTGTCGGCTGAAGTTTGTCTAAGCTGTGGAGAACGGTTGTACTCTGTGGAAACAGTTAGGAAATTTGCCAAAATTAGACAGCAGTTACAGCGGGAAGAAACTCAAGAATTTCAACCGATGGGGCAATCTTTTCGCGTTGGGTTAAGATAGTATGCGGCAGTTGAAACCGCGACTACACAAACAAAGTCTGCCTCCGCAGACTAAGAAATAAATGGGTGGAATGTTACTTGGATTGAATGTATTGTTGAAATACAGGATTAATCTGAAACTTCGATCGCGCTCCTACTAACATTTTTTCCACTAAGCCGCGTCGGGCTAAAGATTGTATTGATTGCCACAATTCTGATTTGGATAAATCACTATCAGCAGCTTGTCGTGAAATATCTACAGCTTCATTTTGACTTGCTAACCAGTAGAACGCCTTTTTTTCTGAGTCTGATAAACGCTTTAGGTGAGATTCTAAAATGGGTTCTAAGTCACCTAAAAATAAATCTGTTCCATCCGCTAAAAACAGGGAAACGCTACCATCAAATAATTCCCAAATTGTTGCAGCGATGATATTTAGCCAGGAAGGATGTCCTTGATAAAAGGCGATCAAGTCTGACCATTTTTCCTCATCGGCTAATCCTTTTTCTTTGAAAAATTCTGCGGCTTGTTCCCCTAACCCTTTGAGGTGTAAGGTTCGCGTGGAGAGGTTTTCTGCTTCTAAAGTGACGATTTCTCTGGGTTTTTCCCAACTGAGGAGGATTAAACAACTCTGGTGAGAGGATGTGGCAATTTGTTTGAAAAATTTGCCGTAGTCTTCATAGCCTGTTAAATATTGACCTGCTAATTGACTGCTTTTAAAAATATTCTGTACGTCATCAAGGATTACTAAACAGCGAGAAGATCGGAAATAATCAATGATTGTGGGTAATGGGGGTTGTGGCGATCGCCCAAAAAATTGCTTGAGTTCGGTTTGGATGGTTGAAAGTGCGGGTGTGTCAGCGAGGCTTAACCAAATAATATAATCAAATTCGGTTTGAATTTGTTCGATGAGTTTGAGGGCGATCGCACTTTTGCCAATTCCACTTAAGCCGTAGACGGTAATCAAGCGGGTGTGGGCTTGTAAAATCCATTGTTTGAGGGTGGAGAGTTCTGAGGTGCGATCGTAAAAGCTGGTTAATTCGGGTGCGTCTGTTAAATCGATTATTGGGGATTGATTTTTGTTTTGGGGAGAATCTGGGGGAAAGGGCGAGGGCGTTTCTGCATCTTTGATAGTTTGTATAAATTGACCGCCAATATTAATATTATCAACTTGTAATAAACAGTGACCTGATTGGGAAGTTTGAGAAACCCTATGTTTTTTCTCTAACTTAGAACGAAAATTAAACTTATTAAGGTCTTCTCCTAATTCCTTACCCAACTTTTCCCATAACTTAGCCGCTTCTTTTTTTACGTGAGATTCACTACAATTAAACTCTTTAGCTATTTGAGGATATTTCTGTCTTTGCCAAACACCCGTTAATATTGCTTCCTGTACGGGTGTGAGATGTTCTCCAGTTTTATCAACAATCAAATTATTCACCCATTGTACAACATCTTCAACATTCATGGGTCAGCGTTGAGTCAGGTTGAGTGTACTATATCCTACTAAATCCTACTTTGTCAACTGAATTGTACTAAATCCTACTAAAGTGGTTCAAGATGGTTAGAAAAATTGGGTGCTAAATCCGACTGTTTGGATGTGTCAAAGGTAAATCTTAATAAATATAATTATATATGTAAATCGTGAATTTTGCAGCCAGCTAATAGGAGAATATAATCTGTGAAGTCAAAAAAATTTTGGCATCGTTTAGTAGCAGTTATGAATCTAACTGTATTCTTGGTAACTATTCAGTTTTCTCTACTTTCTAACCAGGCGTGGGCCGATCAAGTTGTCAACTGTTATTCAGACAAAATGAGTCATACGGAGTGTAAAGTTATTGAGAATAAGAATGGAGGTTCTGTTGTAATTATTAAGGATGGTTCAGGTAAAGCTGAAGCCTTTGTATCAGGAGTGATATTCGGAGCTATTGGTGGTAGTGCAACTACAATTGCAACTGTTTCGGGTGCTGGTTCCGTCGCTGGACTAAGTGCCGCTGGAGTTACTTCAGGTTTAGCGGCAATTGGTAGCATTGCAGGTGGTGGGATGGTCGCTGGATTAGCAGTTTCAGCTTCGGTTCCTGTGATAGCTGCTGCTAGTGTTGGTTATCTTGCCTATAAAGGTTGGGAATTGTTACATCCTCCTCAAACTGTAGAAATTGCTCCCTAATAAATTTAATTTTTTTCAGTAGGAAGGATCGGCAACACTTCAGCTAATACAGTAGATAAGGATAAAATCTGATGGTTCACTTAGGTTCTGGCGAACAAAAAAAAGATACTCGTCTAATAGCAACTATTTGGATTTGGGTTTTATCTATCTTTTCACTCTTAGCTTGTGTGCCAATTTTAGCTCTTACAGAAAATAGTTTTTTCCTGCCTTTTGCAGTGCTTATTTCTGTTACTATAAGCACTGCATCTATTTGGTTTTTTGGAAAGCCCATAAATTTAGAAAATGATAAAAAACTTCAAATCTTACAAGCTAGAATTGAAAATTTAGAAACAATTTCTGATGTTATTGAGTTTGATAAAAAATTAATCAATGATAACGATAAATAAAAATATTTTAATCACAAGGCTTAGATGTAGGGTGCGTCAAATTGAGATTGATTTTAGATGAAAGAGTAATTTTACTTATGACACACCTTACATCTTACAAATCGCCCTACCTCCTCACTGGCTGAAATCCCTGCACAAAAGTTATCCAGCGCGGTACTTTATCACCTGTAATATTTAGGATAGGAATGTTGAAACTGCTGACAGAGGGGCGACCGATTTCACCAGCCGAAAAAGTAATATTCGTAGGTTCTGATTTACCTAAACCATAGGCACTAGCTATTTGATTAGCAAGTCGGCAGGTTATTACAAAACTTCCCATATTAATCGTGCCACCTCCAGCCTCATAATTCCATGTAATACCGGGTGTTAAAGTCCCCTCCTGACACAAAAAGTGAGTGACTTCAAACATTTTAGCAATGTGAACATCATATCGCCTTAAGCGTCCTCCATAGGCCGATGCTGTGGTATCGCTTTCTGGTACTACAATCGATCCAAATCCTTCGTCAAAACCAAGCTCCATCGGTAGTGCTGTGGAACTTGTAAGCGGTTGACTCGCTTGGGGTTGTACGCGAGTCGATGACATCTGTACTGGTTTGACAAATTGACTATTAGCGCGAACGAAACAACGTTGCACCCCACCAGTAGCGTAGTTTTTTCCTACAAAAAGCCAAGGTAAACCCCTGGTATCGTTGAAAGTACCAGCAGCATTACTAGGAAAGCTTTCAAAACGCTGTCCCTGTTTTAAGACACCAACTAAAGACCAATTAAAAAACTCAAATGGAGTGCGGTTGTTAGCACGCATAAGTTCTTCAAAAGAAGAATTTGTCATGCGACAATTTAACCCATTTGGATCTGGATCTACTACTTCCCAATAAGTATGATAAGCTCTTCCCATATAATCCCCTTGATTATTAGGACTAGGGAGAGGTGCAGTTGAACCCAGCGTAGCTGTTCCTAATACCAGAAAAGTTGCCAGAGTAATGGTTTTTAATTCTTTTAACATGGGTGTCACTTTTAAAACACTACATCGATCATAGTATTTAATGATTTTATGATACATTAACTCTATCATACTTTAGTGTGAAAAACTATAACTCAGACTTAAACTTAGCCTTAGCTGCTCGAAGCTTTTCCCAAGCCGCTTCCGTTCCTGGTTTTGGTGGTTGGGCTGCAATTCTAGCAATCAGATCGCGATTTTTTTCTTCATAGTATAGCCGCAGTTCCTCAGCTTCGTTAAGAACCATTTGATACTCGGCTTCAACGGTACGATTTGCCTCAATATAAGCTAAAGCTGCATTAATTTGTGCTTCTGTAAGGTCAAACAATCCTCTGATAAACTTAGGCGGATATTGAGCCGTCACATAGTCCATGATGTCGTAGATAGTGATGCGCGTACCTGCGATTGTCAGTCCTCTTTCTGTACGGATAATAGCTGTTTGTTCGTTGGATATGGTTGTCATACTGATAGTCTCCTACAAGTTATTTCTATACTATAGTCAAAGCCACTGGCCGCCACGAAAACGCCAGTACGGAAATAAAATCCGCATTAGTGTTTGCGATGCCAAATAAATAGCTAGCCACACAAAACTGTAATGCAAAGCAAATGCTCCTAATTCAAAATCTTGCTCAGGTATTCCTGGTAAACCGATGATTTTTATTAGAAATAACACAAAAATCGCTTCCCAAATTCCGGCAAGCAATTGAAATGCACCGGGCCAATCTCGATCCCAGCGGAAATGCTGAATGTAGATATATAAAATATCCCAACCGATGCCAAAAATCGCTACATATCCTAAAGTCCAGAAAAATATCGAGCCTGATTTGGAACTAATTAAACCCATGAAAAAGGGCAGTGTTACTAAAATGCCTACAGTTGCAAATAACAATATTCGAGTTTGCCAGCGACCAAATAAGGTGGGAGTCATTCGATTTTATATTTTGGATTTTGGACTTTGGATTGAATGCGAAAGAATTCAGTGAAAAACAGATACTGCGTTGGCGAAGCCTGCCCGAAGGGCTTATGCTTCGCTAAGAGCTCGCAATGACAAAAAAAATTAACTGAACCATATTGGAATATCAAGAACCCCGACTTCTTGAAAAAGTCGGGGTTCTAAAAACGATCGCGTTTAATAACAATCAATCACTATTGAAGTTCAACAGCCGCCCGCTGAATTGGCAGAACTTCATCCAGAGTCAATTCGCGATCGGTGGTGATGTGACTCGAACAACAAATTGTACTAAAATAAATAGTACGCCCGACAACTTGAGAAAAATGCTGTTCCAAAAGCAAGCGAGAAGTAATATCACCCAACAACTCAGAAATATCCTTCGTTAACTGTTCAGTATCATCACGGTGAGTAATTCTGAACTGAAAAGGTGTTTGCCCAATCGCCTTTTTAATCTCCCCATCAAACTCATCATCCTTCCCAGCCACAAAAGCCCAAGCTTGAGCCGACAAAAAGCTCCAAGCTTCTGGAAAAATCTCGCGAATCCTGTCCAAAGGATTTCCCGTTTTGTAAACCAAAGTAGCAGTTTTGCAATCCATGAATTAAACCTCGGATAGTAGTTTAGTAGTATCTTGACTGTATTTCAAGTTTTGATACTGATTATCATATTCATAATTAGCCACTAAATCAACCACTATAAAAATAGATTTTCCAATGCCCTATGCCCTATGCCCAAAACTATTTTTTCCAATATCGGCGCCAATGAAACAAGTTTTCCCATAAACTACGCATAAAAGTATTACTACGAAAACGCTGTAATTCCCAATTAGCAGCAGTTTTCCCACTAATATCTGAAAAAGTAGGGGAAATAAACGGAAGTTCCGCGATCGCCTCAACCTTCATTTTCTGACGCACAGCCAAAGCGATCACATGAATCAACTCAGCAGCCTGCGGGCCCACAATACTCGCCCCCAAAATCTCCCCATTGCGACGCGCCACAATCTTGCAAAAACCAGTTAAATCCCCACACATTTGAGCTTTTTCGATATTCTTAAAATATTCCCGACTAACAATAACGTCATCACCAAAACGACGGATTGCTTGCGCCTCAGTCAAGCCAACTCGTGCTAACTGTGGCTGAGAAAAAATCGCCCAAGGAATCCCGCGATAATCTATTTTAAACATCGGCAAAAACAAAGCATTTTTGACCGCAACCAAGGCTTCGGAATTGGCGATGTGAGGGAACGGATAACCGCCTGCAACATCACCACAAGCGTAAATCCGAGAATTAGTTGTTTGTAATTTGTTATTAACAATCAATCCCTGGTGATTGAATTTAACACCAGTCGCTTCTATATTTAATGATTTAAAATTAGGTTGGCGGCCCGCTGCGAGAAAAATTTCCTCAGCTTCGATCGCCAAATCCCCCGCTTGAATCCACTTCTTGCCATCAATCACCCTAGCTTGAGTCACCTCAGTCGCCGTCAAAATCCGCACCCCTTGGGCTTCCATTGCAGCTTGAACCAAGCTAGCAGCCTCTCGATCCTCTGGTGGCAAAATGTGCGAACCCTTCACTACCAGCGTCACAGCCACCCCTAATCGAGCAAAAGTTTGAGCTACTTCTACACCACTAGGATCTGCACCGATTACAGCCAAACTTTTCGGCATTTTTTGCTGTTTTGCTAATTGCCAGACTGTTTCGGAAGTGAAATAGCCAACAGACAAAAGTCCTTCAATATTCGGAATTGCCGGGAAACTAGGACAAGCAAGGAGATAAGAGAGCGATCGCAATTTTCGGCCATTCACCACAAAAGCCAAATCCGGTTTCAGCACAAACTCGCCGTCACCACAAATAACATCAACCCCGCGAGTTGCCAAAACACCGAGAGAATTGATTTCTGACAAATTAGAAACGACTCCTTCGGCCCACTTCGTCACCCCATCAAACCGCAATTCGATCGGCATTTCTGAATTAGTCGTTGCCCAATGGACGCCAAATTTCTGGCTGCTGATTTGTTCAGCAAATCGACTACTCTCGCTCAAAAATTGGCGGTATTGTAAACCGAAGGCGATCGCATCTTGGCCCGCATTCGGCAAATTTTGCGAATTACTGAAGGGTTCCACCAAAGCAACGCGAGCTTGGAAACCAGTTGCAGTCAAAGCAGCATAGCGTCCGGCGGTCGTACCACCAATTATTACTAAATCGTAGTCAATCATAAATTTAAGAAGTCATTAGTCATTAGTCATTAGTCATTAGTTAGTAGTCATTAGTCATTAGTTAGTAGTCATTAGTTATTGGTTATTGGTTATTAGTTATTGGTTATTGGTTATTGGTTATTAGTTATTAGTTATTGGTTATTGGTTATTAGTTGGTAGCTATAGCGGTTCTCAAAAAAGTGAGGTATGCCCGATGCCCTATGCCCTATGCCCGATGCCCTATGCCCAATGCCCTATGCCCAATGCCCTATGACTTCTTTAAGTGCAGAAATTAGTCGTAGATTATCAGCCCGATCGCGTACAGCAACACGAAAAAAGCGATCGCCCAACTCAGGAAAACTCAGACAATCCCGAATCAAAATCCGATGACATTCCAGTAGACCTTTTTGAATTAGCGCCACCGAAATCGACGACTCAACCAACAAGAAATTAGCCGCACCCGGAAACGGCCGCAAACCTGGTAAATTAGCCAAACCCTCAAATAGCTCTTGTCGAGCCACTGGTAGCCAATCCCAGGTTTGCCGTTCAAAAACAACATCTCGCACCACAGCAGCAGCCGCAGCCGCAGCCAGAGTGTTTACAGGCCAAGGATCGCGCTGCAACTGCCAGCGACGGAGGCGATCGGGATGGGCGATCGCACAGCCCAGCCGCAGTCCCGGTAGAGAATAGAATTTAGTCAGCGATCGTAAAATCACCAAATTCGGAAACTCCGCCACAGCATCGATCAAACTCTCCTGCTTTTCCGGCGGTAGAAAGTCCATAAAAGCCTCATCTACCACCACCAGACCCAAACGCTCCAAATAAGGCCGAATCGCCTCCCTACTGAACAGCAAACCCGTAGGATTGTGCGGATTATTCAGCAGTAAACCTCGAAATCCGGCATCAAGAGCAAGAGGAACAGGCAAGATGCCTGTTCCACAAGAAAATTCATCTCTTGTGGAATGGGCATCTTGCCCGTTCTCGATAATGGTGTCAGATTTAAGCTCCAAAGGACATTCCAGCACCTTCGCGCCGAAAGCCTTCAAAGCCCGCAAGTAATCACCAAAAGCTGGAGTCACCAAATAAGTAGCCTCCAACTTCGACAAATCAAGAGCCGCCCAAGTCAACAATTCCGCCGAACCATTCCCCGGCAAAATCCAATCCGGGTCAACATTCAAAGCCTCACCCAAAGCAGCCCTGAGCTCTCCATAATCCGGATCTGGGTAAGCAGTCAGACTGCTCAGGTGCGATCGAATCGCATCCAGGGCAGACTGAGGAGGGCCCAAAGGACTGATACTCGCAGAAAAATCGAGAATAGCAGAAGCAGGGCAGCCAGCTAATGTGGCCGCCCAAGCTAAATTCCCACCGTGAACAGGTCTAGTCAAAGCTCAGTTTGTCGGTTATTCGGGGGCTTTATCGGCGTTTTTATCCGGTGCAACTCTGTCCTTGAACAACTTCCCTGCGGAAAATGCTGGAACTCTGGTTGCCGGAATTTCCATCTTAGCGCCAGTTTTGGGATTGCGACCCTCACGAGCCTTGCGTTCCCGCGACTCAAAGGAACCAAAACCAACCAGGGTTACTTTGTCGCCATCGGAGACAGCTTCCATGATTGCTTCCAAGGCAGCACTCAAAACGGCATCTGCCTGTTTTTTCGTCACAGTAGCCTTTTCCGCGACTGCATCAACCAATTCACCTTTGTTCATACGAACTCCTTTCTGGATTTGCAAAATACGTTCAACAGAATTCTAAAGTCTTCCCGACCCTTATGGATCGGTGGAACCTTTAATTTATATGGATTTGGACAATTTTTAGAATTAATCCATAAATTTGGTTACAAAAATACCACCTTGGAGAGTAGATTTCTCGCCTCGGTGGATTTGAGAACCTGAAAAAATAAGAAAGAGAAGGAACAAAATCTCATTTGTCAAGGGCTAAAGGAGGAAATTTTGCCCTCTTCCTTCTTCCTTCTTCCTTCGGACTACTGCCTAGGCTGGACGGGCTGACTCCGCTGCAACATTTGGCGTGCGTCGGGACTGATGTTGTTTTGGTAGCCAAAGTTCGATCGGTCGCTATCATCCAAAATCTGCGGTGTCAGCAATACAATAACCTCTGCCCGCTCGTTGACCTTAGTAGTCCTTCTGAACAGGGAACCGATAATCGGCAAATCTCCTAAAATAGGAATCTTGTTCGCTTCAATCCGTTCATTGTCCCTAATAATTCCCGATACAATCAAAGTCTGACCGTCTCGCAGGCGAATTAGCCCCGACTGCAAAGATCGCTCAGAAAGCAGCCTGATCTGATTGCCGGCATTCCCCCCAGTGATCAGGTTTTGCTCTACGCCGGCTCCCCTGATAATCGGGTTGATCCGCAGAGAGACAAAACCGTTGTCATCCACCCGATCGATCGCCACCCCCAACTGCAAGCCAGCCTTGTCTTTGACCGCCGTCACCGTCGTGGTACTTGTATTTCCGGTAGTCTGGGTTTGCGACGTGATGTTACTAATCACTTCATCCGTGATATTCACATTCGCCGTTTCCCCTTCTTGGACAACCAGAGTCGGATCGGTCAAAATTTTGGCATTACGGGTAGTAATACTTGCCTGCAACGCAGACAGGAACCTCCTAGGATACTGTAACAGCGGGAACAAGCCGAAAGTTGCACTTCCCGAACTGGTGGCCGATCCAGGCTCATAGTCGGTAATTGCAACTCGCCTGGGGTCATTAGTAATTGGGGCTGTCGGGCGGAGGAACACACCTTTGCCGGGACCTTGGAGGCCTTGACCTGTAAGTGGTACCGTAATTCTGCCGTTCGCATCGTAGACAGGATCAAAACCTGATAAGGGGTTGCCAACGATCGGCGGACTCGTGGGGCTATTGGCGACATCACTTGCGCTAGCCGGCGGCAAGCCACCAAAATTGAGACTTGCCGCCCCCTGGTCATTCACAAAGAAATTATTATTAATTCCGAAAGAGAAACTGCTGCTACTGGTGTTGTTTCCCGCCAAGTTGATATCGATCACTTTGACGTTGACAGCAACTTGACGGCGACGCAAATCAAGTTGGGTCAAGAAACCTACAGCGAGATCAACTTTGCGCGGGTCTCCCACCAAAGTGATGGAATTGAGCCTCGCATCTGCCAGCACCGACAGTCCCCTCAACAATAGTGGCCCATTACCATCCTTAGCGCCGATCGCCTTAATATCCGGTTCCCGAATTTCCACATCCCGCGCCGCATTACCCTGACCCACCGTTTGAATAGTAACGCGAGTAATTGGCAGTTGAGTTTCGGCACCTTGAGCGCTCAAAAAGTTAGCTGCATCCGTAGACCGAACTTGATTGAGCCGCAGAGTCCGAACGATAATATTCCGTGAGTCGATCGGCAAATTAGCCCCAACAAAAATCGTCCGTCCCATCCGGTTAGCTTGCAGTCCACTCAGCCGGAGCACATAGTTAAAAACATCTTGCACCGACTCATTTTCGATATCCAAAGAAATCTTCGGCCCTTCATCCGAACCTCCTGCTGCACCCGGTGCCGCTGCTGCTGGCTGACCAGGTTGAGCTGGAGCCCCACCGCCTGTAAAAGCAATATTCAAGCCCGCAGCACGAGCCAACAGAGCCAACACGTCACGAACAGGGGCATCACGTAGGACTAACCGAGGGATACGTTCTCCCGAACTCAGCTCGATATTTCCTGTCCCTGGAGCGATGTTAGAAACCGCGATATCTCCTAGAGGTGGAGCCACAGCCCGTGGTTGAAAAGGCGGGGCCGGATTTGTCTGAGATTGAATCTCGCTGGGGAGTGGTGGGCGCTCATTTCTAGTAATCGTCACTTCAGGATTTTGTAACACCACATTCGGGTTTGGTGCGGTGCGGATTTGGGGAGCTGGCACTGGGGCTGTTTGGCTCAGAGGAAGACCTGGTGGGGGCGGAGGTGAACTTTGGTTTTGCGCCGATGCTCCTGGTAAGCGAACTGGGGCAGATTGAACAGTGCCGCCCTGTCTTGCCACACTGAGCGTGATGCCACTGCCTTGTCCCTGAACAATTTGTCCGCTGGGAACTCCATTCGTACCAGCCACCATCACCCGAATGCTATTAGCGTCCACCTGACTGATTTCTACCGAAGAAATGCCTGGAGCGGGGTTTTCTTGCCGGAATGTCTTGCCTTGGGGCAACCGGAGCTGGGTATTGGTAATTGTGGCTTGGTAAGTATTCCCGTTATTGATTGCAAAGACTTGGGGGCGATCGCCTTTTTCCGTAGCCAGGACAATATTTACCCCATTATTAGCTTGACTTACTTGCACTCCTGTGACTTGAGTCGGCGCCGCCCAAACGGGGGCTTGGGACATAAGAACTCCGGCAACACTGCTCAGAAGTCCTCCACTTAACCGTAGATGCTGTTTCACGTTCACTCCTAAAATAAACTAGATTAATTATTGTCTGTGATCTCCGAGACTTCTTTAGAAAGTCAGAGATATTTGTATTCTGTTTTTTTAGATCGACTTATTTAGCAACAGGAGTTGCCACTGCACTCGGACTAGGACTCGGCAGTTTTTCCTCTTGTTTTAACGGCAGCAATGCATGCAAATCAAAAGATGTTTTAAGTTTAGTTTGCGGTTGCTGAACGGGGACTATTTTCCCCTTCAAAAAATCAACTTCTATCGTCTGAGTTGCCTCCGCCAATTCCGACTTCAAATTTTTCACTACCAACAGCGACTGCATCAACTCCAAGTTACGCATAAAGCTGCGAGTTTGAGCAAAATTGCCTTCAAACTCTACCTTATATTTTTTGCGTCTGAGTTTGCCAGCCAGAGACGGCCCGAAAGAAGTATCTTTCAGAATATCAGGGTCTACAGCTCCTGCTGTGGCGGGTGCCGCTGCTGGCAAAATATCAGGCTCAAATTTTTTAAGTTTAGCTTTACCTTGATCTCCTACCACGCCCATGTTGATTCTGTTAACCAGTTGGGTCATATCCAGCAACAGCGTGTTTGACCCCGCATCGCTGGCAAACATTGACGTCACATCAGCCCGACGCTGTTTTGCTTGTTCTTGCTTGGCTTCTGCTTCTGCCCTTTTTTTAATTTGAGTTTGCAAACTCAGTTGCGTTGTTTTAGCGTCGCTAATTTTTTGCTTGATGTCGGCAGTTTTCTGCATTTCTGGCATCACAAACTGGTAGCCGATACCACCGGCAATTCCGAGGCCAAGAAGAGCGATGGCGATTGCTTGGACTTGGGGTGTCAGCTTAATCCCAAATAATTCTTGAGCTGACGACTCTTCTGCTTGTTCTCCACCTGGACTATAGGTCATAGTTTTTTCACTTCTCCTTTTTGTTCACCTTTTGGTGTTTCTAGCACTCCTTTTTCTTGAAGTGTTTCTATCCGTATTGCCAGCCCATCCGCTTGCTTGCTCCGCAGTTCTGGGAGTAACTCCGAGGCAACTGTCGGACTCAGGCTGGTTTCAATTTTATATTCCACCACCTGTCGCAATTTAGGAATTTCTACAGTCCCTAGGGCGCTTTGGTTTCGTACTTGTACCTGTGCGGGATTATCTTTTAAAGTGGCTGCGACCAGTCTGGTGTCAGTGTTGAGGAAAAAAGGAGAACGCTGAACCAGCAACATAAAGTCGTTAACTTGATCGAAGGTACTGGCGACTCCAGAAATGACTACCTTTGCGCCCGCCTGGGGTGGGGCGACTGGGGTAGGTGCTGCGACTGGGGTAGGGCTAGCTGCTGGAGACGGACTTTCCCCAGGGGACGGGCTGGCTGCGGGGGTGGGCGCAGGCGGAGGCGGAGGTGCTGCTACGGGGGATGGGCTGGGGTCAATTTGCTCGATTTTGGCAATTTTTACTCCCGCTGGAGTACGGCTACTCAAATCTTGCAACATTGCCGACCAAGGTTTAATTTGGTCGAATACTCCTGCTAAAGCTTGATACTCAGCGGTAACTTTATCTGTTTCGCTGTTGATGGCTTTGACAGCACTTGCTTGAGTGTTTAATTTGGCAACTTCTTGGTCAAGGGCTGTTTGTACTGCCGTCAAGCCGTTATTTTCGTTAGTTGCCCACCACCAAGCCCCCATTACGGCAACGTTGATGCCGAGGGCAAATAGCCCTGCACCAATTAAGGGAAGTTGGTCTTTGGCGGAGCCCGAACCTTTTTTGGTTGAAAGTTTGGCTGGTTCGTCCTGTTTGTATTCGGGACGGTCTCTGAGGAAGTTAATATCTAGGCTGTACATGGCTTTACTCGATTTGAGATTTTAAATTTGAGATGTTAATAGTCTGTTCACCCAACCTCCCTTAGTCCTAAACCTAAAGCTACTCCTAAACCTGCCCGCTGTTCTAGGGTAATGTCTTCGCCAACTTCGAGTCCCAGAGTTTGGATGGGATCGACTTGAGAAGCTGGCAAGCTTAATCTTTGCATGAAAAATTCATCTAGTTTGCCGATCGCAGAACCCGGCCCTGCTAACAGGAGTTGTGCTACTTCTAGCTCTTCGCTCTGGTTGAGATAAAAGTCCACTGAGCGACGCAGTTCGTCTGCGAGTTCTCCCAATACTTTAATGATGGCATTTGTGCCCGGATTCGTATCCCCTGATGTACCCATTGTATCTGTGACGGGCAAGGTCATGCCTTGCAGTTCGCTGGTGTCTCTGGTTGGTGGCAGATTCATGGCTTCGTTGAGGGCGGTCTGGATTTGGTAAGTGCCGATCGGGATGGTACGGTTAAATTGAGGTATGCCGTCCACTACTATAGCTAACTCCGTACTGTCAAATTCGATGTCTGTCAAGACTGCGGCTTCTTGGGAGGAGAATTGTTGCAGTTGGTCTTTGAGAGTGCGGATCAGGGCAAAGCTGGTTACTTCCAGCACGTCTATAATCAGTCCGGCTTCTTTGAATGTTTCGAGGTAGGTGTCGGTGACTTCTTTGCGAGTAGCTACTAGCACAACTTGCACTTTTTCTACGCCGTCGTCATCGACAAATAGCCCAATTTTTTGATAGTCTACATCGGCGTCTTCTCTGGGGAAGGGTAAGTACAACCCTGCTTCTGAGTTCATGTATTCCCGCAGTTCTTCGTTGTTGAGTTCTGAGGGGACTGGAATGAGACGGATGACGGCTTCGCGTCCGGGAATGGCTGTGGCTACGCGCTTGGCTTTGATTTTGTTTTCGGCAAGGACTGAACGGATCAGTTCTGCCATGCCTGGCGGATCGACTATTTGTCCCTCTTGCACCATGTCTTCTGGAACTTCTATTGAGGCCAGGGTGGCTATTTTTAATGCCTGAGCTTTCTTTTCGAGTTGGATGACGTTGATTCGGTCTGAGGCTATTTCAATGCCGATTCCTGGCTGGCGTGGGGAAATTAAATTTTTGAAAAAATTAACCATATGATTGTGTTGCTGCTAATTGCTATTTTCTTTAGGTTTGATGGTATCCAATCTACCTGAGAATAGCTATTCTGGCGCGAATGTCAACAAATTTACACTTGATCGATCGACAATTCGTCAATTCTTATGCAAAATGGGACTCTCGCATTTTATTACTATGAAACGTAAATCTTGGCAACTGTTTACTATTTTTGGGCTGGTGGGGCTGCTGTTGTCTGCGGTGGTGAGTTGCGGCAAACCTGCTGTTAATTCCCCGACCAAGAATTCTGCGGAACTTGAGTTCTGGACTATGCAACTACAACCTCAGTTTACCGAATATTTCAATCAGACGATCGCCAATTTTGAACAGGAAAATCCGGGGGTGAAGGTGCGCTGGGTCGATGTCCCTTGGTCGGCGATGGAAAGCAAGATTTTGGGTGCTGTTTCGGCGAAAACTGCCCCGGATGTGGTAAACCTAAATCCTGATTTTGCTTCGTTGCTGGCGGGGCGCAATGCTTGGCTGGATTTGGACTCGCGGATTTCGGAAAAAGTGCGATCGACCTATCTTCCCAATATCTGGAAAGCTGGTGTCCTTGATGGTAAAACTTTTGGTATTCCTTGGTATCTCACAACTGGAGTAACAATTTACAATACCGATTTGTTTAAAAAGGCTGGAATTACTAAACCTCCTGCTACTTATGCCGAGTTAGCTCAAGTCGCGAAACAGGTGAAGGAAAAGACTGGGAAGTTTGCTTTTTTTGTAACTTTTGTACCGGAAGATTCGGGGGAAGTTTTGCAATCTTTGGTGCAGATGGGTGTTACTTTGGTTGATGCTCAAGGGAAGGCGGCTTTTAATAATGATCAGGGTAAAGCTGCTTTTCAGTATTGGGTTGATTTGTATAAGGGCGGATTTTTACCGAAGGATGTTTTGGTACAAGGCCATCGTCGGGCGATCGAGCTTTATCAAGCTGGGGAAACTACTTTGTTAGCTTCTGGCCCTCAGTTCTTGAAGGCGATCGCGGAGAATGCTCCTAGTATAGGCAATGTTTCGGCTGTTGCACCACAAATTACCGGGGAAAGTGGCAAGAAGACTGTGGCGGTGATGAATTTAGTTGTACCTCGCGACAGTAAGCGCCCTGACGATGCTGTCAAGTTTGCTTTATTTGTGACTAATTCTCAAAATCAGTTGGCTTTTGCTAAGGCGGCTAATGTTTTGCCTTCTACGGTTGAGGCTTTGGGGGATAGTTATTTTAAAAGTGTAGCTGCTGATGCGACGGCGGGCGATCGGGCTCGGATTGTCAGTGCTTCTGGGTTAACTTCCGCTGAGTTGTTGATTCCACCTCTCAAGGATGTTAAGAAGTTGCAAAAGGCGATTTATGAGAATTTGCAAGCCGCGATGTTGGGAGAGAAGTCGGTAGAGCAGGCTGTGGCTGATGCGGCGACGGCTTGGGATCAAAGGTAGTTGTCAACTACCCAGCATCAAGCGGAGTACCGCTATGATGTGGGCTTGCATCTGAGCTCCACCGCAATTCCGAGAATCTCTGAAGAATCTCAGCTTTAGTTTCACCGCCCGATACATTAGGGGATGCTGACAAGCTCCCCGTACTCGTCCAGTCTTGCCGGACAAGCAGCGTTCTCATGGCAATATTTCGCGCACCCACCAAATCAGCATGAAGCTCGTGTCCGCAACATTCACAGCGAAACAATAGTCCTTTTTTCGGTCTATTCTCTGCTGATGTGTGTCCGCATTTCGGACAACTTTGCGAAGTATACTGAGCTGGAACTTTAGTAGCCAAAGAGCTGTTCAAATTAGCTTTGTAGTCAATATAGCCGTGTAATTCGGCAAAGGACCATTTAGCTTTATTTCGATTAACTTTTCGCTGTTTCTTGCTAGCTCTTTTACCAGACTTGGACTTGGTTCTATCCCGAATTCCGGTTAGATTTTCCAGTCCGATCAAAGTATTAGGTTTTGCAATATCCTTGCTGATTTGGTGGTTCACGTCAGCGATAAACCGTCTTTCTCTTCCCGACAAAGCAATTAACCTACGCTTTGCCGAACGAGTGCCTTTACGCTGAAGAGTTTGTCTAGCTTTGTGGTAGCGGTTGGCTTTATGTCTAGCTTCTGAACCTGAGTAAAAATTAGACTTATTTTGCAAGTCTGTTTCTACCGCTAAATAGCGCATTCCCACGTCAACACCAGAAACTCTGGTTATCTTCAGTGGATTAATTTCAGGGGTTTTTACCTCAACACTTACCATTAAGTAGTAAGTTTTGGAAGAACGCTGATAGACAATTTTAGCTGCTCCAACTTTGGAACCATTGGCAATTAAATCGAGATGCTTGCTGTATCCATCGTAAGAAACTACTATTCTGCCAGCTAGAGTAATAATACTTACTTTTTGCTCGGACTTGAATGAATAGTCGCGCTGATAGTTTAATGTACAGGTTCGAGAAACGTACTTAGGGGCTTGATCTAGTCCTTTGTATCGTTTCCTGGTGTACCCCTTAGCAATAACATCGTTAGATTGTTTTACCTTAGTCCAGAGAGTTTTATAAGTTGCCGAAACCTGTCTGGGTACATTGCAGGCCATCTGAGCACCAAGCCCAAATCGGACTCGCAATTCGTTGTAGACAGCTTTTTGTAACTTAGCGCCATTGCTGGTTTTGCCCGCATCAAAAGCGACTTGTGAAGTGTGATTCAAAGCATCACGGTAAGCTAAAGTAGTCTGAGATACCAAAGCTTTTTGCTCGGCATTCAGGTTTAGTTTTAACTTAGCGGTGATTATTTGAGGCATTACTTTCACAAACTCTGAAAATATTGTATCTCGTGAACATGGAAAAGGTAAGTGGTACAGCAAAATATTTTGTACAGCGAGTCGACCGCCCCTCACCTTGCGACACGTAAAGTTATCGGTTTGGCTCGGGGCGGATCTCTTCACTCACGCAAATTCCTCCCGACGCTCACTCCTTGTACAGGTAGAGCGCGGGACTCCTTTTGGTTTAGTTGAATAATTTCGTCAACGGATGGATTCGGGATGTTTTAGGCTGGGATGTGCGATCGCAAATAGCCTAATTTTTTTCGTTTTTCCTATTGCAATTTAGATGGATTTGCTATACTATAGTATCATGGAAATCTGTGTGGCCATATAAGCTAGTTCTGCAATAAGTTTGAAAAGGATTTCAACCGCAGATGATGGCAGATAGACGCGGATGGACGCAGATAGAAGACAGATATTTTTAAACTTGGGATTTTTGTTGTTGAAGAAAGTGGCCGACTAGATAAAGGGAACCGCAAAGGACTGTTAAATTATTATCCGCGACAGCAGTGTCTAAGGCTGTGGTTAAATCAGAGAAAGTTTCGCAAAGTGTTAATTCTGGACAGATGCTTTTGGCGAGGGTAGCTAATTCTGCGGGTGGTGTGGAATTTTGGTCGGGTACGGGTACTAGATAAAGCCGATCGCCCTTTTTGAGTAATGCTTCTAATATATCATCGCAGTCTTTCGTGGCAATAATCCCGATAACCCAGTTAATTGGTTGGTAGTTGCTGAAATTATCGACATATTCTCGCAGCGCAATCGCAGCGGCTGGATTGTGTGCTCCATCTATTAATATTGTCTGGTTTTTCCAAGTTGTCTTTTGAAGTCTTCCCAGCCATTGGGTTTTGGCTATACCGTTTTGAATCGCAGTTTCAGATATTTGCCATCCTTGGTTTTGGAGAATTTCGATAGTTGCGATCGCAATTGCCGAATTCATCAGTTGAATTTTTCCCAACAATGGCAATTGATATCTTACTTTAGCACCATTTTGGTTTAACTGATATTCCGCGAATCCTTGTCCTAAATCTATAGCTGGTTTTACCCAAGTTGCCGGACAGTCTAATTCTTGGATGCGTTTCTCGATCGCTATTCTAGCCGATTCTGGCAATTCTCCAACAACAACCGGACAATTTACCTTGAGAATCCCGGCTTTTTCTCCTGCAATATCGGCAACAGTCGGGCCAAGTATTTGCCAATGTTCGAGGCTGATGGATGTGATGACGCTAACAAGGGGATTTTCGCACACATTAGTGGCGTCTAATCTACCGCCCAATCCGGTTTCGATGACAGCGATGTCTGCTTTTTGTTCGGCAAAATACAGCCAAGCTACAGCGGTGATGATTTCAAATTGGGTGGGAGTTTCGGTGTCGTTTTCCGTGGCGGCGATGACTCGTTCGAGGTATTGTTGTAGTTCAGTTGAGGAAATTGGTTTTTGGTTGATGCAAATTCTTTCTGTCCAATCGATTAAGTGCGGGGATGTGTAGCGCCCGACTCGATAACCTGCTTCTGTGAGTATGGATGATAGGTAGGCGCAAACTGAACCTTTGCCATTTGTGCCGGCGATGTGGATGACGGGGAATTTTTGCTGGGGGTTGTCTAGTTTCTTTAGAAGTTGTTTGATTCTTTCTAGTCCGAGATGGATGCCGAAGTGTTGGTATGATTTGAGGATGGATTCTGCATTCATTGAAGTTGGATTTTACGAACCGTGAAGGCGCAAAGGGCGCGAAGGAATAGGGAAGAAGGAAGAAGGAAGAAGGAAAGAAATAAACAAGATATTGATTTATGAATATTATTTCTCTGTTTGCGGGTTGTGGTGGATTGGATTTGGGTTTTCGTCTGGCTGGCTTTAATCCGGTTTGGGCTAATGAGTATGATCGCACTATTTGGGATACATATCAATTTAACCATACTCACACTCTGTTAGATCGCAGAGATATCCGAAAAATTAATTCTGATGAAGTTCCTGATTGTATGGGAATAATTGGTGGCCCTCCTTGTCAAAGTTGGAGTGCGGCTGGTGCGAAACGGGGAATTGATGATAGTCGCGGTCAACTTTTTTGGGATTATATCCGCATTGTGGGGGAGAAGCAGCCTCTGTTTTTCTTGGCTGAGAATGTCAGTGGCATTTTGTCTCCCAGAAATCGGGATGCTTTCAGTTATATATTATCACAATTTGAGCAAATTGGCTATCGGGTTTCATACAAGTTGTTGAATGCTAGAAATTTTGGAGTACCGCAGGATAGGAAAAGGGTGATTGTGATTGGTTATCGGGAAAGTCTGGGTTTTGGCTTTGACTTTCCTGAAGCTGGGGATGGGGTTTTGACTTTGAAAGATGCGATTTTTGATTTGCAGACTGCACCAATTCCAGTTAAGGGTAAAGTAGATGATTATCACCCATCTATTCCCAATCACGAATGTGCTGATTTAGGATTTTCCAGCATTTATATGTCGCGAAATCGAGTTAGAAGTTGGTCGGAACCTTCTTTTACCATTCAGGCGGGCGGGCGACACGCACCTATCCATCCTCAAGCTAGTAAAATGATTTTGGTAGATCAGGATAAACGCATTTTTGACCCAAATTCACCTCTACCTTATCGCAGATTGTCTGTCAGGGAATGTGCGAGAATTCAGACTTTCCCGGATGACTTCATTTTTAAGTATAAGTATATCATTGATGGATACAAAATGGTTGGCAATGCTGTTCCTGTGAAGTTGGCTAGGATGTTGGCAAATAAGATTTTTGAAGACATGAGAATTTGCCACAAATGAGCCAACTAGATTTGTCTGATCAAGGAGTGTAACCGAAATTGCTATAAGATGTCAGTTTGAGGAAATTTTGGCTTGTTGTTTAAAACTGCCTAATAAATTGCGAGTTTCACTAGCAGCGGCTTTCATTGCTTTTTCTGAACTCATACTTCCAGTAAAAGCCACACTCAAATATCGTTGCAAAATATCAGAAGCTTGAGCATATTGAGCGATAGCAGGGCGCAAAGCTGACTGTTCTACCACTTTTAGCAGTTGCGGGTAATGGGGATATCTGGCAATAATTTTTGGATCTAAAAACAGAGATTTGTAACTAGGAACCAACCCGGTTTCTAAAATAAATTTGCGCTGTGTTTCCTCGCTAGTAAGGTACTGAATGGCTTTCCACGCTTGCTCTGGATGTTTTGAGGTTTTGGCAATTCCCCAGCCCCAGCCACCCAGACAGGAACCGCCTTGTTTGCCGATACTGCTGAGCATTGGCGCGATCGCAATTTTGCCTTTAACTTTCGATCCTTCGGTATTTGCCAGCCTCCAAACATAGGGCCAATTCCGCAAGAAAAGCGCTTTACCGCTTTGAAACAACAGCCTGGTTTCTTCTTCTCCGTAAGTGCTGACACCAGGAGGAGAAATACCAGATGCGATCGCGCTTTTGAGAAATTCCACAGCTTTAATTGCCTCTGGTTTATCTAGCCCAACTTCAAAAGTTTCAGGGTTTGCCCAAAATCCGCCGAAGCCAGCGAGCACCTCAACAAACATCGCCGATAGTCCCTCATATTGTTTGCCTTGCCATACATAACCCCAAGTAATTTTTCCCTGTTTCTGCAAGTTTTGAGAGATGGTAAACATCTCTTCAAAAGTTTTGGGCGGTTTAATTCCAGCTTGTTCTAAAATGTCTTTCCGATAATAGAGCATTCCGGCATCTGAAGCGTGAGGAATTCGATAAAGTTTGCCTCGATACTTGCCGCCTTCGACATTACCTTTGATAAATTTTGAAAGTTGTTCAGGGGAAATTTTGTTTGTTAAATCGAGCATCCACCCAGCGGCGGCAAATTTGGGAACCCAGACAATATCCATGTTGATGATATCGTAGGGTGAATCGCCTAACAAAAAGGCAGATGTATAAAGATTTTCTACGAGATTGCTATCAAATGGCCCTTCTATGAGGTTGATCCGAATATCTGGGTTTTTTTGTTCAAATTCTTGGACAAAGGGCTTCCAGTTCACAATATCTTGCCCCTGCATTAACATTGTGAGCACGACTGGTTGCTGGGTGAGGGCTGGGAGGATAAATAGGAAGAAGACGGCGGCTAGGGTAACAGCGAATAATGCTAAAAAGGTCGATCGCTTTTGCCGCCGAAATAAAGGTGGGGAGTTGATTTTGTGCATCAGGTTTTGAGAGATACAATTGTGCGATCGCTACTTCTTTCATAGCTCGCTTTTGGTTTTTTTGTGAGATTTAGCCAGTTTGTGCAATAAAAATTTAAGTTAACTTAAGCTTACCAGTAAATTGGGTCTAAAGCCCCGTGCTTTTAGGACGGCTTTAATTATCTAAATTTCTGGTTTAAGATTTCCGAAAATCAATTGAACAGTATGGTACAGTAGAGTAATATTACAGGTAGAATAACCGCCGATACACATGAGACACCAAGCTCAAACGACTGGTCGGGAAATAATAATGGTTAGTGGGTGGCGAACTCGCGCGTAAAACATAGCTAGGGTAACTAACGTAACCCAGACCAGAAAACTCAAATCTTGAATATTAAACGTACCGTGGGGCACAGGTCAACAAGAGAGGAAACTCTCGCTTCGCTTGGGGAGATCAGCCCTCTGGGAAAGTCTTACGTTAGGCTCGAAACTTAGTTCTATTGAACGGGTTTTTGGTTTAAGTAATGCCGAAAGGATAGGTAATTTAAAGGTGTATCGGTGAACCAAGAATCCCCGCGCATTCATGCCGGGGAGTGTCAATTAATAATGCGGGAGTGCAGAGTGGAAAATCAGGACACGGCAGTGCCGTTTCCCTACGATTATTTTGCGGTAGGGAAACGGCAC
>JAYSVM010000053.1:0-22646 GCA_043718495.1 Oscillatoriales bacterium | reverse complement strand
TCAAATAAGATGGTGGGTTTCGCTATTTCAAATAAGATGGTGGGTTTCGCTATTTCAAATAAGATGGTGGGTTTCGCTATTTCAAATAAGATGTTGGGTTTCGCTATTTCAAATAAGATGTTGGGTTTCGCTATTTCAAATAAGATGTTGGGTTTCGCTATCACTCAACCCAACCTACTTCTGATAGTGAACTGTCAACTGTCAACCGTCAACATTCTTACCAATCAACCTCAGTTCTTTCCTCCGCCACCCGTTGATAAACCCACTCCGTTTCCATCGCCAACTTCGGCCAGCTAAATCGGCGTTCCAAATCCTCATAAGCATTATCAACCAACCACTGTCCGTAACCCGGATTGTTCAAAACTTCCAAAATCCCCCAGGCTAAAGAATCACAATTATTTGCCTGAGTAACCACACCAGTTTTGGTATGCTGTACCACTTCAGCAAGTCCACCTGCATCCGAAACTACCACAGGCACTCTTGCAGCAAAACTTTCCAAAGCTACAATCCCAAAAGGTTCGTAAAGACTCGGAAAAACAGCACAGTCAGCCACTGTCTGAAATTTGTCGAGGTCTTCTTCAAACATGAAGCCTGTAAAATAACACTTATTCCAAATTCCCAAGTTCCAAGCCTGATATTTGAGATGGTCTGTATTACCACCACCAACAATTACAATCTTGGCTTTTCCCCCCATTTCCCAAATGACTTTAGGTGCAGCATTTAAAAATACAGCAATCCCTTTTTCATAGCTAATTCTGCCTACATAATAGACAATTTTTTCGTCATCAGCCGCAAATTTACGACGAAAATTTATCGCATCGAATTCGTTCAATCGTGGCTTTTTTTCCGACCTGATTCCGTTATAAATTACCTCTATTTTGTTCCAAGGAGTCGATAGTACCCGTTCTGCTTCCCGTCGCATATAATCGCTGCATACAATTACCCGCCAAGCATTGTAAGCGAGGCTATTTTCTTTGGCGTTGATGTAGCGCTGTCCTTCATTGTGGATGCCGTTGAAGCGTCCGTATTCGGTGGCATGGATGGTGGCGATTAGGGGTACTTTAAAGGTATGCTTGAGGGCGATCGCGGCATCCCCCACTAACCAGTCGTGAGCGTGAATGATATCAAAGGGCCCTTCTTCCAGGATCAGCTTGCCACCCTGATGCCCCATGCTTTGGTTGAGGTTTGCCACCCAGTGGAAAAAGTCGCGGGCGTGTCCCACCACCACCCGATGCACCTGTATTCCTTCTACCACTTCGTACATCGGCGCGTTACCGAATTCTACTGTAATCAAGTGAATTTCGTGCCCCAGCTTCACCAATTCTGGATATAGTTCCGATACGTGGCGGGCGATGCCGCCGACGATTCTGGGAGGAAACTCCCATGCTAATACTAAAATTTTCATCTCTCTTCCGTTCTATAAGACCTACCCAAAACTACCTAAGTCTAGACTTAAATGGACATTGATGGTTTCGATGCTTACTTCCTGTTTCAACGCAGTCTCAAGATGACTCTTGAGAGGTTTGTCTGCTCCACAAGCAATCTCGGTAGAACTTACCGTTGGATCCGAACGAATCGGAATGTGAATTCCTTCAAACCATCGTTCGATATTTTTAGCTGCATTCAAATCTCTGTCCTCAGTGTGCCCGCACTCAGGACAATGATAAGTGCGGCTTTTTAGTGGCATCTTATGGCGATGCACATGGCAACCGGAACAAATCTGAGAGCTAGGAAAGAAACGATCAACTAGAATTAATTGGCTAGAAAACTTCTCAGTTTTGTATTCCAATTGACGCTTGAATTCGTACATTCCACAGTCAGCAATCGCTCCTGCTAGCTTATGGTTTTTTAGGAAAGCTTTGATATGCAAATCTTCAATCTTTACAATGCTGTGGTTTTTAGCGATGTGGTTAGTGAGTTTATGAATTGCATCTTTCCTGATATTACCAATCTTTGCGTGATGCCGACCTAGTAATCGAATCGCCTTTAATCGGTTCTTAGAACCTTTGACCTTGCGACTGACTGAGCGCTGTAAATATTTCATCTTTTTGCTCATCTTTCGATAAGCTTTGGGATTGGGAAAGACTTTACCATCGCTGGTTACAGCCAGTTCCTTGATGCCAATATCAACGCCGACAGACGGTCGATTCGCGGGTACTGCGGGTTTTTCAACTTCGTACTTGATAGCGACAAACCAACTATCGGCTTGACGGCTGATTACACAATTATGCACTGCACTAATTGGCAAAGTTTCATGCAAAAGTACCCAGCCAATTTTAGGGAGCTTGATTCGTTTTCCGTCATTACGAATTGCTGGTTTGGCTTTAGTGCCTTGCTCCAGATAAAAAGAGTCTTTAGACTTGCCTTTTTTCTTGAATCTAGGCTGTGCTGAAACTTTTTTGAAGCATCTATCCCAAGCTGTCCTCACTTCTGCTAGTGCCTGTTGAGGACTTGCTTTGGATGATTCGTAGTACCAGGGGTTGGACGGCTTAATTTCAGCAATTAACCGCTTGTGCAAGTCAATCGCACTGGGAACTTTAACCGATTTGTCGGTTTCTCGTTGTTTCAAAATATCAAGAATGATGGCATTCCCAAAGTTATAGGCGTGTCTGGCAACTCCACAATGTTGACGGAATTGCGTCATCTGCCGATTATTCGGTTTTAATTCCGTCTTGAAAGAGAGAAGCATTTTGTTTTTGGCCTCTGATGTATTTACTTGATCTCCCATATTGATTATATGGACGATTTTGGAGATTTGTCTAGATTTGTTCAGAAATTACGATACAGTTCTTAGCCCTCCACAGAATTTATAGATCTTAATGTTTTTGATTAACAGATTTATTGTATAATACCCAAATTTATTAGTTGGTCGATCGCCAATTCATGACCACTCACTGACTTTTGGTAGCAATAATCACTGGGAATGGTGCAGAAACCGGGTTTCTGCACGAAAATAGGTGGTTGAGACCGATCGCCCTCCCCGCCTACTTTTTCTTTAAAATCGGCTCCAATTCTCGGCGAAAACTAGCCCAAGCCGCCACTGATAGAGAGTTAGAATCAGCCCCCTTACGCATCAAAATCGCGCCGTCTTCAAAGCCTACAATTCCATACTCTCCAGAATTGGATAGGCGATCGATCTGTGGGACAATCGCCTGTAACTGTCCCCGTTCCCTGCGAAACGCCACCTGATACTGCTGTAACTGCCACATATCAGCAATCACATATTCCATCTTCACTACCTCCCTCGCATCATTTCGCAATTCCAACATCGGAAATCTCAGAATTTCCCGGCGGCTTGACAAAATCGGCACAATAGTATTCGTCGCAGCCACACTAGCATTCGCAGGAATTTGAGCCAACAGAGGTCGCACCTGAGAAACGTGCTGCCATTGTCTGATTAGAGGAACCTGCACCCAAGGATCGATCGCATCGGGCAAAATAAACGAAAAAGTCCGATTTGGGTTAGACGTGAAGGTAAAAAATAGCGACAAACAGATACAAAACGACCAAAATCGGTGAAACTTGGCAGACGAAGGCAAGGGAAATATTGCCGAAGGAAAACGCAAACTGGTTTTTTCTCCGCTTCTAATTTTATCCTCTTCCTTTTGGCGATCGGCCCACCACAGGATCGCCCCGTAAAAAAGCCCTGGAACCACAGTCATCGCATAGCGAATATTAATCGCCAACACCGACTCTCCTTTAGCTAAAAATAGCTTCAGCAATGGAAATCCCGCGATCGTCCAAGAAGCAGGCGCCACAGCAGGAATTAAAGCTAACGGCAACCATTGACCAAGCAGGTATTTGATCTTACCAAAAAACGGCGTAAATAACTGTTCAACCAACCGCCCAGGATTGCTCACCATTCCCCAAATAATTTCCAGAGTCGAAGCTTCATCTCCATCAGCATATTGACCGAAGCGCTCCATCATAAACCGCTGGGAGATGTCATCAGAAAACAAAGGCATAATCAGATTCGTCAAGACAATCATGTAACCAAAACTGAGAATGCACACAGCAAAGCCAGTCAGAGGATAGCGCCGGCTCAATATCAAGTAAACTCCGACCCCAAATAACACAATTCCCCCATCTTCCCGCACCGCCAAAATCAAAGTTGAGAGAATCCCAAACAGCGGCCACCAGCGCTTCTCCATCGCCAGCAGCAAGCTAAAAACATAAAGCGGAATTTGGCAAACATCGTGAAAATTTCCCAATGTCGGCCCTATTACCGCATTAGCGCAATAGTAGCTGACGACAATTGCAGCCGACAGCCGTGGCTCTAGATAGTGTCTGGCAAGAGGGTAGAGGACTAAACCAGCCGCCGTAATTAAAGTCACCTGCAACACCGTCAAAGTGACAGGAGAGGGAAACAGTGAGTAAATTGGCAGCCACAGCATCAGCGCCGGAGTGAAGTGCTGCCCTAAACGATAGTAAAAGACTTCTGGGATCTGATTTTGGTGAACCACATTAGTGGACAAAGCCGAAGAGAGAGAGCTCTCAAACAAGCGACCGTGACTACCATTCCAAAAAAGTTGATTGAAAATGCCTTGGTCGTAAGTAGCGTAAAAGCTGTAGTAGCGATGCAGCGTCAGCAATAAGCACAACACAAAAAAAACCGCCGCCACCTTCATCACGTCATTCAGCGACGAATTTTTCTTGCCGCTCAAAAATATCATCTGTCCGCCCTCATCAAATTATCGGAGATTAGCATAAATCTAAAGGAAGTATTAAATTAAAGTAGATAGTGAAATAACTGGGCTCGGTAATGGTCAATTGTTTTCACCCGATCGACAAATTGAATAACGTCAATCAGACCAACGGTAAAGACACCGACTGTTCACCTGAACAGCCTGCGACTTCCGAATCGGTTCTACAGCTTCTGCTGTTCGTAGATAAGCGTCCCTCTTCCAGGGAACAGACCAGGCACATCCGTAAATCCCTAAAAGATTTGAAGGCAGAGTGGGACTTTGAACTTCAAACCATCGATGTAGGGGAACAGCCCGATTTGGCCGAACACTTTAAAGTCGTAGCCACTCCATCGCTGCTCAAAATTCATCCAGATCCGCGACAAACCATCGCGGGTAGCGATTTGAGCGCCCAATTGGAACACTGGTGGCCCCGTTGGCAGTTATCGGTAGAAGAATACGCGACTCAGCAAGAGTCTGTTGCACCCCTGGCCGAAACTTTGGTCGATCCCAAACCCATTTATTCGGTCGCTTGCGCCCTTGAACTCGTGCAACTTTCTGATGAAGTTTTTCGGCTCAAACAGGAAAAAGAACACCTGCAAGAGCAGTTGCAGTTGAAAGACCGGATTATTGCCATGCTAGCTCACGACCTCCGCAATCCTTTGACGGCGGCTTCTTTGGCTTTGGAGACTTTGGAGGCAAATCAGAAGGTGAAAGATGGGGAAACACCACGTTTGACACCGACTCTGGCGACTCATTTGATGAAACAAGCTCGGCGGCAAATTCGGATTGTCGATCGCATGATCACAGATATCCTACAAGCAGCCAGGGGTACAAAAGCCCAACTGCATATGGAACCGCAAAAAATCCAACTGGGGACAATTTGTCAAGATGTACTTGTTCAGTTTCAAGACAAATTTCAAGCTAAAAGTCTGAAATTGGATACAGATATTCCCACAGACTTGCCCTTAGTATATGCCGATCCCGATCGCATCAAACAAGTGATTGCCAACTTACTCGATAATGCCAGCAAGTATACCCCAGAGCAAGGAACTGTGAGCATTTCCATACTGCACCGCACTGCTTACAAAGTTCAAGTCAGTATTGGCAACAGCGGGCCGGGAATTCCCGAAGAAAATTGCCAAAGCATTTTTGAAGACAGCTTCCGCTTGCAGCGAGACAAATCACAAGACGGTTATGGCATCGGACTTTCTCTTTGTCAGGGCATCGTCCGTGCTCATTACGGCCAAATCTGGGTAGATTCCGTACCTGATAAAGGCAGTTGTTTTCACTTTACTTTGCCTATTCAAAAATAGAAATTAGTTGACAGTTATCAGTTATTAGCTATCAGTTAACAGTTGAATTTTTACGAAGAGTGGCGATAATTTGTTCGTTCGCTTTGGGAAAACTAAATTGGTCAAGTTCATCTAGTGTCACCCAGCGAATTTCATCACATTCAAGTGTTTGCGGTTCACCGCTGATGTAATGGCAGTTATGCACACAAAGCGTCACTGTAAATTTAGTGTAGTCGTGTTCGATCGTCATTAGGCTCTCACCAACTTCTATGACGATCCCCAACTCTTCTATAATTTCCCGTTTAATACAAGCTTCGACGGTTTCCCCAGGCTCTATTTTACCACCAGGAAATTCCCAGAAACCACCGTGTAGTCCTTGTTTGCGCCTTTTGTCAATCAAAATTTGTCCCGCTTCATTCCAGATGACAGCAACGCCGATAACTTTGTGAGGGATAGGAGAAAGAGACATATTAATTTAATGGGAATTGGGCATTGGGAATTGGGAATTGAGAATTGGGAATTGGGAATTGGGAATTGGGAATTGGGCATCGGATCTAAAAAATAATAGGCAAATCCCCGACTTCTCTGGGAAGTCGGGGATCTAACAGCGATCACATTTTGGATTTAATTAGGTTGCTTTACTTGATACTTTTGTTCAATCATGTCCTATTCCCGATGCCCGATGCCCAATGCCCGATTCCCTTTAAATGTTAATCATCAGATCCATTTATTTCACTAGCTTGTATAGACTTTTCAAAAGTCATTCGCTGTTCGGCATTCTTGAGAAAATAACCGCTAATCATCGCCGAAGCCAACAATCTGCCCAAATGCTCGCGACTGGTAGTGACTGTCACCCCGAAGTGTTCCGAAGGTAAATTGCCCAAAAGTCCGACAATATTTCGCTCCATTACTTGAAAAACTTCGTGAGAATTTGGCTTAGACAACTGAGAAACGGTGTCTGGTGCCATTGACTGCACGTACTGCCAAAGTAAATTGGAGTTTTCTCCGTCTTCTTCAAAAAATTCTGGGGATTTATTAGATGAGTTGCTCACGAGAACCTCCGTTTCAGAGACAGTTGTTGATTTTAGACGCAGCCTGGTTAATCTCAATAACCTTATCTACTGGCTGCTGATCTTTCTTACCAAGTAATTACCAATGTAGCAGGACGATGATCAGAACAAAGTGGGCACAACCGAATTGAAGGAGGCGGTTTTTACGATTTTAGATTGGGGATGGGAAATAAGACCCACCCCCTAGCCCCTCCCAGGATGGGAACCGGATCTAGCGCTCAATCCCCAATCTACTTAGCAGGCTAGATAATCGTTGATATCTTGCTTGCGTTTGCGGAGTTTAGTCAAAGCTTCCCGTTCTATTTGCCGTACTCGTTCCCGGCTGATGCTGAGCCGATCGCCTATTTTTGCTAAGGTGAGAGTCTGCCCATCTTCTAAACCAAACCGCAAGGCGAGGACTTCGCGCTGTTGCTGAGTTAGTTCTGCCATCAGATGATCCAAATCCGTCCGCAGGGAAGCTTGCAGGGCAAAATCTTCGGGAGAAGTTCCGGTATCTTCCAACAAGTCGCCTAACTCAGTATCTTGATTGTCTCCCACGCGCAAGTCAAGGGAAAGTGGCAAACGGGCGCGATCGAGATATTCGCGAATTTGCTTGGGAGTCAAATCTAATTCTGAGGCTAACTCAGCAGCCGTGGCAGCGCGGCCTAGCTGCTGAGCCAGTAGACGCTGAGCCTTTTTGATTTTGTTGAGCTTTTCGGTAATGTGGATTGGTAGGCGGATGGTGCGGCCTTTTTCGGCGATCGCACGGGTAATCGCCTGACGAATCCACCAATAAGCGTAGGTAGAAAATCTGTAGCCCTTGGTGGGGTCAAATTTTTCTACTCCTCGCTGCATCCCGATCGTACCTTCCTGAATTAGATCCAGTAAATCTACATTGCGTTTGATATATTTCTTGGCTACGGACACCACCAGCCGCAGATTGGCTTCCACCATTTGCCGCTTGGCCCTGTCTCCGTGGCTGATTGTCCGCTGCAACTCAGCCTCAGAAAGCCCAACTGCCTGTGCCCATTCAGCCGCCGTTGGATCGCGGCCTAACTCTTCGGCTACAATATTTTTTTCCTGATTCAGTTCGGTCGATCGCTGTACCAGTTTGCCATAGACTATTTCTTGCTCATGGGTCAACAAGGGAACGCGACCAATTTCTTGCAAGTAAGCACGAACAGAATCTGTATCTGAGGACTTAAGAGTTTTCATGAGCTATACCCGCTGAGTATCAGTGCCTCTAAGGGTTTGCTGATGAAGGCAAACCCCTAGTTTTTGGTGGGAAGGAAAGTGGGCGGGGACTTGCGCTTTCCTTGCATTTAAAGAGGCTTCGTTTTTATGGTAGCTAGCTGCTATTCCCTGTCGCCCCCATCTCAGGTTGGGTTTTGCTTGGGAATTCACAATTCTGCTTTATGTTAAGAATCTTAACATTTCTGAGAGTGTTTGGCTACATTTCTTTACATTTATTTTTTGTGAGGATGAGTTGCTGTACTAAGAGAGTAAATCTCAGATGGGGCATCGGGCATTAATCTACCCATTGACTAATGACTAATGATTTCTTTGCCGTTGAGCTTCGTATAAAATCAGGGCGCTAGCGATCGACACATTGAGTGATTCTACGCTGCGATTGAGAGGAATCTGGATTTGTCGATCGGCTAAGCTTCTCAATTCTTCCGACAATCCAGAGCCTTCGTTACCCAAAACTATCAGAGTCGGCACTCGCAAATCTACTTCCCAATAGGTAAAACTAGCGTTGGGAACGGTTGCTAAAATTTGCATCCCTCGACTTTTGCATCGAGAAACTTCGGCTGTTAAATCTGGACTGACTGCCATTGGTAGTTTAAACCAAGCTCCTGCTGAGGCGCGGAGCACTTTCGGATGGTCTAAATCGGCACTGTCTGCACTGACTAACAAACCGTCAGCATTAGCAGCCGCAGCCGTGCGAACGATCGCCCCCAAGTTACCGGGATCTTGGATTGTCTCTAAGGCTATTCCTAAAGTTGAGATTTCTGTCGGTGGGGTTGCGGTGCGGGGTGCGGTGGCGATAATCCCGTCTGGTTGGACTGTAGTGGCGATCGACTCTAATACTTTTTCACTTACTAATTCGGTGCGATCGGCTAAATTACCAACTTCCTCCCACAGTTTCCCGTGCTTATCTACCCATTCTGGAGTTGCACAAACCGTTTCTAGCGGGTGTTTTGTCGCGCAAGCTGCTTCCAGCAAATGCGTCCCTTCGAGTAAAAATAATTGTTGTTCCCTGCGTCCCTTCGAGCTATGGAGCCTACGGATTTCTTTGACTAGGGGATTTTGAATACTTGTCAGCATTGTTTAACTTAGCAGAGTGAATGGGGTTATTGCCTGTATGCAGGTTAACCCCAGACTACCTTCTGCCTGTGAAATGCGGAACCCGGGACTTGAACCCGGAAGGCTTGCACCACATGAACCTGAATCATGCGCGTCTACCAATTCCGCCAGTTCCGCATTGGTCACGAATCACTATAATTGCGTATGTCCGCCAATTTGTCAAGTGTTTTGGGAAATATTCTTCAGGGCCGCGAGTAATATCAATGCTGTTGGCAAAGGAAGAAAATCTTCCCGATGCCCAATTCCCAATTTCCATTCTGTTACAATTGATTTGGCAGATATTTATCATTTCGGCTACCTATGTCTGAGCCATTAACCCTCGATCCGAGTCAGTTGCCAGATATTAGCAACTTAGTTTTAGAAGACGATACTCCTTTGGACAGCTTCATCAACGAAAAACAGCAGCGACTGCTGACAACAGTTTTATATAGCGGTGGTGATACAGGTATTACCGTTCCTTTTATTG
Organism: Oscillatoriales bacterium; assembly: GCA_043718495.1. Taxonomy (GTDB): domain Bacteria; phylum Cyanobacteriota; class Cyanobacteriia; order Cyanobacteriales; family Microcoleaceae; genus Microcoleus. The sequence goes on along the minus strand of JAYSVM010000053.1, from coordinate 12,787 downwards.
TGGCTGCAAATGTCGGTTTGTTCAGCAGCGTACGTCAACCTGGAATCGCCCCGGATGTGTTTCTCAGTGTCAATATTACTGGTGCAGAGGATTGGTGGGAAAAACAAGTGCGATCGTATTTATTTTGGGAATTTGGCAAACCTCCTGAAATTGCGATCGAAATTGTTTCCCCAACTCCGGGTAACGAATTGGGCAGCAAGTTAATAGATTACGCTCGAATGCGAATCCCGTATTATGTCGTGTACGATCCGCTACGCGAGTTGAGAGGTAGTGTGCTGCGAGTCTTTGAATTGCACAATCAATCTTACGTGCCGAAAACTGATGCTTGGTTTCCCGAAGTCGGTTTGGGACTAACTCTGTGGCAAGGTGAATTTGAAAATGCCCGTGGTGGTTGGTTGCGCTGGTGCTATGCTGGTGGCGAGCCGATTCCTACAGGCGACGAACTAGCGGCACAAAAAGATGCTCAGTTATCTCAAAAAGATGCTCAGTTACTGGAGGAAAAGGCGCGCACTAAACAGGCATTTATCCAGATCATCGAACTCGGTTTAAGACTAAAATTTGGAGACGCAGGATTGTTGTTGGTTGAGGATATTTCGGGAATCTCTGATGTTGCTGTTTTGCAGGCGATCGCATCTCGTATGCCCGCAGCCAACAACCTAGATGAAATCCGCCAACTCTATCAACAGTAATCTTATGAGCAACCGAGGACACGGCAATGCCGTTTCCCTACTCCAAAATAATCAAGAACATGACCTAAGAGATGTCAGTATCGCCTGATTAATTGTAGGGACACGGCACTGCCGTGTCTTGACTGTGAGTAATATTAATTCCGATGCTACCGGAGTTAATATTACTTAGCTTAAAAAAAACGAGAAATCTAATCAGCTAAATCTGGGAAAACCTCGCGCACGGCTGGATGCACCAATCGGTGCTTCTGCACATTCAATCCCTTGGCCAAACTAGGATTTGTTTCCAAAGCTTTAATCCCGCTATTTGCCAACTGCAAAACATAAGGCAAAGTGCTATTATTCAAAGCTTGAGTCGCAGTCCAAGGCACGGCACCGGGCATATTTGGTACGCCATAATGCACGACTCCTTCCTCAACATAGGTAGGATTTGTGTGAGAAGTTACCCGCAAAGTTTCTACGCAACCACCTTGATCAACTGCTACGTCAACTATCACAGAACCGGGGTGCATTTTAGCAACAAACTCGCGAGAAAGCAGAATTGGAGCTTTTTTACCCAAGACCAAAACTGCACCGATTAATAAGTCAGCATCCGGGATAACTGCTTCAATTTGCAAAGGACTGCTGTAGAGGTATTCGACTCTGGAACCGAACAGAGTTTCTAAATAGGCGAGGCGATCGACATTTACATCCAAAATCTGCACTCTAGCGCCCATTCCTACAGCAATACGCGCTGCTTCCGTGCCGACGATTCCGCCGCCCAAAATCACAACTTTGCCCGGTCTTACCCCTGGTACGCCGCCCAAAAGTACCCCTCGGCCACCTTGCTGACGTTCCAAAAACCGAGCTCCGAACTGTACGGCCAAACGCCCTGCAATAATACTCATCGGCGTCAGCAGCGGCAATTTCCTGTCTGGGAGTTCGACGGTTTCGTAGGCGATGGCTTGGACTCCGCTGTCGATTAAGTGTTCCGTTAATGCGCGATCGGCCGCTAAGTGCAAATATGTAAATAGCAACTGTTCTTTTTGGATCAGCGGGTACTCAGCAGGTAAGGGTTCCTTAACTTTAACAATTAATTCCCGATTCCAGACATCAGTAGGCTTTGAGACAATCTTCGCCCCTGCTTGAATGTAATCTTCGTCGGTGAAACCCGCACCAGTACCGGCATTAGTTTCGACAAAAACTGTGTGGCCTTTGTCCGAACAAGCCCGGACACTTGTGGGGCTGAGTCCAACTCTAAACTCTAAATCTTTGATTTCCTTGGGGACGCCGATTTCCATCTATAACCTCAAATTGCAGCGATAGCTCGATCGAATGTAACTCAGTATCAGTCACTTATAATTTAATAGCAGCGATTCAGGTCTCTCAACAAAATGTCACGCATACCTACATTAACATTCGATCGCGGAACTCTTCTGCTACATCCGCCACCAAAAGGCAGAGACTGGGTGGATTTTGCAACGTGGGACGATCGCGTCGAAAAATTCCGCATTCGAGCAATTCACTACCGCCCGTTGGTAGAATGCCTTCAGGCAGATTGTATCCACTTCACCGATGAAGCCCGCGCCTACGAAGACCTCGAACTCGTATCCAGCGTAGAAATGCAGCCTTACCCACACCAAGAACAAGCCCTGGCTGCTTGGCGACAAGCGGGTAGTCAAGGAGTTGTTGTGCTTCCCACCGCTTCCGGCAAAACTTACTTGGCACAATTAGCCATGCAAGTCACGAACCGCAGTACATTAATTGTAGTACCAACTCTCGATTTAATGCACCAGTGGTATGCTAATTTAAAAGCAGCTTTTCCCAAAATCGAAATAGGATTGTTGGGCGGAGGTTCGCGGGACAAAACGCCAATTTTAGTAGCAACCTATGATAGCGCAAGTATTCATGCAGAAACCTTGGGCAATAAATACGGCTTGCTAGTTTTTGACGAATGTCATCACTTACCCACCGACTTTTTTCGAGTAATTTCCGAATATGCGATCGCGCCTTATCGACTAGGATTGACAGCAACACCCGATCGCACAGATGGCCGTCACAGCGACTTGCACTTTCTCATTGGCCCGACAGTGTTCAGCAGAAGACCAGAAGACTTAGCCGGGGATGCTTTAGCCGAACACAAGATAGTCCAAATCATGGTCAAACTGTCAAAAGAAGATGGCGATAGGTATGGCGAACTCATGGCAATTCGCAACGACTTCCTCAAACAGTCTAACATCAAAATATCCAGCCTAGAAGGATGGAAAAAGTTTATCATGGCAAGTACGCGATCGGCGATCGGACGCGGCGCAATGCTAGCCCACAACCAAGCCAAAGCCATCGCCCTTTGTACCGAAGGTAAACTGCGAATCCTAGCTGAAATACTAGAAAAACATTACCCCCAGCGCACCCTAATTTTTACCGGAGACAACGCTACAGTTTACCGAATTTCCCAAGAATTTCTGATTCCCACAATCACCCACCAAACCCCAGTTAAAGAACGTCATGAAATTCTGCAAAAATTTCGCAGCGGTGAATACAAAACCCTCGTCGCATCCCATGTTCTCAATGAAGGAGTGGATGTTCCCGATGCCCGAATTGCGATCATCTTATCAGGCACTGGTAGCGAACGGGAATACATCCAAAGATTGGGTAGGGTTTTGCGAAAAAGTAGCGATGCAAACAAACTAGCAATTCTCTACGAAGTCGTCACCGAAAACACCAGTGAAGAAAGAACATCTCAACGCCGTCGAGGAGGAATGCAAGTTGAAAAACCCCAACCAAAAAGTATAATAGAACCACCAAAACCCGAATATCAGAAAATAGAAACAGTCAAACCCACACCCATTTATGGAGTGAATCGAGAGACGACAAAAAAAGCAGCAGAATCACCCGAAAAATGGGGAGAACACAACGATGATGATATCCCCTGGTAGCAAACCTAAATCATTTGTAAATACTCTCTTGCTTCATCTTTATCCCCTTCGCGTCCTTCGCGCCTTCGCGGTTCGTCAAAAATAATTTATGCTACCAACAGACCTCCTAAGCCACCGTCAAAACGGCGAATCAATCATCCCATTACGCCTCAAGATAGATGCTAAAAACCTAGAAGCCGCTATTGAGATGATTGATTGCTTCCAAAGTGCGATAGGCAAAACCCAAGGCGAACTAGACAAAAGCTTACAATCCCTAGAAGGCGACAGCCCCGACTACCGCCTCAAACGCGGGCTAGCCCACCTTCTCAAAGGCGGTTTCAGCACCTTTGAAGTCATCAGTCCCCTAGAACCAATTGCATTGAGACAGCGCGTATTTGCATTGTCAGCGCGATCGACTCCCAGCCATCATTCCACCCAATCAACCCTCGAAACACTAGCACTGGAAATAGGTCAAGAATTAAATAGAGAAGTTTTAACCAACGAAATAAGTACAGGTTTATACGCAGACTTAAACGAAAACAAAATCTTCACCCAATTCGACGCACCCACACCAGAAGCACTCTTACATCGCTACAATCTTTCTCAAGTCCAAGGCATATTTTACCGCGCAAGTCAAGTTCAATTAAATGCCCACCGTAACGATCCAGGAGAGTACAAACTCCTATTTCGCTATCTTAAATTATTCCAATTAATGACCTACATCGAAGGCGATGCCGAAGTCGGTTTTACCCTCACCATCGACGGCCCTACAAGCTTATTCAAACCCAGCACACGCTATGGCTTAGCCCTAGCAAAAATGTTGCCCGCACTGCTACACGTTACCAAATGGAGTATGCACTCAACACTGCAAACAAAAGACCCTTTTACTGGTGTATTGAAAACAGGTAAATTCACTCTAAATTCCGAGTGCGGCTTAGTCAGCCACTATCCACCAGGAAAACCCTATGATAGTATGTTAGAAGCAGCATTTGCCGAAAGATGGAGTTCCACAAAAACCGAGTGGCAACTAGAGCGAGAAGTTGATTTAATTCCCATTCCAGGTAGTGTGATGATTCCCGATTTTCGGTTAGTGCATCCCGACGGGCGAGTGTTTTTATTAGAGATAGTTGGTTATTGGCGGCCGGAGTATTTGCAAAAGAAATTTGCACAAGTACATAAATCAGATTGCGATAATTTGATTTTGGCCATCTCCGAACGACTGAATTTGGAAAAAGCTGGAGTAAAAGTGAAAGATGTTCCAGCAAAAGTAATCTGGTTCAAAGATAAATTGTTACCCAAATCAGTCCTAGAAGTCCTCGAATAGTATGCTAATCCGCCCATAATTTGCCAACTTCTTTCTTAATTTCTCTGCGCCCTCTGCGCCCTCTGCGGTTCAAAAAAATCCTCAAAAAACATCTTCGCCCATACATAATTTGCGAACTTCTTTCTTTCTTAATTTCTCTGCGCCCTCTGCGCCCTCTGTGGTTCAAAAAAATCCTCTTTTATTAATCATCGTACATTCTAAGCTATACTAAAATTAGCCCGATCGCCAAATCCTCTCTCACCCTAAAATTGATTGAACAATGGCAGACACAAATATTGTCGATAAAATCAAAAAGCTGTTAGCCCTCGCCACTTCATCCAATGAAAACGAATCGACTGCGGCGGCCGAAAAAGCTTCACTTTTGCTAGCACAGTACAATCTCAGCCTCGCCGACTTAGGCCCTAATTCCCAGGAAGAAATCGGCGAAAGTGGAGTCGAAACAACAGCCAAGTACGTCACTTGGAAAATGATTTTGCTTTCGGGCATTGCTGAGGCTAACGGTTGCAATGCGATGCGAAACACTTATACTGGTACGATGTTTTTGGTAGGAACTTCTACTAACTTGACAGTTTGTACGCACCTTTACGAGTATTTGAGTCACGCGATCGAACGGAGGGCGAAATACCGCAAAGGAAGTGGGCGCGGATTGGCTTATCTCAATGCTTTTAGAGTGGGATGTGCGACGAAATTGAGACAAAGGTTGTTGGAACAAAAAAGTGAGATGGAAGAGTCGGGGATTCCTGGTGTGGGGGATGTGGCGGCTACTCCAGCGATTGTGGTGCGATCGATGTTTGAGAAAAATCAACAGGCGATCGCAAAATATTTAGAGACTTTAGGTGGTAAAGTTAAAACGAGAACTGGTTCTCAAATCAGTAGCGAGGCTGGTTTTAACACTGGATATGAAGTGGGCGATCAAATTAGTTTGCACAAGCAAGTACAGCCGCAAGGGGAGTTTAAACAACTCAATGAAAGTCTCTGAGGTAAAAACATGACAGTTTACGATCTCACTATGGCTAAAATCAGCCAAATGCCAGAGTCACTTGTTCAAGAGGTGAATGATTTTATAGACTTTTTGCTCCTCAAATACAACAGTGAATTGCCACAGCTTACTGAATCAGACTTTTCTGACTATTTAAAGAATTTAGAAGCCTACGAAGAAAAGTTAGCTCGTGGAGAAATTCAATGGTAGGATCTTCATCAGTAAATCCAACATATAGAAGAGGAGATGTGGTGTTATGCGATTTAAATCCGGTAGTTGGTACAGAACAAGCTGGTATAAGACCTGTTGTCATCTTACAGATTGACCGTGCTAATCTAGTAAGTCCTCATACTATTATTGCACCGTTTACTACGAAGATTCGTCGCGCTCTTTTACCTTCTCATGTATTTGTTCCCTCTGGAGTTGGGGGTTTAAATCAAGATTCAGTAATACTTTGCGAACAGATTCGAGTCATCGACAAATCCAGGGTTATTAGGGTAATCGGTCATTTAGATGAAAATTATATGGATGAGCTGGCAGTAGCCGTAGGTGTGATTTTAGGTTTGTGAGCGATCGCTCTTAGTCATTTTGAGGAATATCGCTATTGCATCTTCTATTAGATAACGACACATCACAGGTTATGTTTCTTCCCTCAGTAATTTTTTCTTTAATTCCTGACATTCTTTTGCTAGCGGGATGCCTAATTCTGTAGCGATGGAGAGGGCGCGATCGCAAGACTCAATAGCTAGAGGGAGGTTGCCTAAATCCGCTTGAAACATCGCCAAATTGTAACAAATTAGAGCCTCTGAGCGAAGATCGCCAATTTGTTTAAAAATTTTACTTGCTCTCAAAAACTTTTTAAGAGGTTCTAAATGATGACCAAGTTTAAATAGCGCATTTCCCCAATTAGTTAGTGCTATCCCTATGCCATGTAAATCGCCTATTTTTTCTGCAATTATCAAATGTTGCTCAGCATAATCAATAGCTATATCGTATTTTCCTAGGGCAAAGTATATATTTCCTAAATTGCCCAATGTTAAGCCAATACTTTCTTGATGGTTTGTTTCTCTAAAAATAACCAAACATTTTTCATAGCAACTAATCGCTAGATCGTACTCTCTTATAGCAAGGTAAGTGTTAGCTATACTGCCCCAAACTTTCCCAACACCTAAACTATAGCCTATCTTCAACATTCTGGATAAACTTTCCTTATAATAAGAAATAGCTTGGTCATATTTTTCTAAGTAATGATATCCCTTACCTAGACCCAAGAAGCAAACAGCATCACTGACTGGGTCTAAGTTTCCCAATAGTCTACTGTATAAATCAATTACTTCACGATAGTAGCCCCAAGTTATTAGCAGATTGTGTAATTCTGTATCATTAGGTGTATCAAGGTGAATCTCAATGATGTTGCTCGCTCTTTCCCAGTCTTCCACTTCGCACAGATGGTGAAATGCTTCCAAGTAACCCCGAACTTTCTCAAGATTGGAAGCATCCGGCTTCAGTTTGTACCTCGTCAGCCAATTTTTAACCGCTCTGTACTGAGCGCGTTTATAAGGCGGCAGTTCCCTAAACTCCGGTGCTGCTAGATCAATTCCCAGGTTAGCCAGCATCCACTCTTCCGGTGGCATGATGTCAACTTCCAAACCATTTTGACTTTTAAAATCAAATTCAGCAAAATCACTGTTCATATTGTCCACTAGCTCGCTGTCAAATTTTTCAAATGCTCTAATGCTACACTGCGAATTAAATTGTGTTGTCGCAAGTGTATCTCATTGTCAATTAATTCTTCTTCTACCAAAAAGCGATCGCGCAACGCATTCAACGCTACCTCTTGCTTCTGGTCATCACAATCCCAATCTTCCAAATGACTCAGCCAAAACTCCTCCGGCACTGCACAGCGATACACAGAAGCTTCGCAAAGCAATCGATAGGCATTCAAAACATCTTTTTTCAATCTCTCAAACGTCTTTCCCAGCCGGGATCGCACATTTTTTCGCAGTTCGCGAGTATATCGATCCAGTCGCCAGTCGTCATCTGCTGATGCGGTTATTCCTTTGGTCTTAGCTTCCTCAATTGCTTTCTCCACTTCTTCAATTTCATGCCCGTATTTATTCCAATAACCCGCCACGTTGCCATAAAAAGGCTGACTGCCAATTTCCCCAGCAATCACCCGCAAAGCCAATGGATGCCCCTCATAAGCAGCCCCAATTCGTTCTAAATAGGGTTTATTTGGTGAATCTATATCAACATCTAGTCCAGTTTTATCGAACAAGGCTAACTGTTCTGATGGTGTTAGTCCTCCCAAGTCTTGGCGATACCAAAAATTTTTATAACGAGCCGGAATTTGCTCTGGCAAATCCTGCGATGTTACGATTATCAGACTTTGGCAAGATTCTACTGCCAAAAAAGTTTCAAAAAATTTTGCCCACAACTCATCCTGAAAACCATTCCAGCCTGTTTCTTCATTTCCTTTTAAAATCAGTTCCAGAGAGTCTATCACGACCAAATACCGATTTTCTCGCAATCGCTTGACCAATCGATTTAGCAACCGCTGTGTATCTTTGCGGTCATCTGGCGTAATGCGTTCTCCCCACTTTTCCAACCACCGAATCGCCACACTACCAAAATCAGAAGCTTGCTGCTGGTTTTCAAAATTCTCCTGATGAAACTTACGACCGTCGTCTTGCAACTCCACCGCCAATCTTTCAGCCAAAGCAGTTTTACCAATTCCCGCGATCCCAAGAAGAATTAACAAGCGACACGATCCCTGAACTTTTTCTGTCAGTTGATTAATCAAGTCTTTTCGACCCACCCAAGCATCGTCCCAAGCAAAAAACTCTGCTCTCGAATCGGTCTGAGACAAGGGACTATTATCAACAATATCTTCCCAATTATCCAATTCTACAGCCTTGCAAATATTGACAAAAGTATCCTGACCAATAGGCTTCCGCCGCCAAAACCGCTTTAAAGTTGCTACTGAAGTTTGGGCATCTCCACACCAGCTAGAAGCCTGTTTTTCCAAGCCTTTCTTTCGCCTTGCCCGATCCACTATTTCCAACCCTGATTCCGATGCTCTCAGACTAGCTGCCATGCTGATTTTTTAACCTTCATTAACCATATTTAACTTATAACATCTGCCAATTTGTGGCGCGGCTCAATTTTGGCTCACTTTTGGATACAGCGCCAGAGGTGCGTTGAAATTGAGCTGTCAAGCCTTTGCTGTTCAAGGAATATAGAGATGTGGGAAGTAATTAGGTGATATCGACCTCTTCCCAATTCCAACTCGCACTATGGATTAAAAAATATGCACGAGTACAAACAATTGACATTCGCTGACGCAGTAATAGCACAACTTCAAAAATTACTCTCTGAACCATTCCGCAGTATCGAACAAGCTGAAAAATCACGCCTAGAAATTCGCGCACTTCTGGACTTGCAAGAATTCTTTAAGCTGGTGTGAAAAAAATCAGTTTTACTCATATAAAAATATTAGTGGTTTTAGGAAACCATTATCAGCGCTCTCCTTGCTTGCGTGCGGTGCGTGACAATAAATAGTCTCACCGCCGCGAGTTAAAGTTTTCCCGCTGTCACGCACCCTACGACAGATATCTTGCATAGAATTTAATCAATCAATTCCGCTTCTTCAAAAATCTGTCGAGTTGTCAACTTCAAACCAGCCAACAACTCATCTACAATCGGCATATTATCGGTATAAACTTGACTAGAACCATCGGAAAAAAAACTTCTAATTAAAATAGCTTCTGGATCTACTACCCAAACTCGCGTCACACCCGCCGCCAAATAATCTTTCGCCTTATCTTCAAATTCCTTCATCGTTTGATCCGGCGATATAATCTCAATCACCAATTCAGGAATTGCAGGACAAGCTTCATTTCGCCGCCAACTTTTCGGTAAAAGTTCATAAGAAATGTAGGTTAAATCTGGAACAGGTGCCCAATCTTTACCCTGACGTTTTAACAAAATTGCCCATTCTGGCAACACTCGCCCCCGTCCTTTACACCATGCACGAATTAGGCTACACAAAGCAAACTGTAAAGTCGAATGGAAAAATTTGGGAGACATTTTAGGAACTGCTTTACCATCTACTAATTCATAATACACATCTCCGTCAGGCAAAGCTAGAAATTCTGCTAAAGTGAGTTTGGTTCCGATGCCTAACATGATTTCCAGCCCTCTCGCTAATTAGTTCATATACTTATTGTATCCCTATTTATTTACTTGTCATTATACCAAAGCGATCGCACTTTCATCTCCCTTCACCACCAACTCCCTGAAAAACCGCTATAATGGGATACGGTGCAAAATGTGAACAACCAACAACCAAACATTATGTTCTTAGTAACCGGAGCCACAGGCGCACTAGGCCGCCGCATAGTACGAGAAATTAGACAGCAAGAAAAGCCTGTCCGCGCATTTGTTCGCCTCGCATCTCGGTACTCAGAACTAGAAAACCGAGGCGCAGAGATTTTTATTGGCGACTTGAAACAAGACAAAGATATTAAAAAAGCCTGCCAAGGAGTGAAATGCGTCATCAGCACCCACGGCACTGGTGGCGACGTTCAAGCCGTACACTATCGCGCTAACATAGAATTGATCGACTGCGCTAAAGAAGCCGGAGTTGAGCATTTTGTATTTCTTTCGGTACTGGGAGTCGATCGCGGATATGAAGATTCCGCAGTATTCAAAGCCAAGCGTGAAGTCGAAAAATATCTGCAAAACAGCGGATTGAATTATACCATCTTGCGGCCAGCCGGTTTTGCTTCCAGCTTATTACCGTTAGCAGAAAGGTTTCGAGAAACCGGACTTTACCTGCTGATTGGCGATAGCAAAAACCGCACCTCCGTTGTCAGTACCGACGATTTGGCAAAGATTGCTGTAAACTCGTCAACTATTGAAGGCGCACGCAACCAAATTCTGCCAGTCGGCGGCCCGGATGTGCTGACAAGAGACGACATTTCCCGCATTTTTGGACGTTTGTTCGATCGCGAACCTATAGTCATTAACCCGCCATTGGTTGTGTTTGACGGATTACGAAATGTTTTGGGTTTATTAAATCCTCAAGTTCAAAAAAGCTTAGGAACTTTGCGGGTATTGCTGGGTAACGAGTTTTTCTGTACTCCCGAAGAAGTGCAAAACTTGGAATCAATTTACAATATGAGAATGGAATCCCTAGAAAGCTTTTTGCGACGCAATTTGAGCCTTTAAAAGGTTAGTCCTTCTCCTTACCAATCATATCAATTCCGGTTACACCGGAATGATATAGAGGAGACGGCAGTGCCGTGTCCCTACCCAAAATAACATTGTAGGGAGACGGCACTGCCGTCTCCTCATTTTGACTGCTAATAATTCCGATGCAACCGGAAACTATATCAGAAATTGGTAACGAGCAGCTTGCCCACCCTATCTGCAAACCTTTTAAGCAGAAACAGGTTGAGATTCTGCACCACCAATATAGATTGTAGTTGCGATCGGCGGAGAAGTTGGCTTAGCAATCAAATAACCTTGAACAAAAGTTGCTCCTCGCTGCCTTACCCACTCAAACTCTTCCAAAGTCTCGACACCTTCAGCAATAGTTCTAATTTCTAATTGACAGGCAATCTCTAACATTTTCTCAGTAATTAGTGCCTTATAATAATCTTGATGGACATTGCGAATTAATTCCATATCCAACTTAATGAAATCAGGACGCAACTGGTGCATCAAGTTTAAATTAGAGGCACCGCTACCAAAATCATCTAATGCAATTAAAAATCCTGCCTCTCTGTAAAATTCAAGAATCTTCATCAAGTGAGACATATCTGGAGGATGCCGAGATTCTGCCACTTCAAAAACAATATTACTGTGAGGAATTCCTGATTCATCAATAGCCTGCACCGTCATTCGCAAACACGTAGCCGGATCGTAAACAGAAGTAGGAGAAAAATTAATAAAAAGTAGTTCCTTCATCTCGTATACCTTGGCTTCTCGGATAGCACGAGTCCGAGCTAAAGCATCTAGTTGAAAAATTATTCCCGCCGATTCTGCCTGGGCAAAAATCCGGTTTGGAGGAATCAATTTGCCCTGTTCATCAATTCCTCGCAGCAGCGCTTCTTGTGCAAAAATTTTAGAGGTGTCTGAGGCATAAACAATTGGTTGAAAATGAGTCGTGAGGCGCTCTTCGGACAATAAATCTAACAGCCAATCAGAATTGCTGAAGTTAATAAAACTGTCTAAGGAAGTGATCCTAGAAAAATCGCATAGTTTCGGCTTTTCAATTCCCCGCATCCACAAAACTTTTGTTTCTTTTAACTCTTGAGTTGTTAGGGTAGATAATGCTGTGTTGTTAAACGTTTTTGTCCCGTTCCGGTCAATTATAATGTATAAACATTTCCCGTCTTCTAGAAGCAGGTATTCAAGTAGTGCCTTTGCCAGTGCAGAAAGAATCTTATTTAGCGTGTGCGATACTGGAAACCATAGGTATAGACCTCCGCTGCCCTCTATTTTGTTGGGTACAGTTTCGCAGCGAGAGCACGAGCCGAAGGCTTTGCCACTTCTATGCACAAGAATATTCTCCAATTTTTCTGTTTTTTATGTTAAAATACATCCCAGTATCTAATTCTAAGCTAATTCAGTTATAAATAAATATATCTCAAGATGTAAAAATATCGGCTACAATTGATTCTTGGGCAACAGGGATTGACAGGAGTTGCGATCGCACGGCCGCCCGCCCGCCTGATCGACTTCTAACCCCTAAAAATATTTACCAGAAAATTGGGTCTAAAGCCCCGTGCTTCTAGCACGGCTTCTGCTGCTATAATTGTAGTGGTTGGAAATCCCCTGGTGGTGGCTTGTTCAGACTCCTTGAACCAGAAAGTAGGACTTAGACCTGCAAAATATT
>JAYSVM010000052.1:0-6744 GCA_043718495.1 Oscillatoriales bacterium | reverse complement strand
ACAAATTGTTGGTTGTATTGAGTGATTCTGTCATTTAGACACCAATTATAGTGACTCCTCAACATATCTACCCAATTTGACATTTTGGCATCTTGTGTTGGATTCGGACGAAGTTTGTAAACATAGTTCGTGAGCAAGATTGAGTCACCTCCTATTTTTTGTTCACTTGGTTTTAGGTTAAACTAAAAATCTACTTTATTGCAAGATTTGTCATACTTCTTTGTATTCCCGAAGTTGAAATCGACTCATCATTTATACTTGGATTAAAGCCGTCCTATAAGGCGATGTGAGTCAGCGTAGCCGAAGTAACGGGGTTTTCAACCCAATTTTCTGATAATTTTTTGGTGATTTGGCGATCGAGACTTACTCATCACAACTCAAGAAACCAGGTTTTTTAGAGAATACTGCGTTATGGCCGGCAGAAACGGGAAAAACCCGGTTTCTGACCACCCGCGCGTAAGTCCCATCATATCAGCACTTTTCAAAGGCCGCGCCAATTAACGATAAAGCCACAATCGGCGCAGTCACCGCCCTGAGAATTCTACTCCCCAAAGAAACAGGCTCAAAACCAAATTCGATCGCCCTTGTCACCTCACCATCCGTCCATCCACCCTCCGGGCCAATTGCTATTACAATCGATAATTCTCCCCCAGGGGGCCGGTACGCACCATCCACCGCCCCTACAAAGGGGGGATCAAAATCAGCCGCCCCTTCTTCCTCCCCCCTTACCAAGGGGGGCTGGGGGGGTTCTAATTCCATCAAACAATCCCACAAATGCCGATTATCCCCACGAGCAACACAAATATATCGATGTTTTTGACCACAATCTTTTACAGCCAAATCAAACGAAATAGGCTCGAAAATAGTCGGCACAAATTGACGTTCCGACTGTTCTGCCGCCTCCGCAGCAATCCGCTTCCAGCGATCGACCTTTTGACCGCTTGGTTTCAACAAAGTGCGATCGCTCGTCACCGGCACAATACTTGCCACACCCAACTCCGTCGCCTGTCTGACAACCTCATCAAACCCGTTTCCTTTGGGCAAAGCTGCCATCAAAGTCACCTCGACGGCAAGTTCCTTGTTAACTGCAATTTCTTCTGTTATCGACGCAATTAATCCTGTTTCCTGGGCTTCTAGGACTGCCAGCCACCAATGTCCTCGCCCGTCCATTGCAATAAATTTATCGCCCTGATTTAGTCGCAACACTCGGCATAAATAATGCTGTTGTTCGGGGGTTAAAGCGATTGTGCGATCGCAAATCTGGGCCGGATTTAGTGCTAATCTTTGTAATTGGGGCATTGGGCATTGGGAATTGGGAATTGGGAATTGGGAATTGGGAATTGGGAATTGGGAATTGGGAATAACAAGTAACAAATAACAAATAACAAATAACAAATAACAGTAAAGGCAAAGCATTTACAACCGGAATTATTTTACAAATTCAAGGTTTTTCCTGCAAATGCTCTGCCCTTATATTACTTTTGTTAGAGGTCTATTGAATGCAAGTGAAAATTGGCTTATGCTTCCTCCTTAATCTTGTTCAAATAAGTGGAAATTGCCTCTGTAGCTAGCTGTGTGATTGGCTTGCCTTGACGGGCGGCTTCATCTTTGAGCTCGTTGTAGATTTCATCGCGGACACTAATTCGGCGGCGGACTTTGCCAGGAGTGGCTGTCTCGTTTCCGTCATCGTTACTAGACGTAACTTCTAATTCATTAATCTCAGTTGTCATCGAGTCAGCAGATTGGTAATTGGTTACAAATTGACGGATAGATTCTAACCCGATGCGATCGCAAAAATCGCCAAAACTCTCACTTAGTTGCCGTTTTTGCTTAAAATAAACAAAAATTGGCTCTAGAAAAGCTTCAAAATCATTGACGTGCAGCTTTTCCTCAATTGGTTTTGCGAGCCGCGTTTGAGCGGGACAACCGCCTAGCCAAATCTGGTAAGATTCCGGCGCGCTCCCGACAAACCCCAATTCTGCCATATAAGGGCGGGCGCACCCATTGGGGCAACCCGTCATCCGCACTACAAAATTTTCGTCTTTTAAACCAACTTTCGTCAAAAGCACCCGAATTCGCTCTAGGATACTCGGAATCACGCGCTCTGACTCAGTAACCGCCAGCCCACAAGTCGGCATTGCCGGACAAGCCATAGCATAGCGGACTAAGGGATCGATCGCAGTTTCGCCCTGAATCCCACACCGTGATAGAATTCCCTGAATTTCTTGTTTGATTTTTGGTGAAATATCGTAAATCAGCACGTTTTGGTGCGGTGTCACCAACATCGGCAAGTTGTATTTTTGGACTATTTCCCGCAAAGCCGTTTTTAGCTGAAACGAACCTTCATCCTTAACGCGGCCGTTTTCTACAGAAATGCCCACAAACAGCTTACCGTCGCCTTGTTCGTGCCACCCCAAGAAATCGATATACTTCCATTCTGGCAACGGTTTAAATGCTTTTAATGGCTTGCCAAAATATTCGGCTACTTTGTCTTGAAACCACTGTACGCCTTTGTCGTTAATCAGGTATTTCAGTCGGGCGTGTCTTCTGTCTGTGCGATCGCCATAATCTCTTTGAGTTGCTACAATTGCCTTGACGAGATCGTAAACATCATCCTTGGCAACATAGCAAATCTCATCCGCAATCCGCGCGAAAGTCTCTTCCTTATTGTGAGTGCGGCCCAAACCACCACCAGCAAACACGTTAAAACCTTCCAACTCTCCAGCTTCATTGGTAAATACCACCAAGCTCAAATCCTGAGAGTACAAATCAACCGAATTGTCTCCCGGTACTGTCACGGAACATTTGAACTTCCGGGGCATATAATGCTGGCCGTAAATCGGTTCTGGATCGTCGTGAAATGTTGTACCATTGCCATTTGACTGTCTGGCAGCTTTCACAGCGGGATCTTCCTCAGCACTAATCGCCTTTTCGCCATCCAGCCAAATCTCGTAATAACCCCCCGTTTGCGGTGTCAGCAAATCGGCGATATTGTTGGCGTACTTCAGTGCATACTCGTATTCTGGACGATTTTTGTATGGTGCTGGCGGTGCCATGACGTTGCGATTCAAGTCGCCGCAAGCTCCCAAGGTTGACCCCATATTTTTAATAATTGAGGAAAACACTGCTTTAAGATTTTTCTTCAGTACCCCGTGCAGTTGGAATCCTTGCCGTGTTGTAACACGAAGCGTGTGGTTTCCGTATTCTTCGGATAGCTTGTCTAAGGCTAAGTATAATTGCGGGGGAACGAAACCGCCGGGATTGCGGGTACGCAGCATGAACTGATAGTCTTTTTCTTGGCCTTTAACCCGATTGTCGCGGTTGTCTTGCTGGTACGAGCCGTGAAATTTGAGAATCTGAATCCCATCTTCTGTGAAGTGGGTTGTTTCTTGTAAAAGTTCAGTCGCAACGGGTTCTCGCAAATAGTTGCTGCGTTCTTTGAGGCCTTCTGATTTAGATGGCTTGCGCGTCGCGGGCGCTGAAGTGGCAGATGTAGTCATGGAATGTATAGTGTCCGTTATAATTAGATTAAGGATCGGTCTGATATTTCTTGACAAATTTGGACTTGACAAAATTCCTCAGAAGTGCTCGATCGGCTCGGTTAACGAATAAGTTAATAACGGTAATCCGATAGGAATTCTGACGGTGTTTAATTGTAACACGATCGCTCTTGGGCCATGCGGCTCTAAATAAGACTCTATAGTTCGATCGGCTAATTGTACAAAACTTTAGAAATACTTAATCTCAACATCTGAAACTATGTCACTATATGACGAAGACACATTTGTAGTGTTAGAAACAAACCAGCCAGAGGAGTTTTTGACCGTAGCAGAACTGTTAGAAAAGCTGAAAACGCTTTTACCTTCTGTACAAGAAGATTTACCACAGGATGTGCAAAAATTCTCGGCGCTGGAAGACCAAGCTAAGTATTTAATTGATACTTATTGTGAATTAGATGTCGGGCCTGGAAAGTTTTTGCAGTGGTACGCAGTGCGTCTGGAAAAGTAATTTTGGAAATTGGAAATTGGGAATTGGGCATCGGGAATTGGTTATTAGAACCAACGAGTAACAAATAATATCAATTCCGGTTACACGACCTATGATATAGAGGAGACGGCAGTGCCGTTTACCTACCGTAATTAATTGTAGGGACACGACACTGCCGTCTCCTAACTTCGGCTACTAATAATAATTCTGATGCTAACGGATCTGATATAACAAATAACAAATAACAAGTAATAAATAACTTATGCCCGATGCCCAATTCCCAATTCCCAATTCCCAATTCCCAATTCCCAATTCCCAATAATTAATCTTCCAACTGTTGAACCGATGGCACTTCAACTGCGGTAACATCGATCGTACCAGGCGGAGTCAACCGAATAAAATGACCTTGTTCTACCTTCAGAGGTTCACCACAGTTGGAACACTGACACTGAGTTTGATTTAAAGCTGTAAGTTGGTATTGACAAACTGGACAGTTACCTTCAACTAAATTGCGTTTCAGCCACCACTGGAATGCGAAAACTGCAATTACAGGTGTTATCAGCAAAAAACCCACTAAAATAAAAATTGATTTAACTATCCAACCCAAGCCCACTGATGCCAACAGCCATGCAATACCTAGCAGTACCAGCCAATTGCTAATAGCGGGTAGCTTGAAAGATATTTTTGGGGTGCCTTGGTTCACTATAGTCTCCTTGGGTGTCTTTGCTGGTAAGTATATTGAGATCCTACTAAGAATTTCAGGTGAATGTGGGAGCTAACATTCCCATTGTACATGGTGAAACGACTATTTATGCCAGCACTCAATCTGGTGGAAGTATGTTGAAAATCCCTGCTACAGATTGACAAAGGGATTGAAAACTAAACACTGCGATGGTTTGTGATCTCAAGAAGTTGCGATCGCACCTTGGATCCTCTCCCTTCAACATTTCGATACAACCAACCGCTACTGCTTCGGAGTCTCGGTGAGAAACTCGCCATCCCAGTTTACCATTTTGCAGCGGATCTGCCGATCCATCTGCATCTCCCGCGAGTACGGGTACTCCACAAGCCAGCGCTTCTAAATAAACTATGCCAAATCCTTCCTGGGAG
The DNA here is from genome assembly GCA_043718495.1 of Oscillatoriales bacterium. GTDB lineage: Bacteria > Cyanobacteriota > Cyanobacteriia > Cyanobacteriales > Microcoleaceae > Microcoleus. Next base: position 1,647 of record JAYSVM010000052.1, on the reverse strand, counting down.
GGCATTACATAAGCATCCGCCAGGCGGTAATGTGCTGCTAAATTTTCTGTTGGTACAAAACCCGCAAATATTACTCTTTCAGCAACTCCCAAATCTGCCGCGAGTTGCGCTAACCTCGATCGGTCATCTCCTCTGCCAATCACTAAGTATTTCACATTGGGAAAGGTTTCTGCGATTTGTGGTAAAGCTTGAATTGTGACATCGACCCCTTTGTAACTATCAGTCGATCGCAATCTGGCCACAGTCATCAATATCTTAGCACCAGTCAGATTGTACTTGGCCAATAAATCTTGTGGCTTGGGGCCGATTGTAAATATATTTTCATCTACAATACAAGGCACTATCTGGAATTTCGCAGGATTTAATTGATTATTGCAGCAAGTGCGACCGCGCGTATGCCGACTAATAGTCCAAATACTATCAGCTTTACTCATCGCTATTTGATATTTAGGCGGAAGTGTTCCCCAAACTTCCTTGCCATAAGTTAAAATCGTGTAGGGAATTCCTAAAGGTTCGCACAAAGTTTGAATCAGCGGTGCGAGGTTAATGTGACCGCAGAAAACTCGTTCAGGGCGTTTTTGGACTAAGTTAATCAGTATTTTAGCTGCAAAATTCAGACGACCAAACCAAACTAGATCAGTTTTGAGGTAAGAAAACTTGAGCTTTTTCGACTCGCAGGGATTTCGACAGTCTGGGGAATCTCGCAATAGAAAAACTTCTGCTGTTGGCGGAGAGTTTGTCCCTGCGGTAACAGATAGGTAAGCTTTCAGGATGTCTTGAACGTAGGATTGAATTCCACCTTCGCTGGAAAATATTTCTAGGAAGCAGAATAGATAATTTGGCGATCGCATCTTCTATTATATTCCTGAAGACATTACCCTCTCTAACCAGAGATGAAATTTTTAGAACCGATCAGATTGGGAGCAACACCTGTCAAAACAGCTAAAACTTCATCACTGTCGGCTATTCTAATTAATGTGCCGCTAGTGTCAGCGGAAATAGATAGCTCTCCGAAGGTTAAGCCATTGATTAATTGAATCATATCTTGACCGTTGCCGAAATCAAAGATGGTATCAACTCCGAACCCCTCACCTAAAATAAATACATCGTTGCCCACGCCGCCGAAAAGATTATCGTCGCCCAAGCCACCGTTGAGTGTGTCAAAGCCTTTGCCACCAAGAAGGATGTCGTTGTCGTCGTTGCCATTGAGGATATCGTTGCCCCGCAAACCTGCGATCGCATCATCACCTTCCAAACCGTTAATCGTATCGTTGCCGGGAGTGCCTGTGAGGTTGTCATCGATCGAAGTGCCGTTGATGATTTTTGGAGGGTTATTGATGCCGCCTGGAGTGATGCCGGTATCAGCAACAAAGGCATCTGTGGCATTGTTCGTATCCCCCGGCACTAGGTTGGAGAGATCAGATTGAAAAGCTACAAACTTTCCGTCGGCTGAGATGGAGGGAGCACGGGATAGCTGGTAAGTTTTGATATTGCGATACTTTTTGATTCCGACACCATAACTGTCAACTGTTAAATGTCAACTCTCGATCTTTTAGATTGTTGCTATTTGCGCCGGAATTATTAGTAGCCGAAATTAGGAGTCGGCTGTGCCGTTTCCCTAGAATTAATCACAGTTGGGAAACGGCA
>JAYSVM010000051.1:0-6755 GCA_043718495.1 Oscillatoriales bacterium | reverse complement strand
CAAAACCCTACATAAAAAGGCTTTTAGGGGAAATTTATTCTCACCTACCCCTACCTTGCTCATGACTTGTTCGTTGACCCTCTCCTTTTTGGAGGGGGCTTTTTTTTGTGAAATTGAATCGATTCGAGCTGTTTGTAGGCAGTGCCTAATAATTAGGCACTGCCTAGTACCGCTCTCGCTTTCATGGTCGTAAGTTGAGTACATGAACTGAATCGATTCAAATCGATTCAATCAATTCACTCAGCAAAAGATCGAATCATGGAACTTGAAACTATTAATGCGATTGACGTTGAAGGATTTGGGGAAAGCTTAGGTTATTGTATTGATTCTGAATCAATTCATGAATCGATTCAGGATCGAGTTGAATCGATTCACGAAAGAACATGGTTTCCTGCTGCGGAAGCTAAACACCGTTCGGGGTTGGATCAATCGGCTTTTGTTCGGATGATTGCCGATTTAAAGGAAGTCCATAAAATCCCTGTCCAGGTACTTCGACGCGGGCAAGCTCGTAACACTGAATATTCGCGAATCTGTATCAATCTATTGCGTGCGTTGGACTCTGGGGATACCGAAGCTTTCGATCGCATGAAGCAGGATCTTATCCCCGTTGAGGCATCTTCAGCGCTAGTGGTTTCTAGTGGACATACCCTTAGTCTCGATCGCAAGATCGAACAATTACACCAAAATCATTCCTCTACTTCGACTGTTTTGGCGTCGCGACTTCAGAAGACTTTGGCTAAGATTGCCGATCGCAATCAGACCTCCAATGAGCGCAATTCCAGTCTGAGTAATGCCGAAATTCTTGCTGCTAAGAATCGTGGAGCATTGAGAGCTTTAGAGATTTTTGATACTGAACAGTCCACCTGTGACGAGCTTTTGGCACATCTCAGGACTGCTGAATTGAAGGATTGATTTTTGGATTGTTTGTGAGTGGTTTGTAAAATTTTGCACATATATTTAGGAGGTTGATGATGATACCAATTCAGCGACACGTACAAAAGTTTTCTGTTGAAATCGTTACCCAACAACGAGAAAGACCCTATCAAATCGAAGTTCCAGCTCGCACCCCAAAACAGGCAGTAGAGACCATGCAGGATGGTGGCGCTCGTGAAGCCGGTTACTACGACTGGGTGGAAATTTCCTGTCAAAATGAGTCGGTCGATCGTCCCCCACACCCCGGTGGTCCGCGCCGAGATTAAGTTCGTATCGGGAAGGTGATGGAGGTTCAATGTTCACAGTAGTAGGAAAAAATCATGGATAAAGATGACACGCTGATTACAGTAGCCGTTGTTGCTGGTGTTTCTCTGGTAAATATTTGTACCTTTGCTGCTGGTTACGATTCTGGTTTTCAGCAAGCTATGAAACAGCCTCAAAAACCAACAGTAATTTTTGGAACTCAAATTATCAACAACAGCAATAGCTTTTTTTCTCCTGACGCTGGTTCTGTGTCGAATTCCGAGCAGCCAAGGGATGAAAAGCCAAATCCGTAGTATCGAGTTTATTTGGTAAGCATGGAGGACTGGAGATGGATTTCGGACGCAATTCAAGTGCAATTCAAATAGTCAATCCCGCTGCGGGACACAGCTCGTATATTGACGAAAAAGCTCAAAACTGGGGTGGTGTCGAAGCTGACATTCTCCACTACCTGAGTGATGTTAATCAACTGGAAGCATTTGCCGATAAAGCTGCGAATGCCGAACAGTTGGCATTGCTACTAGATCCTTTCTTGGATAATGCCAAGAAATATTTTGAGGCAATGCAAAAACTGGCCGATGGGCAAGTCACCTGGACTCAACTCAGAAAAGAATTTGGATCTAAGGTTGCGAATGCGATCGCCAAAATTCGCAAACTCAACGCTGAATTTGGCTCTGAAATGGAGTTGCTAGACGCAAAAGACCGAGCAGCAATGCTCAAGATTGAAGCTAAGCGTCAAAATGGTTTAACCGAAATTGCTAGCGAGTTAACAGGGGATTTACAGGCTGAACTCTGGCGACATCAGAACAAGATGGACTCCATCGCAAATCGGGGAGCTGTCGCCGAAAAACGTCAAACAATTCAGGAATCGCTCAGGGAAAAACGCAAGCAATTGCTCGATCGGGTAACGAACGGCACAAATCAAGGAGTGCGGGATAAGGTTCCTGTTTTGGTAGGTGGACAATCAAGTCCATCCAACAGCGTCTCGGCAACCGGGACAGCCAGAGGGCTTGGTAGTTGGTTCGTAAACTTAATTAATCGTTAAATCAGGGGGACTCACCGTGCACGAATTCATTGGTTCAAGTCCCCTTTCCTTTATGGGAGAGGGTTTTCAGCACCAACCACAACAACAGCAATATCAGCAAACTACAGCTCCAGCTATTGACCCATTGCCGGAGACTAACGCCGAACGCAACTACCGAGATGCCGCCAACCTCTGCGAAGTTGTAGCACCCGCAGCGTTAGGCTCGGCCGTGGTTTTTGCATTTCATTCAATGCAAGTCGCGGGTGGTTCCGTGGCCGTGGTTGGCTTGTATCAGATTTATTTAGCGGCGAAAATCGGCGGACAATCTAAAAACCGCTGGGCTTCTGCAATTGCCGGGCTAGGAGTAACTGGAAGCATGATTGCCAGCCTCTCCGAACCGATCACGGAATCACAGCAAGCATCGGAGGCAAAATCTCGTGTCACCACGGGTATTGAACAAATTAGGGCGGTAGGTAAGCCAGCTAATCCAATGCTGTACTTGAATTACTTTCCTCCTCTAGCGCTCTTTGTTATCGTTTTTTGTCTAGTTATTAAACTCAAAAAGAGGAGGTAAAAGTGGCGGCTTTAACGGCGAAACACGCTCAATTGCTTGAGTCGAATCGCGCTCTACTTGTCAGTTTTGAGGGGTTGTCAGTGACTGTCAAATTGTCGGTAGTTGCGATCACGCTAGCTCTCGGAGTTGGTGGAGGCATAAAAGCACTTCAGGGTACGGCAAGCGATACCGTGCAAGTTTGTATTCGTAACAAACAGATATTGAAGTGTGCCGACAGAGGTAAGCCCTATGTCATGACCGAATACCACGCCGATCAGTGGAAAAAAGATGGTGTTCCTGATGAAGTTGCCTTCCTTAAGCCAACACCCGCAAGTAACCCATATAAAGTGCTGTGGATGCTGCTTTCTGCCTGTAGTTTTGGTGCTGCGGGAGTCGGATTGAGAAGCTTGCAAAACTCCGAACGCCAGTTGGCCGGCTATGAAGCTATTACCGAAAAACGCGACCTAGCGAAAGGCGAAATCACAGCTCGATGTGAATTACTGGATGATTATCGCGGTGTTGCGATCGCCGAAGTTCACCTGCAAGCGGACTTAGAAGCTGCTGCGAACGATCGGGCCGTGGTACTCAAACAGTGCGAAATTTTAGGTGAAGCCGATATCAAGATTGCTCAATTGGATGTCGAAGATGCCATTTTTGACGCGGAAACAGCAGGACTTTCCGATGATAAAAAGCAGGAATATATGGAATTTCTGCGAAACCAAAAGACCCCATTCCTGTTGACTGGGACACAAACTTTGGCTGGTATCAATAACCCCGGTGACAAGGTGGGCGATCGAGTTGATGTTGCGATCAATTCGGAACAGGACAAGGCCAAGATTCCCAATCTAACGAATTACCCTGCTGTGCTTATCTATGGGCCCCAAGGCTCTGGAAAAACCTTCTTGGCTGAGGAAGAAATTAAGCGTCGCAAGGAAGCCGGTCACCGGATAACTGCTCTTGATCCACACGCCGGATTTTACTCTTGGCGTGATTGTGATATTGTCGGCGCGGGGATGGACTATGCAGCTATTGATGCAGAATTGGCTCAATTTGCGAATGAGGTTCGGCGACGATATGAGCTTATTAGGAAGGAACCGAATCCGCAGTTTCGTGACTGGACTTTTGTTTGTGATGAGTATACGAATTGGGCTTCTCGGTGCAAGGCAAGTGGCGACTTCTTCCAGGCTGCTTTGAGTGACATCCGTAAGGCCAAGATGTACGTCATTTTTGTTAGTCACGCTCGAACCTTGACCGGGTTAGGGGACGCAAAGGGGATGGCTGCTACGCGGGATGCTGCATTACTTGAAGTGGAATTGTTGGGTCAGATAGACCCGAAAACAGGTAAAGCTGTACCCAGATTTGAAGCCCTGGTGAAACTGCCCGGTCAGTCACAGTCCGATCACGTTTTGGTTAAACTTGCTCGATATTCAACGCCATGTGCGAGTGAATCAGCCGCAATTGACAGTGACACGAACAGTGTTCCGAACGCTCCCATTTCCTTTCCCAGTCTCTGCCTGGGAACACCCCGGAACGTTCCAGGACAGGACTCGGAAAAAGCCGGAACACCTTATGGGACAAGGGCGGAACGGATTAATGGTGTGTTGGCGGAAATCCTGGTCGGCACATCGTCCATAGCTGTTTTTGCGGCAGAATCGCCACTGGAACAAGAGGAAAAAATGGAGCTAGCTTATCTAGTTATTGGGCAAGACTTGGGCATAGAAAAAAGCATCTGGTTACTGTGGGGCATCCGACGCGGAGGACGTAATCATCACTTGTATACGGAAGCAAAGATAATGCTCCAGCAGTTGATTGATGGCCACGGATATTGACGAATTTTGTGATGCTGATAAAATGAGTGTCACGGGGACAACGGAAGCAGGAAGGCGTTTTATATAAGAATGCCGCCCTGTCACGGCGGAAGTTGCGGGTTCGAGCCCCGTCTGTCCCGTTCATAGCTGGTAACAATTCCAGCAATTTGATAAGTTAGTTGGATCTACCGCAATTTAAATCTGCGCTGGAGTTTCGCTAAAAATGAATATTAAGCCGTCAAAAGATAGGCAAGCTATTCGCTTGCAATTTACTGTTGAAGGGGTTCCATTTTCTTTTGCCCCGTTGAGAGGGGGAAAATGGGAAAGTAAGCGCGATCGACAATTGGTCGCAGCTATTGCCACGAAAATTGAAAATGACATTCTTTCTGGGCATTTTGATTTATCGCTAGAAAGATATCGCCACAAAAGTAGCGCTGAAATTTCGCTAGCAAGATCAGCAGGAAGAAAGAAGTCGAGATGGGTGGATATTTGGGATAAGTGGGTGGACTCTCTGGATTTGCCAATTCCTACCATGGCAGATCATTATGCTTGTGTCCGAGTCATGCTTGTCAAAGCGGGAAATCCTTTCCCCGACAATATTGAATGGCTTCAAATTAGCGAGTTGGCTGCTAGCACTTTTAATCGCAGATTGTCTATGCTGCGATCGTGCTTGTTGTGGGCTGTGGAAGAGGGCTTGATTAAGCCAGTGGATAATCCTTTAAAAAAAGTTCGCTCTCGCACGGTAACAGAAGATGAGCGACAGCGATCGGACAAGAAAAAAGCGCCGTTGTCGGACGCTGAAATTGAAAGAATATTAAATCACCTCGATCGGGCTTATTCTACTTATGCACCGTTTGTTCGATTTTTACTTTTTTCTGGCGTGAGGACTGGAGAAGCTGTCGGGTTAACTTGGGAAAACATCGACTTAGAAAAACGCCTGATTTTCATTAAACAGTCTGTATCTCGACAGCGAGGGAAATACCAAAAGATTTGCAAGTCCCCCAAAACCAAGGAGTCTGTCCGAACCTTGAAAATGTCCGATCGTGTCTTTGCTCTTTTTAGTTCATTGACACTCCCCGGCGTGAACGCACGGGGATTCTTTGATCTACGACATGACTTGCTGATGCAGGATTTCTCCAACAAAAGTAGAGGACTCATCTCCCAAAGCGTTGCTTGCATTAAATACAAAGCTTCCCGTATGCCCTACGGTAGCCAATCCTCGACTCAGGATATTTCTAGCTGCATTAAAATCTCTATCCATCACACAACCACATTGACAAACGTGAGTTCTTGTGGATAGCGTTTTCTTGACAATTTCACCGCAGCTAGAGCATTCTTGGCTGGTATATGCTGGGTTGACAGCTACCGTTACTTTCTCAAATATTTTTCCAAAATATTCAATCCAGACACGAAACTGATACCAAGAAGCATCGTTAATAGACTTAGCTAAACAGTGATTTTTCACCATATTTTTAATTCTCAAATCTTCGTAAGCTATCAAGTCATTTGACTGAACTACGCACCGTGCAAGTTTGATTGCATGGTCTTTACGTTGCCTACTTATTTTGAGGTGGCATTTCCCTAAAATCTGCCTAGCCTTGCCTCTATTTTTTGAACCTTTTACTTTTCTTGATGTTCGACGTTGAAACCGCTTCAGAACTTTTTCGCCTTTTCGGAGAAACTTGGGGTTTTCAATCATTACTCCATTGGAGTCGGTGTAATATTCCTTCAATCCAACGTCTAAGCCGATGTTATTATCATTCGGTTCTACTATGTTTTCTTTGCGGTCAACATCAACACACAACTGAACATATACGCCCGAAGCCCGTTTCACCAATCTCACCCGTTTAATTTGGTTAATTTGGTAAAAATGTAAGTCGCGTGTTCCTTTGAGTTTGAGTTTTCCAATTCCTTTTTTGTCGGTGAATTTGATGAATTTCCGATTTTCTGCTAGTTTCCATCCAGTTGACTTATACTCAACTGAGCGACAATTTTTCTGGAATTGTGGATACCCTTTTTTACCGGGAATCCCTTTTTTGCAGTTATCATAGAATCGGGAGATAGCAGACCAGGCTCTTTCAGCACTGGCTTGTCTTGCTTGAGAGTTAAGTTCGTCGGCAAACGGAAATTCACTCGCCAGTACAGCACAATATTTGTTTAAGTCGTACTTATCTAT
>JAYSVM010000006.1:0-29103 GCA_043718495.1 Oscillatoriales bacterium | reverse complement strand
TGAATTGCCTTAAATTGTAGGTTGGGTTGAGGAACGAAACCCAACATTTTTCGTAGATTTGTTGGGTTGCGCTACGCTTAACCCAACCTACAGAAGAGTTTGAAAACACGCGCTTGCCCCAAGTGAGGGAATCCCCCGCAGCCCCCGCTTCTTCTCGCGGTACAATTAGTGCAATCATACTTAACGCTTATATTGAAAAGGCTAGACACCACGCCACAGGAGACAACAGACGCATGGGTAAAGTAGTTGGCATTGACCTCGGAACAACAAACTCAGTAGTAGCCGTCATGGAAGGCGGCAAACCGGTTGTGATTGCCAATGCAGAAGGGATGCGGACAACCCCCTCGGTAGTTGCTTTCACAAAAGAAGGAGAACGCCTTGTGGGACAGATGGCCAGACGGCAAACTGTTCTGAATCCGCAAAACACGTTTTACGCCGTCAAGCGGTACATCGGACGCAAATATACCGAACTGACTCCAGAAGCAAAGCGCGTCCCTTACACAACTAAGCGCGAAGAAAATGGCAACATCAAAGTCAAGTGTCCCCGCCTGAAAAAAGATTTCGCCCCAGAGGAAATTTCGGCGATGGTGTTGCGGAAGTTGGCTGATGAAGCCAGCCGCTATCTGGGACAAGAAGTGACGGGGGCTGTAATTACTGTTCCCGCTTATTTCAACGACTCCCAGCGACAGGCGACGCGAGATGCGGGACGAATTGCCGGACTTGATGTCAAACGGATTTTAAATGAGCCAACAGCAGCTTCTTTGGCTTACGGTTTGGACAGGCGAGAAAGTCAAACTATTTTAGTGTTTGATTTGGGTGGCGGTACTTTTGATGTCTCAATTTTAGACGTGGGAGATGGAGTATTTGAAGTCAAAGCAACTTGCGGCGATACTCAATTGGGCGGCAATGATTTTGACTCCAAAATTGTTGATTGGTTAGCAGAACAATTCTTAGAAAAAGAAGGAGTTGATTTGCGAAAAAATCGCCAAGCTTTGCAGCGCTTAATCGAAGCATCAGAAAAAGCTAAAATTGAGCTGTCAGGAGTTGGTGTCACGGAAATTAATTTGCCGTTTATCGATGCGAATGAAGATGGGCCTTTGCATCTGGAAACGCGCTTAACTCGCGGTCAATTTGAGGGGCTATGTAGCGATTTGGTGCAGCGGCTGCGTCGCCCGGTAAAACAAGCCTTGGCTGATGCAAATTTGAGTCCTTCTCGCATTGATGAAGTTGTGTTAGTCGGCGGTTCGACTCGCATTCCTTTGGTGCAGCAAATTGTTCGCAGTTTGATTGATAGAGAGCCGAATCAAAATGTGAATCCCGATGAAGTTGTGGCTGTGGGTGCGGCAATTCAGGCGGGAATTTTGGCGGGCGATGTCCGGGATGTGCTGCTGTTGGACGTAACGCCGCTGTCTCTGGGCTTGGAAACAATCGGCGGTGTAATGAAAAAATTGATTCCTCGCAATACTACTATTCCTGTGAGGCGATCGGACATTTTCTCCACTGCTGAAAACAACCAAACTGTGGTAGAAGTTCATGTCATCCAAGGAGAACGGGAATTAGGGCGAGATAATAAGTCTTTGGGACGGTTTAAACTGACGGGAGTTCCGCCGGCACCGCGAGGGATTCCGCAGGTGCAAGTAGCTTTTGATATTGATGCTAACGGGATGCTGTTGGTGACTGCTTTGGACAAAACTACTGGCCGGGAACAAAGTATTACTGTGCAAGGTGCTTCGACGCTTTCTCAGCAAGAAGTGAATCAAATGATTCGAGATGCTGAACAGTTTGCTCAAGCTGATAAGTTGCAGCGGGAAAAGGTGGAAAAACGCAATCGTTCTGAAGCTTTAGCTTATCAGGCTGAGCGACAATTGCGGGAAGTTGCCCTCGATCGCGGAATGCAGTTTGCTCAAAGAAGCCGCCAGCGAATTGAAACTTTAATTCGGGAATTGCGAGACAGTTTGGAACGCAATGATGAGCGAGGTGTTGACCAAGTTGGATCGGATTTACAGGATGCTCTTTACGATTTGAGTCGGGAAGTTGCAGCGTTTGCGATGGATGATGAGGATGATGATTTCTTTGAGTCTGTGAAGCGCACTTTTTCCGGTGATGGTAACAAGCGACGCACAGATGACTATAGCAATGCTAAGCCTTATCGCCGATCGACTGTTGATCCAATCCCCGATCGCCCTTACGATCAAGATCGCGATCGATCCTACGATCGATCCTATGATCGCGATCGCACTCCCGATCGCAGAAGCAGTGCTAATCGCCCAACTCGACCTTATCAAAATCAAAGCGATGATTGGGATGACGACGACGATTGGCTGTAATTAGTTTAGTCATTAGTCTCTAGTCATTAGTCCCTAGTTTGAAGCAGGGAAGCAGCATGACTAATGGCTAATGACTAATAACTAATAACTAATAACTAATAACTAATGACTAAAAATGCAGAATTTTCGTAATTACTATCAAATTTTGGGAGTGCCCAGAGATGCTGCGGCTGATGAAATCAAGAAAGCCTATAGACGGCTGGCGAGACAGTTGCACCCAGACGTAAATCCAGGTAACAAATCTGCTGAAGATACGTTTAAGGATATTAATGAAGCTTACGATATTCTGTCCGATATCGATAAGCGCGCTCAATACGATCAGTTCAGTAAATTTTGGAAGCAGAAAGGATTTCAAAACAAACAAGGCGTGCGAATTCCCAATTTTTCAACTTGGGGAAGTGGCAAAGTTAGCACCAAAAGAACTGCGGAGAACGTCGATTTTAGCGATTATTCTGATTTTAATAAATTTTTCGATCAAGTGCTTGGAAGACGGCGGGAAGTGAGGATGGGGACGGCAAATGATGCAGCACCATCTAGTTCACCGGAACCGTGGAATACGGCTTCTAAGAAAACGAGTTATGTGGCTAATTATCGGGAAGATAGGAGGGATGTGGACGATCGCGAAAATCGACGAGAAGTTAGAGAAATTGACGATCGCGAAAATCGACGAGAAGTTAGAGAAATGGACGATCGCGAAAATCGACGAGAAGTTAGAGAAATTGACGATCGCGAAATCAGAAGAGATATTGAGGCGAGGCTGACTTTGCGCTTGGAAAAAGCTTATTCGGGTGGAACCGAGCGAATTCGGTTGGAAGATGGGCGCTCGATCGAAGTAAATCTGCCTCCTGCTATGGTATCAGGCCAAAGGATTCGGTTGCGAAATCAAGGTATTGGCGGCGGAGATTTGTACTTAAAAATCACGGTTTCTCCCCATGCATTTTTTCGCTTGGAAATGTCGGATATTTGCTGCGAATTGCCACTAACTCCCAGCGAAGCGGTGTTGGGTGGAGACGTGGAAGTGCCCACATTGGATGGCCGAGTAAAAATGAAATTGCCACCCGGAGTTCCGTCTGGAAAGCGTCTACGGCTGGCTGGCAAGGGCTATCCGACAGGAAATGGCGATCGGGGCGATCAGCTAGTAGAAATTCAGGTGGCAATTCCCAAGGAAATTAGCGAGGAGGAACGAGAATTGTACGAGAAATTGCGACAAGTTGAGACTTTTAAACCTCTCCAAGATTTGTCTGTATAATTGTAGGGTGTGCAGTGTGCACCTTACCAATATACAACCGCACGACGGGGAAGTCACGCAGACACGAATAGCTGTTTTTATCAATTACGCATTACCCATTACCGATTACCTATATGTTCACATTCATCAATCCTAAGACTGATTTTGCATTCAAAAAGATCTTTGGTTCTGAAAATAGTAAAGACATTCTAATTAGTTTTTTGAATGCCTTGTTGTATGACAATCAGCCCACTATCGAAAGTTTACAAATTTTCGATCCTTATTCAGCGCCGCGAATTCGAGGTCTCAAGGAGACTTACTTAGATGTCAAAGCTAAGTTAAATGACGGCACATCAGTAATTATCGAGATGCAAGTTTTGAACGTAGAGGCTTTTGAAAAGCGGATTTTGTACAATGCAGCTAAAGCTTATTCCACGCAATTAGAAACAGCCGAACAATATGTAATGTTGAATCCAGTGATTGCCTTGACAATTACTGATTTTGAAATGTTCGAGGATTTCAGCAAAGTAATTTCGCGGTTTGTTCTTAAGGAAAGAGAGTTCTTGAGTGACTATCTAAGTTACGATATTGAATTGGTATTTGTCGAGTTGCCTAAGTTCAAAAAAGGTTTGAACGAGTTAGAAACATTGACAGACAAGTGGCTTTATTTCCTCAAAACAGCTAGAGATTTGAATGCAGTCCCTGAGACAATGGAAGCTGTGCCAGAAATCAACAAAGCCTTTGCAATAGCCAGTCAAGCTAATTTAAATCGTGATGAGTTAGAGGACTTGGAAAGACAGGAAGTTTATATCCAAGATCGACGAGGTGCAATCTCTAAAGCAGTCCGAATCGGAACAGAAAAAGGAAGACAAGAAGGAAGACAAGAAGGAAGACAAGAAGGAAGACAAGAAGGACAATTAGCACTAATTATTCGTTTATTGGAACGCCGTGTAGGTGCTGTAGATTCCGAAGTTGAAAGTCAAATTCAACAATTGCCGATCGCACTTTTGGAAAATCTAGCAGATGCGCTGTTAAATTTTAATCAAATCTCGGATTTAACAGCTTGGCTGCAAACACAAGATTTGTCCTAAAATAGTTAAGTAAAATTACTGTTGTAATTATTCCCAAAATAGCGAATAATTTAGAGCAAGATAATCTTTTCGCGATCGGGAGCATTCTGCGACAATGACTCAAATGCCACCTCAATGCCAAAATCTGCAAGAACAAGTAGACTCTTTACTGCAACTGCTGCGTCAAGAATCATCTTTGCGACAACAAGATATTACAGCGGTGCAAGCTTCTTTGAAAAAAGCAATTTCTCCCGAATTTGAGATTGTGTTTGCAGGTGCTTTCAGTGCGGGAAAATCGATGCTGATCAATGCTTTGTTAGAGCGGGAATTGCTCTACAGTGCAGAAGGACACGCGACAGGGACTGAATGTTATATCGCGTTTGCTGAGCCTGACAAAGAGCGAGTTGTTCTCACGTTTTTGAGTGAATTTGAAATTCGAGAACAAGCATATGCTCTTTGCGAAAAGTTAGGTTTAACTACTGAACTTAATATTAATCAAACAGATGTAGTGCCACTTTTGTCTAAGGGGTGTAACATAATTATTGAAAAGGAAGGCGGCGAAAATAAATCAGAATTAGCCAAACAAGCTAAGGCTTTGATGTTGCTGTTAGAAGGTTTTGAGGCAAATCGCGATCGCATCCACACCCTCGAAAATGCTACCTACTCGATGGAACAGTTTAATTTTTCCAATCTGAAGGAAGCTGCGAGTTACGCTCGCCGTGGTAGCAACAGTGCGGTGCTGAAGCGTGTCGAGTATTATTGCTATCATCCGTTGCTACAAGATGGCAATATTATTATCGATACACCGGGAATTGATGCGCCAGTCCAGCGGGATGCGGAATTGACCTATGATAAGATTGAAAGCCCGGATACTTCGGCGGTTGTATGCGTTTTGAAAGCGGCTTCGTCTGGGGAAATGACGACGGAAGAAACGGAGTTGATGGAAAAAACGCGGGGAAATCCGGGAATTCGCGATCGGCTTTTTTACATTTTCAACCGCATTGACGAAACTTGGTACAACACCCAACTGCGACAGCGCTTAGAAAATCTGATTAATTCCGACTTTCGCGATACCGCCAGAGTTTACAAAACCAGCGGCTTGTTGGGATTTTACGGCAGTTTGATTAAAAATACCACAACGCGCGATCGCTTTGGTTTAGATACAATATTTGCCAAAACAGGGCGCGTTTATGTAGATAGTAAGTTAGATTCTGAATTTCTCGGTAATAGCGAAGAAACTCCGCAATTTATCAGCGAATTCAACCGCTACTGTGCCAACTCTGGCAAGTTATCTCCCAGCAAATTTCGGATTTCAGTTAATAGTTACGAAACACCAAATGAAAACTACGTGCGGATTCTTGCTGAACAAGGAAAACCGTTAATCGAGCAATTAATTCAAGATAGCGGCATCGAAGATTTTCGCACAGCCATCACTCGCTACCTCACCGAAGAAAAACGCCCGCAACTGTTCAAAAATCTAGCCGACGATTTAGAAGACTTGTGTATTCAACTGCGGAAAAATTACCAAACAATTCAGCGGGAATTGGACAGCCAGCCCCGCGAGATTGAGGCGATGAAAGCACAGGAACTTCTGCGGTTAAATCAAGAATTGCAGCAAGTCGGACAGGATTTTCGGGAACATATCGCCACAGAAATCAATGAAATGATTATGAATAAATGCGATGTTTTTGATAACGATTTTCGGCAACTGCAATCTCGGATGATTCGGCGCTTAGATGAATTGTTAGATAGCTTTTCGGTTGAGGCAGCTTACGGGCGTACTGTGCTGACTCATCCCCGCAATGCTACAGCACCTTTAATTGCTGTTTTAGTTGAGGCGCTTTACTATTTAGCAAATCAGTTGGAAGATATTTTAGTAGAGGCTACTGCATCGCTAGTGGCTAATTTTTTCCAGTATTTGAAAGACAGCGTTCGCAAATCTGAATATTATCGACTTCTGTATCGGTTATTGGGGAATGATGGGGGAATTGAACAGCAGTTAGATGAGTTGTCAAAGCGGGTTTCTGATGCTTTGATAAATGCGGCGGGCGTTGAGTGCGATCGCTACGTGCGAGAAAGCGCCCGTTTTTACGATGAAGACACATTTTCGATTTATCAATTCCGGCAAACATTGCAGCAAACATCGCAAGGTTATGACTGCGAAAATATGGTAGATGCCCAACCAGCAATTAGGCAATTATTGCGACTGGATTTCGAGCCGAAAGTGTCGCAAACAATTCGCAAAACCTTCCGCCAAACTGTTAATAAAACGCTCAAAGATCATTTGTTGCCGATGGCCCAAAAGCAAGCGGATGATATTTTGCAGAAGTACAGTCAAGCCCGCGATTATGTCGAGCAAACTTTGGCGCAGGAGGCGGAGGAGAAAATCGCTAGGAACCAGCGGCTGCAAGCGGAGAATGATGAAAAGATCGAAAAGTACGATCGGGCGGTTTCTGGGATTAATAGTTGTTTGCAGGCGATGCAGTTGTATGAGAGTTTGTTACCTGCGATCGGGCAAAATGATAACGTTGCGGTGGATTGTGAGGTAAAAAATACTGATTGAAATTAGGGCGATTGGAAATCGCATCTACACAGACAAAACCCGCCTTCGCGGGTTGAAAGAAAACATTCTTAGTCCGCGGAGGCGGACATTGTTTGTGTAGACGCGAGTTCTATTCGCCCGGTTATTGCGAAAAGAAAGATGCTACTCTAAAATAGCTAGGATGACAGTAAAAAAAACTTAGAGATTAATATGGAAGATAAATTTAATTTTCACAACTGTGGTAATGATGATGCTTTATCTTTTGATAACGCCATGCTTAAAATAGAAAAACTTAAGGAAACAGTAAATAGAGTTTTGCCTGAAAATGGGTTAGGACAAACACTCAATCAGTTCTTAAGCC
The DNA here is from genome assembly GCA_043718495.1 of Oscillatoriales bacterium. Lineage (GTDB taxonomy): Bacteria > Cyanobacteriota > Cyanobacteriia > Cyanobacteriales > Microcoleaceae > Microcoleus. Next base: position 21,575 of record JAYSVM010000006.1, on the reverse strand, counting down.
AGCAAGCCCTAAATATTGATGTACCTTTAACTACCGATCTAAGAGGTTATTTATATGAGAACTGGTTTGGTCAAGGTATAGATTGTGAAATTCTCAGAGTGGGTGCTCAGGGCTGGAAGAAAGGAAAGATTAAGCTCAAACTCAATGTCACTATAGAATTTTGCCCAGACGAACCAGAAGTTGAAGAAACACCAGAAAACAACGAGTCAGAAATCAGCGCGCCAGAATCACCCCTCGATGATTTGCGCCGCCAACTACTAAACCATGAAAATCAACCGAACAATTCATGACCAAAACCCCTAGAATCCCCATTCCTCCAGAAGTCAGAAAATATGTATTCACCCGCAACAAATACCAGTGCCAAGGTTGCGGCCAAACCAAACAAGAAACCCAACTGTCGATCGATCATATCATCCCCCTAGCCCGTGGCGGCAGCAACGACATCAGCAACCTGCAAACCCTCTGCTGCACCTGCAACCAACGGAAAACCGACAAACTAGACCCCCGCTTCCGCCGTCACTTTGACCTGTGATATTTAACAGTATAATAAAATCAGCAATTTTGGATAACAGCAATGCTGACAAAAACAGTAGACGTGCAAGAAGCGCAGACAAATTTAAAAGAGTTACTATCTCTAGCACTTAAAGGCATAGAGGTTGTTCTCACAGAAGGCGGTATTCCCCTTGTCCGTTTAGCGCCGATCGCGTCCCTACCTAAACAGCGTACAGCAGGATTGCACGCAGGAGCAATTTGGACAAGCGACGATTTTGATGAACCGTTACCAGACGAATTTTGGACAGGGAATCTATGAAATTACTGCTGGATACTCATACATTCTTCCTTCTTCCTTCTTCCTTCTTCCTTCTTCCTTCTACTTACCATCTATAATACCGATAAGGATCATCCCCATCCTCAAAATTAGTCTTATAATCCGAGTGATAAAACTCCTGACTCGAACCATTAAACACAACCCCATCTGTCTTAAAACTAGCCCCCAAATTAGCCAAAATCTGAGCATTTGCGCGAGTTTGCCGCCAGCGAGTAAAACGCAAATAAGTCTTAGCATCAGCATTCAAACTATCCGGGTCAATCTGAGAAAAAATCGCCACGCCCTTGCCAACTTGTACCCGACTTAACAAACCGTCAGCACCGATTTCTCCCCCAGACTTAATTAACCAAGTATCATAAAAAGAGCGCGATCGCAAATCGGAACCACTAACCCCCTTCACCTCGTCCCAAGCCGGAACCACCAAGGAACCCCCGAAATCCTTCGATTGTTGTAAACCCACGCCCAAACCCGCAACAGGCACTTGTCGCGGCAAGAAAAACGCCTTACCACCACCATTTAAATAACTGCGTAAATCAGCATCTTTCACATTCGCTTGGGCTCCCACAATCGCCAAACCAACATCTTTAGAAAGCCCATTAGCCCGCTGATAAATTACCCCCAAACTGTCTAACCTCTTCGCATCTCCATCTCCCCCAATTAATACCACCTGATTCGGTTTCCCAGAAACAACAAAATCCATTCCATAACTCACAAGTGTTTGGGCTAATTGCGCCGCCCCAGGATCCGCAGCAAAATGGTCTTCCAAATCCAACTGATTTAAAATTAACAGCCCTTTTCCATAGTCCAATTCCATCAGTGGCGAATAAGCCAAATCAAACTCAGACTCTAAAATTGGTCGCCAAGAACTATGATGTGGTTTCTCAATAGAAGCGCTGCTGACACCACCGCGATTACCCCAATGCCAGCCATACCAAGGCGTATTTGCCGGACTCAATCTTGAGGGTTTTTGAACTGTATCTGGGTAAGCTTCAAGCAATGTACTTTCCCCAGTCCAATCTCGCAAATCTGCTTCATCTAACCCGCTAACTACTGGGTGGCTACTATCAATTGGGTAGACGCGACGACTAATATGTTCTGCAACTCGTAAACCCTTATCTCGTAGCCATTCTCGCCGCTGGGGAAACACAATTGCTTTCCCGCCATTTCCCACAAAAGTCTCTAAATTTCCTGGCAGATTTTGCCCGCTAGAAAATGCTTCTCGACCTATAATTAATAATGATGAAACTTGCGAACCGTTCCACGCTACAAGTTCGTAACCTAACTGTTTTAACATCGCCGATGTTTTGCCAACTGGGTCAAATATTGCCAGCTTATCCTGGATTTTGGTGGGAGTGCCAAAAGCCCGGAAGGCGAAAATGTCATCGTGAGTGCGATCGCCTATTTTCGCAGTTAGGCTAATTTCGCCATCAGCCTTACCTGAGATGTCATTTGGTAACTTCAGCGCGATCGGGAAAAACAGCGTCCTTGCCGTGTCAATAGTTCCTTGCTTCTCGCCCTTTCCAACCTCTTGTCCCCCCAGCAAAACCCGCCAACTAAAAGTAAAATTTTGTTTCGCCCTAGTATCATTGATTAATACTACTTGTTTCGCCAGTTTTCCCCCCGCCCAAAAACTGTGATCTTTAGCAGTAAAAGCTGGACTAGAACCAGCAATCCAAGCCAAAGTCGGGCCGTTATTCTTCATAATTGCCTCGCCGCTAGGGTGGGTGATGTAAGCTTCTGGTTGCAAATGATATAGCATCTTCTTGGAGACTTGTTTCAAATAAACACCGCGCCTTCCCGGTTGAAACTCTCCAATATCTACCTTAGTTTTACCAGCATCCGAAACTTGCCAACCATGTCCATCATTCCAAGGAATCATGCCGCCAGACATCCCAAAAGTCCGCCAACTTCTCCAAGTATTCGTACTGAATAACTGCTGCAACTTTTGAAAAGCTGGTGAGAAATCTAACTCTTTATTAAGATGCCAACTTTTATATTCTTGACCTTTGACAAATTGCTCACGAATTTTATTTTTATAGGCGGTAGACTCTAGTTCATAGGATTGTTTTCCCAAATAAATTGCTGCAAATTCTGTCATCAAAGGTTCGCTAACAATCACTTTTTGAAAGCCCGCTCGACTTCGCATCATTGTGGCGTGTAGTGGTGTCCCAAATTCCACTACCATGTATGGCATTTCTCCAGTTTTACTCCATTCAGAAATCCATTCTTCTCTTTCTTGCAATGGAATTACATTCAAATAAGAATTTAACGCATAAACATCACCAAAGTTCGCGCCTTGGTGTACCATCACAGGTCTAGTTGGATCGACGGATTTCATGCTGGCAAAGGATTCATTTGCCAAGGTTGTAATGTCCCGCAAACGATTTTTATCCAGAGTTCCTGCTACTTCTTTTTTACCGATACGACGGGGATTTTGGTCATCGGTATTTCCGAAGAAGTTCGGACTTGTGGCCCACATTAATATTGATGGATGATTGCGATAGCGACGCATTTCTGTCGTCATTCGCGATTTCCAGCGGTCTCTGGTTGGGCGGTTGTTCCAACTTCTATTTGAAGCGAGTAAACTAATATCTAAAGCGGGTGCCATAACTGGAAAGCCTTTGAGGTCTGCTCTTTCGGCAAGCAGTTCTCGGAAGTGCCACTTTCCCCGTTCGTCGTGATTCCAAGGCCAGGTTTCTACTATATTGAAACCAGCTTTATTGTAGCCTTCAATTAATTTATCGGAACCTTCGACAGTGCCGCTTTCCCAACTATCGTGATGCAAGGTTGGCCGGAGACGAAATTCTGTGCCATTTAAGAAAAATTTACGTCCTTCTATCCAAAATTCTCGGAAGCCGAAGGGTTGTTGATACTGTGTATTAATGCCACTTCCTTTTACTTCTAATTTCATGGTGTAAAGGTTTGGTTTACCAACATCCCAAAGGCGGGGGTTTTTCCAATCCCACTGGACTTTTACGGTTTGAATTGGTTCAGCTTGAACTTGGGCAGTGCCTGTAAATTTTTGCTCTACTTTGCCCTTTTCGTCGAGCATTTGAGCGACAAGCTGAATTTGACCGTTTTGTTTAATGTCTTTCAGTTCTACATCTAATTTAATTTGCTGGTTTCTGGTGGAAGTTTGAACGAATACATCGCTAATTAGTGGGCCTGGTGGCAGACTGAAAATTCGGACTTCGCCGATGATTCCTCGCGATTGTAGATTGGATTTTGTGGTGTAGATTTCTGTGGGGCCCATGATCACGGTTTTGTCTTTTTCGTCGGAGACTGCTGCGACTAAAATAGATATTGTGTTTTGACCTGGTTGTGCTACTTTCGTAATTTCAATCGTGCCGTAGGGCCATTCGATTTGACCGCAGTTAATGTCGTTGATAAAGATGATTGCATCGGTACTGACTCTGGCTAAGTCGATGAATATTCTGCGATTTTTCCAGTCAGTTGGAATTTCGATTTTGCGCTGATACCAAGCTTTTGATAGTTGTTGGCTGTTGAATTTTTCCCAAGCTGGGCCGGTGCCACGGGAAATGATTCCTGGTGTGGATTCGTTTTTTTCTTTTTGCCAGTTTCCGGGAACTTGGATGGATCCCCAGCTTGGGGATGGGGGAGGATTTTGGGGGTTGCCGATGGCGGGGACAAACTGCCAGATGCCGTTGAGATAAATCTGGTCGCGTTTGTTGTCGATCGCACCTAATGCCGCGATGGTAGTATTGGAAAAGCCGATCGACATAACTGAGTTGCTGACAGAGTTGGGATTTTGAAGTGCGTAACCTATGAATCCGAACGTAATTGCTGCTGCGAAAAATAACCCGATAATTTTTGCCAGTTGGTTGTTCACCCTAAGTTACTCCCAAAAATTAGCCTATCCAATTTGTTCCCTTGTCCAGAATAGCAAGGAAAGGGAGAGAGTGGAGAGTGGGAGAGCCAAGGAGATGCCAGTGCCAAGGACACGGCAGTGCCGTGTCCCTACAAGGAATGACGGTAGGGACACGGCACTGCCGTGTCCTCTATATCCTGACGCAACCGGAATTGATATGACTAATGACTGACTTCTTCCAATCAGTCTTAGGGATGATGGCAAGCGGCAAAAAAATATGGTTTGCTAGGTAAAAAAGAAATATTTATTCTTAATATTTATTTATATATAAAAAAATACCTCCCTCGGCATAGGTCAACAAAAATGAGCTTGTTTCAGGTACCGTATTTTCCAATTAAGCCTTACAGCATTTCTAGATTTACCACTGGTACGGCTCTGCTGCTGAGTATTTTGTTACTGTTTGCATTCAAGTCTACTTCTGGGATATTATTTTTTGCCACTGCAATGGTTACGGCTTGGTTTGCTGGATTGAAGTCTACAGAAAAAGAACTACAAACAGAACGAGATATTATTTCAAAAGTGATTGACATGGCAGCTTGCTTGATAGTAGTTCTTGACAAGGAAGGACGCATCATTCGCTTCAACCAAGTTTGTGAAAAAATCACAGGTTATTCATTTGCTGAGGTGGAAAATAAATTTGTTTGGGATTTATTCTTAATCTCCGAAGAATTAAACCCTGTTAAAACAATTTTTACCAAACTAAATGCCGAAGATGGTGTCAGCCAATATGTAAATTATTGGCTAACCAGAAATGGTGAGATGCGGTTAATTAATTGGTCAAATACAGTCATTGTTGATAGCCACGGTTTGGTAGAATATGTCGTAGCAACTGGTATTGATATTACCGAGTGCCAGCAAGCAGAAATAGCCTTGGCTTTATCCTATGCTGAGCTAGAAATGAGAGTGAAACAGCGAACGGCAGAATTGACAGTAGCGAAGGAAGCGCTGCAAGCTCAAGAAGAACGATTTCGTTCCTTAAGTTCTTGTTCGCCGATGGGGATTTTTTTGGCGGATATTCAGGGGGACTATACCTACACAAACCCTCGATGTCAGGCTATTTATAACATGAGTTTTGAAGAAATTTTAGACGGTGGTTGGCAGAATTTTATTCACCCTGAAGACAGGGAGATAGTGTTGACTCAGTGGCTGGATTATACTCGCGAAGGTGGAGAATATGCGATGGAATATCGCTTGCAAATATCCGAGGGAATTGTCCATTGGGTTAACGTTAGTTGCTCCCCCATGTTTTTCGATTCTGGTGAATTGATGGGACACGTCGGTACAGTGAGAGATGTCACAGAACGTCAACAAACACAAGCTGCTTTATCTACCAGCGAACAGCAACTGAGAACACTGTTAGAAAATACGCCAGATATCATTATTCGTACTGATAAAGAATTACGTTATGTTTATGTCAATCAAGCGGTAGAAAGAATTCAAGGACAACCAGTTTCATTTTTTGTCGGTAAAACCAGTCAAGAAATCGGAATGCCTCCAGAACTTTGCCAAATCTGGGATGAAACTCTCTACAAAGTTTTAGACACTGGTGAAGAAGAAATTATAGAGTTTCAATCGCCATCAAGCAGCGGACTCAGAACTTATCAATCTCGTGTAGTTCCTGAATTTGACTCTGAAGGTGCAATTCAATATGCTTTAATTGTAGCGCGAGATATCACCGAACTGAAAGTTGCAGAAGTTCAAAAAGCGCAATTGATTATAGAGCAAGCAGCTAGGGAAAAAGCGGAAATAGAACAAGAGCGATCGCACTTTTTAGCAGAAGTCAGCAAAATGCTCGCTGCTAGCTTTGATGGGGAAACAGTCTTGCAAAATGTCGCACAATTGGCTGTGGAAACGGCAGCAGAGGGGTGCTATATTCATCTGACCGATGAAATCGATGGCAAAGTTCGCCTAGTGGCTGTTGCTCACGCAGAAGCCTCCATGCTGGATGCGATGAATAAGTTGAGTGTGCGAAACCCGATCGACAATAATTGTCTGAATGGCTATCCGCTAGTGATACGCACGGGAAAATCTGAACTAATTACTGAGGTTAATGAGGAAATTCTAGTCGCAGGAGCGGAAAATGAAGCAGAATTAGAAGTATTGCGATCGCTGAATATAGGCTCCCATGCTTGCGTACCAATGACGGCGCGGGGACGGGTAATCGGCGCTATTAGCTGCTTTACATCTAAGTCTGGCCGCCACTACAATTCCGAAGATTTGGCAATGCTAGAAGACCTAGCTTACCACGTCGCCCTCGCCATGGACAACGCTAGGCTTTATGCAGAAGCGCAGCAAGCACTGGCTCAAACATCCGAATCCTTTGCCTTAATTGACTCGCTGTTGGAAGCATCTCCTTTAGGGATTTGTTTTCTCGATCGCGAAATGCGCTATATTCGCATCAATCAAGTCTTAGCAGAACTGAATGGTTTAACCACCGAACAACACTTGGGTCAAGACTTCCGCGAACTTTTGCCAGAATCTGCGGCCCAATTTGCACCTGTAATCCAGCAAGTTTTGGAAACCGGTCAGCCGATTTTGAACGTAGAGATTAGCGGTGAATCTAAAGGAAAACCGGGATATTTTGGACATTGGGTAGGCAACTACTATCCAGTGAAAAATGAAAACGGAGAAACAATTGGAACCGGGATAATTCTCACTGATATTACCATAGCTAAACAGACAGAAATAGCTTTGCGAGAAAGCGAAATACGGTGTCGCAGTGTGGTGGAATCGAACATGGCTGGTATTGGTTTCTGGGATATAGAAGGCGCAATTACTGAAGCTAATGATGCCTTACTAGAAATGATTGGATATACCAGGGAAGAGTTAGTTTCGGAAAACCTTCGCTGGCCAGAACTCACGCCACCGGAATACCAATACCTCGATCGCATGGCGATGGATCAAATCCAAGCATTCGGAAGTTGCAAGCCTTTTGAAAAAGAATACATCCGCAAAGATGGTTCGCACTTTCCTGTTTTGGTCGGTGGCGCACATTTCCAAGGATCCAAAGACAAAGGTTCGTTCTTTATTCTTGATATTAGCGATCGCAAACAAGCAGAAGCAGCGCGATCAGAAATAAATCAAACTTTAGAGGCTTTGATTCAAGCCTGTCCTCTAGGAATTACCGTTTTTAGTGCCGAATCCGGTGTCGTAAAACTGTGGAATCCAGCGGCAGAAAAGATTTTTGGTTGGAAAGAGTCAGAAGTCATAGGTCAATTTTTGCCCAGCATTTCCCCCGACAAGGGAGCAGAATTCAAGGCTAAGTTGAAACAGATTCGGGCCGGAAATGCGATCGCCGGAATGGAAACTCAACGCCAAAGGAAAGACGGTAGTCAAATCGACATTGGTTTGTGGGCAACTCCCGTTCCCGATGGCAATGGTAATATTAATTGTATGTCGATTATTGCTGATATCAGCGATCGCAAACAAGCAGAGGTAGAACGTGCCCAATTGCTCGATCGCGAACGGGCTGCGCGGGCCGAAGCCGAAGCGATCAACCGCCTCAAAGATGAGTTTTTAGCGACCCTTTCCCATGAACTCAGAACCCCTTTAAATGCGATTATGGGCTGGGCACAGGTGCTTCGCCGTGGCAGGTATACGGCAGAGACTTTAGCCATTGCCTTGGAGGCGATCGAGCGTCAGGGGAGAGTACAGACGCAGTTGGTAGAAGATTTGCTCGATGTTTCCCGGATTATTCAAGGCAAGTTGTCTCTGAAAAATGGCTGGTTGGATATCGTCAAGACGATCGAGGTGGCGATGAATTCAGTTTGTTTCTCCGCGCAGGCTAAGTCTGTAACTGTGAACTCACAACTTGATCCCAAATTCGGATTGATCTGGGGGGACATCCACAGGTTGCAGCAGATAGTCTCGAATTTGCTGACTAATGCTGTCAAGTTTACGCCACTGGGGGGCACTGTAGAATTGCGCTTGTCAAAAAATGTTGAATGTTCAATCGCCGATTTTGCGCTACCAATGGCCAATTATTTGCAAATTCAAGTTAGCGATACTGGGAAGGGTATTTCTGCTGAGTTTCTCCCCCATGTATTTGATCGCTTCCGCCAAGCTGATGGCTCAATTACTAGGACTGACAACGGTTTGGGATTGGGATTGGCAATTGTCCGGCACTTGGTGGAACTCCACGGTGGCAGTGTCATAGCCGAAAGTCCTGGTAAAAATCGAGGTGCTACATTTACGGTAAAATTACCGCTTAAACAGCCGAAAAGTCAGAAGTCACGGTTGAGAAGGGTTGGAAATTCTGAGCCATTCCCTCCTGGAATCCTGGCTGGGCTGAAGGTCTTGGTAGTTGATGATGAACCTGACAACCGTCAGTTGTTAACTGTGATGCTTTCGGAATGGGGCGCAAGTGCGATCGCGGCTAGTTCGGTGGCGGAGGCGATCGAGATTTTAGCACATTCGCAGCCGGATATTTTGGTCAGTGACATCGGTATGCCGATCGAGGATGGTTACTCTCTCATCCGCAAAATTCGATCGTCCGAATCCGAGCTCACCAAGCACTTGCCCGCCGTAGCGCTCACAGCTTATGCTAGGGATGAAGACCGCAAAGAGGCGATCGACGCCGGCTATGACGAGCGTTTAACAAAGCCGATCGAACCCGCTCAATTCGTAGCAGTTTTAGCCAAATTAGCCGGTTTAAGGTGATACTAGATAGCAGAAGTGTCTAACCATCGAACCATCAGGACAGTGTACCTGCCGTGTCAACTACAATTAATCAGGCGATGCTGAAATCCGAATTAGGACTACACGATATTTTGAGGTAGGGAAACGGCACTGCCGTGTCCTCCAATAATTATTTTGAGGTAGGGAAACGGCACTGCCGTCTCCTCTACACAATAATTTTGAGGTAGGGAAACGGCACTGCCGTCTCCTCTACACAATAATTTTGAAGTAGGGACACGGCACTGCCGTGTCCTCTACACAATAATTTTGAAGTAGGGAAACGGCACTGCCGTGTCCTCCAATAATTATTTTGAGGTAGGGAAACGGCACTGCCGTCTCCTCTACACAATAATTTTGAAGTAGGGAAACGGCACTGCCGTCTCCTCTACACAATAATTTTGAAGTAGGGAAACGGCACTGCCGTCTCCTCTACACAATAATTTTGACGTAGGGAAACGGCACTGCCGTCTCCTCTAATAATTATTTTGAGGCAAGGAAACGGCACTGCCGTCTCCTCTAATAATTATTTTGAGGCAAGGAAACGGCACTGCCGTGTCCCTACTTGATAAACTCCAATTTTTCATCAAAGCAGAGCGTCATTTTATGCAACCAACTCCTCTGCTTCACCAATACTGCGGAGATTTTCTCAGTATAAGTTTAGTCCTAGAATCAGAACTTTTTGAGCATATTGATCCCAATATTCGCACTACCATCATCCTATGTATAGTCGCTTTTTTGTGGTCTACCATTATTGGCATTTTGACCGCTAGATGGATAACAAAACCCATCCGGCATTTGCATAATGCTACTAAAAATATTCCCAAAAGTGAATCGGAACAAATTGTACAAATTGAACCCACTGACCTTACCCAGTGCAAACAAAGTGAAAAAATATTGGTTGACTACAGTCGCGCCCTAGAAGCCGAAGCCATTGAACAAAAAACAGCATTAGCTCGTACTAGCGACAAATTACAGAGTGAAATTATCAACCGTACTTTGCTAGAAGGTAAGCTGGACAGTTCTACTCAGCAAGTTTATACAATCTTCGAGTCGATAGCCGATATTGTACTAATCATTGATGAACAGAAAAATTTACAAATTATACCGACAAAGGCGACTAGCTTGTACGCCTGCGATATGAATGATTTTTACTTAACAGTTATAGAATTTTTTCAACCAGAAACCGAATATATTTGGTTCGCAAAAATTCAACAGGCATTAGAAACCCAACAAACTGTTCATTTCGATTATAGCCTACGGATTAATAACCAAGAAATTTGGTTTGCAGCTAATATTTCGCCACTGCCAAATCGTTCTGTAGTTTGGGTTGCTCGTGACATCAGCTATCGCAAACACGCAGAAGAAGCTTTGCAAGATAGCATAGAACGAGAACAAGCCATCACCCGATCGATCGATCGAATGCGCCAGTCCTTAGATATCGAGACTATCTTCAATACTACAACCTGTGAACTGCGACAAATCCTCAAATGCGATCGGGTCGCTATCTATCGCTTTAATCTTGATTGGAGCGGGGAATTTGTTGCCGAGTCCGTGGCGGAGGGCTGGATACCTCTGGTTCTACGATGGGACGATCGAAATTTTCCTGACAATCTCCTCAAAGACGCAAATTGTCAAGTAAAAAACCTGCAACGCTCCAGCGAACAAGTCGTGGATACCTACATACAAGAAAATCAAGGCGGTATTTATAATCAAGGTCTACTTTACCGCATAGTTGAAGATATTTACAACGCTGACTTTACTCCTTGTTACGTCGAACTATTAGAGCGGTTTCAGGCCAGATCTTACTCAATTGTCCCCATCTTCTGCGGCAGTCAAATTTGGGGTTTACTCGCCAGTTATCAAAATTCCATGCCGCGCGTTTGGCGCAAAGCAGAAATCAATATTGCGCTGCACATTAGCACTCAACTGGGAGTTGCCCTACAACAAGCTCAATTACTCGAAGCGACTCAAAAGCAGGCAATACAACTCCAACAAGCCGTCCTAGCAGCAGAAGCAGCTAACCGTGCTAAAAGCATCTTCTTGGCAAATATGAGCCACGAATTGCGTACTCCCCTCAACGCAATTCTTGGCTTCTCCCAATTGATGCAGCACTCTACTAACCTCAATCTCCAAGATCAAGAAAATCTCCGCATCATCAACCGCAGCGGAGAACACTTACTAACTCTCATTAATCAAGTATTGGATTTAGCAAAAATAGAAGTAGGACGCATTACCCTTAACCCAACAGAGTTTGAATTGAAAAGCCTGCTGAAGGAAGTGGAAGAAATGTTCCAACTTCAGGCCCAGGACAAACAATTGCAGTTAATATTTCACTGTGGTAGCGATGTCCCCCCCTACGTGCAAATTGATGAAGTAAAGTTGCGCCAAGTTTTAATTAATCTGCTTTCTAACGCTCTTAAATTTACGAAAGAAGGAGGAATTTCCGTAAGAATAAGTTCAGTTGTGAGCCATAAAAATGACCAATCCCCAATCCCCAATCCCCAATTCCCAATCCCCAATTCCCAATCCCCAATTCCCAATCCCCAATTCCCAATTCCCAATTCCCAATCCCCAATTCCCAATTCACACTTATATTTTGAAATAGAAGACACTGGTTGTGGTATGGCTCCTGATGAGTTAGACAAACTCTTTCAAGCCTTTGTGCAAACCCAAGCTGGGGCATCCTACCAACAAGGAACGGGCTTAGGATTGGTGATTAGCCAACAGTTTGTCAAACTGATGGGTGGCCTCATCGCAGTCCGCAGTCAAGTCGGATTTGGCACTACCTTCACCTTCGATATCCCCATCAACGTGGTTGATGCCACTAGCATTAAACCCAAACAGCTATCGCGTCAAGTCATCGCCCTTGAACCCAACCAGCTACGTTATCGTATTCTGATTGTGGACGATCGCGCAGATTTGCGCCAACTCCTAGTCAAAATGCTCAACCGTTTCGATTTTGAGCTTGAAGAAGCTAGTAATGGCATAGAAGCCATTGAAGTATGGGCTAATTTTGAACCCCACTTAATCTTCATGGATATGCGGATGCCCATCATGGATGGATATGAGGCGACAAAACGTATTAAAGCTAACATTAAAGGTCAAGCTACCGCCATTGTTGCCGTGAGTGCCAGCAGTGCCGAGGAAGCCCGAACAGTGGTTCTCTCTGATGATTGCGATGACTTTATCCGCAAACCGTTTCGAGAGGCAGAAATCTTGGATGCCCTTCACAAACATCTAGGAGTGCGTTACATTTACGATGAGCCTCAAAGCGCTCCAGAGTTAACTCAAATACAAGCCCTGACTCCAAAAGCCCTTGCGGGTTTGCCTGCGGATTGGGTGGCATCCTTAGAACAAGCCACAATTGAGTGTGATTTAGAGTTAATCCTCACCCAAATTGAGCAAATTCGCGATCGAAATGACTCTTTAGCCAACGCTCTCACGGCTTTAGCTAACGACTTTCTGTTCAATCAAATACTAGATCTGATCAAACCAGAAATTAATTAGATATGAATCATCAGCTATATCATTCCGTAAAAGGAAACATTGTAATTGTTGATGATATTTCCACGAACTTGCAACTTTTAGCTCAAATACTATCTGAACAAGGATACAAAACACGCACCGCCCCCAATGGTCAACTAGCCCTGCGTTCGATCGATTTAACTCCTCCTGACTTGATTTTGCTGGACATCATGATGCCCACAATGGACGGCTATGAAGTTTGCCAAGCATTGAAAGCTTCTCCCAAAACCAAAGACATTCCTGTGATCTTTATTAGTGCTTTAAATGAAGTATTTGATAAGGTGAAAGCTTTTGAAGTCGGCGGAGTAGATTACATTACCAAACCGTTTCATGAGCAAGAGGTTCTCGCCCGTGTTTCCAATCAACTTATTCAACGTCGGTTACTTCAACAAGTACAACAACAGAATCAAAACTTAGAATCAGAAATTATTGACAGAAAAAATGCCCAAGAAGAAACGCAATTTTTGCTGGCCACTACTTTCGCCCTGGCTGAATCAAAGGATTTTGAAGAATCAATATCCATTATGCTGCGCTCTTGTTGCAAGTTCATTAATTGGGATTTAGCAGAAGCTTGGATTCCCAGCATTGATGAACAAGTTTTAACGTGTAGTCGAAGCTTTTATACAAATGAACCCAGTTTATTAGATTACCGCTCCCAAAGTTTACTAATAACATTCGCTCTGAATATTGGACTACCAGGTAGAATTTGGTCATCCAAGCAATCCGAGTGGTTACAAGATATTTCCCTGGAGCCAGAGCAAGTTTTTTTACGCAATCAAATAGCGGCAAAAGCAGGACTAAAAGCTGGTTTTGGTGTGCCAATTTTAGTTGATGAGCGGGTGGTGGCAATTTTAATATTTTTTACTAAAATACCGCTCCCCTCTCAACACCGCTTGATTGAATTGATTAATGCTCTAGCTACTCAACTAGGTTCAATCCTTCAGCGACAACTGGCTGAAGAAAAGTTTAAACAGCAATTTCAAAAAGAGCAGTTACTCAATCAACTAACTCAATCTATCCGCAGTTCTCTGAAGTTAAACACTATTTTTTCCACGGCCACCCGCGAAATTGCGATTAGCCTAGGGGTAGACCGTGTTGCTATTGCCAAATACTTGCCAGAAAAACAACTGTGGATTAACATATCGGAGTATTATGATTCCACGCAGTTAGAGACAACTTTAGGACTAGAAATTTCTGATAAAAACAATGAAATTTCCGATCGAATCAAGCAATCAGAAATTGTCAAAATTGATGATACTAATACTTGTTCTAACGAAATCAAACAACGCTTAACTAAACTATCCCCTGGCGCATGGTTGTTCGTGCCGCTCAAGGTTGACTCAAAAGTCTGGGGTAGTGTTTGTGTGGTGAAAGAAAATCGATCGTATTACTGGCAAGTTTTTGAAGTAGAATTACTCTGTGCAGTGGCTGACTCTGTAGCAATTGCGATTAAACAAGCCCAAATTTATCAAGAAATTCAATCCTACGCCGAGCAACTTGAAGAAACCTTAACTGAACTCAAAAATACTCAAGCTCAGTTGGTACAGAAGGCCAAAATGGCTTCTTTAGGTCAGCTAGTGGCAGGGGTTGCTCACGAAATCAACAATCCTGTCAACTTCATCTACGGCAATACTACTGTAGCAATGGATTATGCGCGAGATTTGCTTCATCTAGTCGCATTGTACCAAAAGAACTACCCCCAACCAGTAGCAGAAGTTCGGCAAAAATTGGATAATATTGATCTCGATTTCATTGCAGATGATTATCCAAAACTGTTGAAGTCGATGAAAGATGGCGCATCTCGGATTAGCAAGATTGTGTTGTCTTTGAGAAACTTCTCCCGCCTTGACGAAAAAGAGTATAAGTCAGTGGATATTCATGAAGGCATTGATAATACTTTATTGATTTTACAAAGCAAACTCAATGACTCAAACAATGGCAATGAAATTGAGGTAATTAAAGACTATAGTCAATTACCAAAAATAAAATGTTATGCTAGTCAGTTGAATCAGGTATTTATGAATTTACTTACTAATGCTATTGATGCTTTGGAGGCTACATCATCCCCGCGCCGGATTACAATCAGTACAAGAATGGATCTTTCGGAATCGCCATTAGCGATTTATAGTACCATTGTGATTATTTTTGCTGATAACGGTTGCGGGATGAGTGAGAAAGTGCGTGACAAGATATTTGACCCATTTTTCACTACAAAACCAGTCGGAAGTGGTATCGGTTTAGGGTTGGCTATTTGTCATAATATTGTAGTGGAAAAACATCGAGGTCAAATCAGTTGTGTTTCGGATCTGGATGAGGGGACGGAGTTTATGGTGCAGATTCCGATTTGACTCACATCTTGCACCAATGTCAGCAACGGGCTAGAAGCCCGTTCCACAAAGAGTGAATTTTCTTGTGGGATGGGCATCCTGCCCGTCCATAAAAGGCTAATTGAGAATGGTTCAAGATCTCAGATATAATAAACAAATCGCCGTTCAAACCCGATCGCTTCTCATCTGGAAATAGACTGGAGAATCAAATGACCGCAGCAACCATCGCACCACCCAGAAAGGAATCACCCCTTTTGTTTGAGGGACTCACTTGGAGAGAGTTCAAAGCAGTTGAGCAATTGTTAGACCGTCCAGGATATCGACTTTCTTTCCTGGATGGAATTTTGGAGATTAAACTAATGCCGGGAGAACCCCACGAAACCGTTAAAAAGAGGATTGCTGGATTGTTGGAGCTTTACCTGCTGATGGCGGGGTTTGACTTTACTCCAACTGGCTCAATGACTCTGGAAAGTGAAACTGTCCAAGTGAAGCGAGAGGCCGATGAATCTTATAAACTTGCTCCTGGTCGCAGGCTACCCGATTTGGCGATCGAGATCGTGTTTTCCAGTGGCGGTATTGACAAGCTAGAGGCATACAAGCGACTGAAAATTCCTGAAGTATGGTTTTGGGAAGACGGATTATTAGAAGTTTATCACCTGCGGGGAGAGGGCGATGCACTTCATTATGAAAAGGTTTCTAGTAGTGAGGAGGTGAAAGGAATCGATTTGGATTTGTTGTTACGTTGCATTAATATGGTGAATCATGTTGATGCAGTTAAGACTTTTCAGCAGGCACTCCAAAAATAGCAGATTTTATGCGATCGACAATTATCAAAGGACCGATCGGGCCTATTCACATTCTCGAAGCTAGCGCCCCTGTGACGACTGAGGAATCGGAGGCTGTACCGGTGGTATTTGTGCACGGTATGGTGCTTTCGGCGAGCATCTGGGAGCCGCAGTTGGCACGTCTAGCGGGTATTCGACGGACGATCGCCCTGGATGTGCGGGGACACGGTGATTCGGCAGCGCCGGAGGATGGCAATTATGCCCCTGTCTCTTGTGCAGCGGATGTTTTGGCGGTGCTGGATGAACTGGGACTTGATCGAGTTGCGATCGTCGGAAACAGTTTCGGTGCTTGTATTGCTCTTGCAGCAGCGGCGATCGCACCGCATCGCATCGCACAGTTAGTCTTGGTAGACCCACCTGGAGACTTTACCAAGCTCTCCGTAGAGGTGTACGAGTCATGGCTTGTCCCGTTCCAGAAGGCTTTGGAGACGGAGGATTGGCGGGCTGCGGTGGCTGCGGGCTTTAATGATGGGTTGACGGGAAGTACGGCGGATACGCGCGATCGCATTTTGGCTAATTTGGCGGCAACTCCGCGCGATCGGCTGTTTGGAATGTATCGTGGTATGTTTGCCTTTGAAGCAGTCAATGCGCTCGATCGCTACCTAGCAGCCCCTGGAACACGAGCCCACGCGATTATTGCTCCCTCCAATGCTTTTCCCTTCAGCCTCCACATCCTGCGCCCTACACTGACAACAACTGCGATCGCCGATACCGGACACTGGCTGATGCTGGATGCGCCGGAAGCCTTTGCTAGGGAACTTGATATCTGTTTGGAAGGCGTCTAATAAATATCTTCGACAAACTCTGTCACTTTTACCACAATTCATCGAGGGTTAAATTACGGGGGTTTTTGAGAGTGAAGGCATTGTCATCTTTGATTAAGTCGCCAGTACAGAGAATAGGCAAGCGTTCTTGATAGGCTTTAATAGCCAGAATATAATCTTTGTCTCGGAGTGAGGTTTGAATTTTACGCAATTTGTCAGCGACAAGGCCGAGAAGAGTAATTTCGCCACTTAATTTGTGGGCATTTGGGGTATGAATTTGCATAACAATTCCCTGTAATGTAATATTTGGAAGCGAAGTGATCAAGTCTGCTAATATTTCAATTTGAGAACGATTTTCCGCAATTTCTAGGGTTTCCATGACTTCGTACATCCGCAGAGCAAAACCGCTGACTTCTGGTTTTAGAGCTAACAGGATTTCATAGTCTTCGCCTGCTTCATTTTTGTGAGTCCAGATAGATGATTTGTCAGCGTCTCGGCTTTGTTCCTGCCATCCGTGTTTTTGTAAGTAACCAGCGACTTGAGGCGGTTCTAATGTTTTGAGAATATCGGGGTCACGGACTGTTACTATCATAGGAGTTCTCCTGATTCAATATGCTGCATAAGAGTTTTTAAACTGTCCCTGTTAAAAATGTTTTGTGTGGGTATTTGAACAGTGACAGTGTTTTGATTTTGGGTGGGAGGTAGCCCTCGCAATGATACCCAATAGCCACAATAGCGAAGGCAGAGTTCTTGTTGAGATTGGCGCAACCAATCCTCCTGGCTTTCGGGTACTAAAATGATTATGAGAATCCGGGAAAAGGGTTTTCTAGCCTTAATTCTTCATAGTTTTTAACTTCCAGGGGATATCGGATAATTTCATGATCCAGTAAATTTCTGGAGGTGCATTTTATTTGAACATCTAGGCGAGGGCGGCGCGTTGATCTTGACGCTCCCAAACCTGTAAGAATTACGTCAACTCCCTCTGCATCTAAAGGACGTGGAGCTATTTGGAATGAGTAACCGGCAGCGGCTGTTACCGCATAGATATAAGCATAGTTAAATTCCTCTTTTTGGGTGTTCAGATCCACGCTTATTTAAACCTCGACAATTTTAAGTTGGGCATTTACACAATAGCTGATTATTCATTATCCCACCCCCGCAGATTTTCCTGAATTATCACATCTAACTTGGCAGTTTTGGCAATTTGCCTCTCCCACTTCACCGTCAAATACAGCATCTGCTTCAGTCCAAGACGCACCACAAGGAAAACTACGCCCCCAGAATACCCCTACAAAACACCATAGATCGAGATTTATTGCCAAACATTAAATTTTTGCGGCGGAAACTTGCAATTTAAGTGTTTATACTTTAAGATCCAGCCATGTAAATAAAAACTCCATCAACAATCTTGCAAGCACTAACCTGAAATGGGTCGAAAGTGCCAGAAAGCAGGAACAGTACATTTTTTAACTAACTCAACACCAAAGCATTTGCGGAAAAATCCACGGATCTATGATTGCCATCTTGGAACAAATGCTTGACTCACACTACTAAATATGTATCTAAACTCGTTTACCAATAATTAGCCTAGACAGATACCTTCCGCTGAAATGCCCGCTGTCTAAAGTTTCTGCAATTAATTTTGCGATTTTTGTTGTCTTTAACTACTTGAGGATTCGATCGCATGGTTTCGATTTCTAACACTAAATCCGCTTTGTTACCTTTATCTTCGCCAACGGTAACTCCTCCAATCCAAAATATGGCAGCGACAGCCACAGGGGTGTGCGTGACTGTTCACGGTCACTTTTATCAGCCACCGCGCGAAAACCCTTACCTGGATGCGATCGAACGCCAATCCAGCGCCCATCCGTTCCACGACTGGAACGAACGCATCGACAATGAGTGCTATCGTCCTAACGCCTTTGCGCGCATCCTGAACGATCGCGGTGAAGTTGCCGGAATTGTCAATAACTACGAATATCTCAGCTTCAACATCGGCCCGACTCTGATGAGTTGGCTGCAACGCTATGACGAGGAAGTCTACCAGCGGATTCTGGAAGCCGATCGCAAAAGTTGTCAAAGACTCAATGGTCATGGTAATGCGATCGCCCAAGTATACAATCACATCATCATGCCGCTTGCCAACGAGCGAGACAAACACACCCAAATTCGCTGGGGAGTTGCAGATTTTCGTTCCAGGTTCGATCGTGATCCCGAAGGAATGTGGCTCGCCGAAACCGCCGTAGACTACGCCACCCTCGAAGTTTTGGTCGCTGAAGGCATTCGTTTCATTGTCCTGGCCCCCTCCCAAGCCGAACGCTGTCGCGAACTTCCCAGCCATGACAATAGCAATCCAGAATGGCGCGAAGTCGGGGGCGGTCAAATCGATCCAACTCGCCCCTACCGCTGCTACTTGAAACCAGAACTGCGATTGGCGGTTTCCAACCAACTCTCCCCGCTTAGCAGTCACAACTTAAGTCGCGGAAACGGCCACAATTCTGAAACGACTAATACTCCCTACATCGATATCTTTTTCTATGATGGCCCGATCTCGCGGGATATGGGCTTCAACGAAGTTCTCAGCAGCAGCAACCATTTGGCGGGGCGTTTGGGTCAAGCTGTGCGCGGGGATCACCGACAATCTCAATTAATCTCAGTTGCCACTGATGGCGAAACTTTCGGACACCACAAACACAGTACCGAAAAATGCCTCGCCTACGCCTTTACAGAAGAGTTTCCCCGCCGTGGTTGGACGGTGACGAACTTTGCTCACTATTTGAGCGAAAATCCCAGTGATTGGGAAGTGGAACTGAAACCTGTGACTGCTTGGAGTTGCTCTCATGGGGTCGATCGCTGGCAAGATGATTGTGGTTGCGGTGGTGGTGGCGGATGGCATCTCAAATGGCGCAAGCCTTTGCGCGATACTCTGAATTGGTTGCGCGATCGACTGATTCCCATTTACGAAGAATCAGGGCGCAAGTTATTTCGCGATCCCTGGGCGGCGCGAGATGAATATATTGATGTTATAGGCGATCGCACCCAGGCCAATGTTGACAACTTCCTATCCAAACATCAAATTCACCCTCTAGACGCAGCAGAACAGGTAGACGCATTGCGACTGCTGGAAATGCAGCGCCACGCCCTGTTGATGTTCACTAGCTGCGGCTGGTTTTTTGAAGAAATATCTCGCCCCGAAGGTGTGCAGATTTTGCGCTATGCAGCTAGGGCGGTGGAATTAGCTGCGGAAGTTAGCGGTATCCAGTTAGAAAAGGATTTTGTCGATCGGCTTGACTTAGCACCAAGTAATGTTGAATGCTTCCAAACTGGGGCAGAAGTTTACCGCCAACTCGTTACCACAGCCCAAGTCAGCCTCAAACAAGTTGCAGCCCACTACGCCATCAGTTCCCTGTTTGCCAAATATCCCCGCGAACAACGAGTTTACTGCTATCAGGCCCAGCAGCTAGATTTCCAGATTCAGCGCATGGGTTCCATGACTTTGGCCGTAGGTCAATTGCAGTTAACATCGGAAATTACGCGAGAAACAGAACTTTTTGTGTTTGCCGCATTCCACCTCGGTGGCTGGGATTTCCACTGCTGTATTCAGCCTTTTGGTAGCGATCGGTCTTACACTATGCTGAAACAACGGCTGTTTGGAGTGTTGCAAGAAGCTTCAGCAGCCCACGCCATTCTGGAAATGGTTCGCCTATTTGGGGATCAGTCCTTTAGCTTACGAGATTTGTTCGCTGAAGAACGTCACCGAATTGTGCGACTGTTAAGTCAGGAAAATTTGACCAGATTGGATCAGCTTTACACTCAGGTTTACCGCGAAAATTACGGCGTGATGATGGCCTTTCACCGTGACGAGTTGGTCGTACCTGTGGAGTTGCAGGTGGCGGCGGAAGTGGCTTTGGGACACCGCTGTTTGACGGCGGCGAAGGCCCTGGAACGGGAAACGGCTGACGCGGAGTCACTGCTGGCGGAAATCGAGGCAATTTCGACTGAAGCGAACAACCTCCGCTGTCGGCTGAAGGTTCCTGAAATCAGGCACATTTTGGAAAAGCTGATTTACCGGTTTCTGAAAGCGCTACTGCAAGAGGGTTCTGATGTGACGCTGCTGTCTCCTGTTGAGTTGGAAATTGATATTCGCAGCATTGAGCGTTTGATTGCTGTGGGCGATCGGCTGGGGCTGGGTTTGTGTTTAGATCGATCGCAGGAACTGTATTTTGATTCGATGCACAGTCAAATTGTGCCTCTGTGTTTGGGCTGGCTGCAACGACAAGCTGGTTCGACGACCGAAAGTGCGATCGACCTTGTTGACCTAGATACCGTTGACTCAGACAGCGGCTGGGAGTTGCCCGTGATTCGACAGTTGTTGGAATTGGGTCAAACCTTGGCGGTTGATGTTGAGTGTTGGTTGCAGCAGTTAGGGCGATCGTTTTCCGATTAACCCCACATCCTGTAGGGGCGGGTTCACCAAAAATAATTGCCTAAAACCCACAATCTCCTAAACCCGCCCTTTCTTTCTTTCTTTCATCATTTTCGGATTAACCCCACATCCTGTAGGGGCGGGTTCACCAAAAATAATTGCCTAAAACCCACAATCTCGTAAACCCGCCCTTTCTTTCTTTCTTTCATCATTTTCCGATTAACCCCACATCCTGTAGGGGCGGGTTCACCAAAAATAATTGCCTAAAACCCACAATCTCCTAAACCCGCCCT
>JAYSVM010000050.1:0-57190 GCA_043718495.1 Oscillatoriales bacterium | reverse complement strand
ACTGCCCTTGGAGGCAATGTAAGACCAAAGCGGTTTGGGCGTAAGTCTACGACTGTAGAGGCTGTTGCTGATGAATTGGGAAGCCTACACCGTACCGCTAGGTCGGTGTAGGTAGTTCACGGCCCCAGATTTATCTGGGGCCGTGAACTATATTGGGCATCGGGAATTGGGTATGGGGAATTGGGCATCGGGAATTGAGCATCGGGCATCGGGCATCGGGAATTGAGCATCGGGAATTGGGCATCGGGAATTGGGCATCGGGCATAGGAAATTAGGAGACGGCAGTGCCGTTTCCCTACAATGTTATTTTGGCTAGGGAAACGGCACTGCCGTCTCCTCTATATCATTCCGGTGCAACCGGAATTGATATAACAAATAACCAATAACAAATAACTAATAACAACTAATTTATGGGTGAAATAGCCGCTTTAGGTGCTGCATTTGTCTGGGCACTATCTTCGACAATTTGGCAGCGAGTAGGACAGGAAATTCCCGCAGTTGTGCTGAATTTGCTCAAAGGCGCGATCGCACTGTTCATGCTCCTTGCCACTATACTCATTTTAGGCAAATCCTTACCAGCCGTCAACCCCAATATTTTAGCAATGCTACTGATCAGCGGCGCTTTAGGAATTGGGATTGGAGACACAGCTTGGTTTGTCGTATTAAAATATTTGGGCGCTAGACGTGCCCTACTTCTAGAAACTCTATCCCCCCCTTTAACCGCTTTATTTGGTTGGATATTTTTACAAGAAAATTTATCTATCAGCGCTTGTATAGGAATTCTTTTAACCATCTGCGGTGTCGGTTGGGTAATTGCCGAAAGAACAGCCGAAACAAACTTACCATCAAACCATATTTGGCAAGGATTAGGCATTAGTTTATTGGGACAAACAAGTCACGCCGCTGGTGCTGTTTTATCCCGCGCCGCTTTTACTCAAATTGATATCGATCCCTTGTGGACAGCAGCAATACGTTTGAGTGGGGGAATGGCCGTAATGTTGTTGTTTGTAAATCGCGCAAATGTCGATAGTTTAAAACAATTAAAAGTGCCAAAAATCTTATGTGCAATTGTATTAGCAGCTTTTTTGGGAACCTATCTCGGAATTTCTCTGCAACAGACTTCGCTGAAATATGCACCCGCAGCCATTGCTCAAGCACTCACTTCCACAAGTCCCCTATTTATACTGCCTTTGGCTATGCTGATGGGCGAAAAGGTAAGTATTAGGGCTGTTGTGGGGGTGGTTGGTGCGATCGCAGGAATCGCCCTATTATTCGGTTTAAAGTAATTTAATTTAATATTTGACCAATGACTAATTATCGCAATGATTGGCAAGCAAGCAATTTAGAAGTCATTCAAAAACAAATCTATTGGCTTCAGCAACAGCCAGACGGCATCATATTTCAACAGCAAATATCCAGAAACAATTATATTGCTATCAATAAAAGTAAATCTCTCATACTAATGCTTTTGGTAGACCAAGAAACCTTAATCACAAATGTAGCTCAATCTATCTTAGACCTGAACAATCCCTTGAAATTAATCTTTCCCTATGCCCAAGCAGTGTTGCTAGCATTAGCGTGGAAAAGTCAACCAAAAAATATCTATATTGTCGGCTTTGGTGGCGGCACAATTCCCAGATTCTTTCACCACTACTTTCCTAATACAACTATCGAATGTACGGATATTGACTCAACAGTTGTAGAAGTAGCTCAAAAGTTTTTTGGCATTCAATTAGATGACAGACTGAAAGTCACAATTCAAGATGGACGCGAATATTTGGAGGCACAAAGTCAAGCAGTAAAATACGATTTTATTATTACAGATGCTGGTTTTGGGAGCGGTTATATGCCCTACACCTTGGTGACTCAAGAATTTTATAAACTTTGCAAAGCTCGATTATCAAGTGGAGGTGTTATGATTATTCATCTTTTTCACAAACCAGAGTTTAATGCAGCGGTGGTGAAAACCATTCAAAGTGTGTTTGCCCAAGTTTATATATCTAATTTGGAAACTGGAAACAGCCTTGTCATTGCTACAAATGCTCTATATTTAGAACAAAATGAAATTTTCTTGAAAGCTGAAATAATTCAGGATTTCTACAATTTAGGATTTTCTTTAATTGAAAGGTCACTTCATCTAAAATTTGTTTCCCAATTGCCAGATAGTGCGAACACTTCGGCATCATTGCCAATTTTTATGGATGCTGAAATGCCTGGGAGATATTTGGATGGTTAAACATATCAAAACTACTTGACAGTGAAATAGCCACGGTGTATTATAAAAGTAGTCTATTAAAATAACAACATGAGACTAAAAAGTTGGGAGTCTCCCCGCAGCGAGGGTAGAAACTCCAAAGGTAAAGGTGGCACAGCCAGGGCTCGACAGCTCAAAAAGCGACAGCAAACTCTGCGAAAACTGCTCAAGGCTCAAAATGCTCAGTCAGGCGATAGACAAAACAATCAAGGGAAGGAAACTCACATTTCCTTCCCTTTTTTGTATCTTTCTACTGCTCGATTCTCCAGTGTTCAGTACGCTTAATAGGGAGGATTTTTCTTAGACACGTTGTTGAGTATCGGCAACTGGGGTCGAGAAGACTGAGGAGGGAGATAGTATTCTGGAGCAGGTGCCGGCTGTTCGACTTCTGAGCGGTAAATCTGCCACCATCGGAGGGCGATCGCCACCCCAGCAGTACCCAGCCCAAAAGCCAATAAAGAACCACTTGCACCGATACTGCCGATCGCAGCATCGACAACGCCCACTGTTACAACAAAACTGGTAATAGGTTCTCTACGGTAAGCAGACCTTAAAAGTCGCGTCCAGGAAGCATTCATTGCTTTTTACTCTTTTCTATATTTATCTACAATCTCTAAAAACTTAGAGTTGGCGGAACATTCGGGATTTCTAGCTCAAATACTAGCTTAACCTACATTAATCTTCTCGCCTGTGGGGAATTGTACGGGAGCCTGACCAAATTGCCAAGTTCATCCAATCCAATTTTCGATCTCAAGATACCATTCTAATAAATTCCCCAAGTTGTCGCGGTCAATATATCCCACACACCCGGTTTTTCTGAAGACAGAGTGTGAAGCTGACCGCGCCATTGCTAAAATTAGTTGAGACCCAACCAGGACAGTAAACCCTGACCTGTGGCATACTCGATAATCAAAGTTAGACTAAAACCGATCATGGCGGCTCG
This sequence comes from Oscillatoriales bacterium, assembly GCA_043718495.1. Taxonomy (GTDB): domain Bacteria; phylum Cyanobacteriota; class Cyanobacteriia; order Cyanobacteriales; family Microcoleaceae; genus Microcoleus. The sequence goes on along the minus strand of JAYSVM010000050.1, from coordinate 53,993 downwards.
ACCATTCAGGCGTTCGGCGTAGCTGTTGAAGCCAAATTTTGGCTGTTGCAGCTTGGGAGTAGTGGTGGGTTGTAGTTGTGCCATTGCTTTGGATACCTTACGATTAGTGCTATTCAAATGTGAAATTCAATGTTAGTTACAATTCTTAAACATTTGTTCTTTTATTGTAAATGGGGTTAACCGTCGTCAACCGCCCTGTTAGCAAAAAAACTGCTCCCAACTCCACCCAACCAATTACACCCGCTCAAAATATGACAAATCAGTTAGATAACGATCAGCTTCCAGTAGCCGTAAAGAAAGTTGCCTTTGCCCTCCGTACAGCAGGCTGGGTTTGTTTCTGGGTACAAGCAGTGCTGGCAGTGGTGGCGGGGCTAATTTTGCTGCTGGCAATCCCGTCTGCTTTTTCGAGTGGTGCCTCCGGTACGAGCCAGACGAGTGCTGGAACAGGGGGAGGTGTATTGTTGGCTGTGTGCGGGCTTTTAGCCCTGGGCTACAGCGCGTATCGGGCTTTTAGCTTTACTCGCTTGTCTAGAAAACTACGATCGCCCGCTACCGATGTCCGCCCCAAAAAGGCAGACACGATTCAACAAGTGCGGTTGACACTTATGAGTAATTTGTCGGGAATGCTACTGACACTGCTGGGAGCTGAGGCGATCGGCGGTACACTATTCGTGAAATCTATATCTCAGCCACAAGTTTTGTTCGGCGCAGCAGTCGATTTCAGTCGATTCATTCAGCCACTCGATATATTTGTAGTGCTGGCAAACATTCACGCTAGTGTTGCTCACTTTGTCGGAATTGTCGGGTCTCTTTGGTTGCTCGATCGCATCAACAAACAGTAGTCATTGGGCATTGGGGATTGGGAATTGGGAATTGGGAATTGGGAATTGGGAATTGGGAATTGGGAATTGGGCATCGGGCATCGGGCATCGGGCCTTGGGCATTGGTAGTCCCCATCTCCCACTGTCCCCATCTCCCACTGTCCCCATCTCCCCATCTCCATCTCCCCCTCTCCCCATCTCCCCATCTCCCACTCTCCCCCTCTCCCACTCTCCCATCTCCCCCACTCCCGACATCCGGAATCACTGCCAACTTGTCGAATAACTTGGTTAGATACCTTTTAGTAAGACCACATAAATATCATGGCACTGATACCCGATGCTTATTTTGGGGTGACGGATCACACTATTGAAGTTTCTCAAGAAAGTTTTAGATCTGTTCTCGGCCAAATTGAAGCTGAACTACTTTGTAGCGACACCTACAGCCACGCTCTAGCTAGCTTGCAAACCATGTTGGGCGAAGCGGCTTCGGCTGCGGAAATCTTAATTAGAGCTGTTAGCAGAGAAGCCGTCAAGCTAGCATTTCAAAGGTTCCCCAAAACACAAAAAACTGAACTGCAAGCACTCCAAGAAAGTCCCCCTCTGGCAAGTTCTACTATTACAAGTACCGTCATCGCAAGTTCCGCCCTTGTCAGTTTTGCTCAGACGGCAGAATATACGGGTGTTGCAGAATTGGAGACATCACAAGTATCTGTGCCGGTTTTTTATCGACGCAGCACTAATGTCGAAGAGAGCCCCAAAACAGAGTCTGAGACTGAAAATACTGAAAATGGCGATCGAGATCCAGAAACTCCCGAATCAGACAAAGAGCCTCCCAAAAATGAAGATCAAGTTGAGTCAGCTACACCAGGTGCTGTAGTAGTTCAAGGAAACTCGTTCCCAGGACTTTCTTTTCTTCAGAAGCACAAAAAGCTCAGCAAGGAAGAGACGGCAGCTTTAGCCATTCAACAGCGGAAAGATTGCTTGTGTGAGTTGGGGAGAGAATTGCGCCAAGGACGAGAACTTCGCTCTTTATCCATCCAGTACGTCCACAGTCTAACTCTGGTACCCCTACACCACATAGAATCGATCGAAAACGGGGAAATAGAGAAACTGCCCCAAGATATTTACGTTAGAGGTTTCATCCGTCGGATCGGTGACGCTGTGGGACTTAACGGCAATGCTATGGCAGATGCTTTGCCCAAACTAGATTCCATTGAAACTCACAACTCGTATTTATCTGTTTCCGATTCCGATTCAGACGATGGCTTTCAGATGAATTCGGCCCATTTGTACATCGGGTATACAGCTTTAATGGCTGGCGCGGTGGGCGGTGTGGCTTGGCTGTCGCAACAACCAGTTGTACCACACTCCGTACCCGAAGCCCTGGTGACACCACCAGCGTCTGTTGCGCCTGCTCAGAAGAGCGAAACCCCAGCACCTCGACCTGGTCTCAAAAAGTCTACTACTCACGGAGGTATGATTTTGGGAGCTGATATGTCGCCGCCTGAAATGATTTTTGGTTAATTTTAAATGCGATCGCACTTTTAATCGATCGACCTCAATAATGCGCGACAGCAAAAAAAGTTAATTTTTCAGTACATCAGGAAACCGGATATCTGCGATAAACTAACTATTCGACCAGTCATTTTAAGGTTTTCGAGAAGATGAGTTCCCCTGTTACCACTGCTTCCTCCCCCATCGAGCCGCTATCGACTCAGCCCCCAACCCTCGAAAATTTTGCGGGACAAGACACTACTTTGTCAAAGACTGCTCCACTCCCAAAGAAATCTTGGACAATCGAAGATAGCGAAAAACTTTACCGAATTCAAGGTTGGGGGGAACCTTATTTCTCGATCAACGCAGCCGGTCACGTTACAGTATCTCCCAAAGGCGATCGCGGTGGTTCCCTTGACTTGTGCGAACTGGTTGAATCCCTCAAACAGCGAAACTTGGCACTGCCGCTGTTGATTCGATTTTCTGATATTTTGGAAGACCGGATTGAGCGGTTGAATTCGTGTTTTGCTAGAGCGATCGCCCGCTACAATTACAAAAATGTCTATCGTGGTGTCTTCCCGGTCAAATGTAACCAGCACCGACAATTAGTCCAAGATTTGGTGCGTTTCGGTAAACCGCACCACTTTGGCTTGGAAGCTGGCTCTAAGCCGGAATTAATGATCGCTTTAGCAACATTAAAAACCCCTGGCGCTTTGTTGATTTGCAACGGTTACAAAGACCGCCAATATATAGAAACCGCTATTCTAGCACAGCGCCTAGGGCAGACTTCAGTAATTGTCCTAGAGCAAATTGAGGAAGTGCAATTGGCGATCGCAGCCAGTAAAGAATTAGGAATTAAACCGATTTTGGGAGTGCGAGCCAAACTCAGTACCACGGGTGTTGGCCGTTGGGGAGGTTCTACAGGCGATCGGGCAAAATTTGGCTTGACCATCCCTGAAATTGTTCGCGCTGTCGAGGAGCTGAAAAAAGCCGGAATGCTGGACTGTTTGCAGTTGTTGCACTTCCACATCGGCTCTCAGATTTCATCAATTAGCGTCATTAAAGATGCCATCCGAGAAGCCAGCCACATTTATGTAGAATTAGCCAAATTAGGAGCTAATATGAACTACTTGGATGTAGGTGGTGGACTTGGCGTTGACTACGATGGTTCTAAAACCAACTTCCACGCTTCCAAAAATTACAATATGCAAAACTACGCTAACGACGTAGTAGCCGGAGTCAAAGATGCCTGCGATGAGCGCAAAATACCAGTACCAATTATCATTAGTGAAAGCGGACGGGCGATCGCATCTCACCAATCAGTGCTGATTTTTGATGTCCTCGGTACCAGCGAAGTTCTCCGAGAAGTACCAGAACCAGTAGACGAAAACGCCCACCAAATTCCTCGTAATCTCTACGAAATATACCAGTCTATTACTCCCGAAAATTACCAAGAAGTCTATCATGATGCTATCCAATTCAAGGAAGAAGCAATCAGTTTATTTAACTTAGGCTATTTGGGAATTGCCGAGCGCGCTAAAACAGAACAGTTGTACTGGGCTTGCTGCGAAAAAATACAGGCAATTGCGCGGGAAAAAGAATATGTCTCGGATGATTTGGAAGACTTAGAAAAGGTGATGGCCTCCATTTATTACATCAACTTATCTGTTTTTCAGTCAGTCCCCGACAGTTGGGCAATTGACCAACTGTTCCCAATTATGCCAATTAACCGACTCGATGAAGAACCGACTCAGCGAGGAACTTTAGCCGATCTTACCTGCGATAGCGATGGCAAAATAGACCAATTTATCGATTTGCGAGATGTCAAATCAGTTTTGGAACTGCACACTCTCAAACCCGGAGAACCTTACTATTTGGCGCTATTTTTGGGAGGGGCTTATCAAGAAATTATGGGCAACCTGCACAACTTATTCGGCAATGCAAATGCAGTGCACATTCAGCTAACGCCTTCTGGCTATCATATCGAACACGTTGTGAAAGGGGATACGATGAAAGAAGTTCTCAGCTATGTACAGTATGATGCAGAAAGTTTGATTGAAAGCATCCGCCGTCAGACTGAGGAAGCTTTGCAGCAAAATAAAATTACTCTTTCTGAGTCACAGCTTTTGCTGCAAAATTATGAACGAAGTCTTAGTCAGTATACTTATCTTCAGTCTTAGTTAGTTAGTAATTGGTTATTATAGTGTTTCTCAAAGAGATAAAGTAGGTTGGGTAGCCCTTCGACTCCGCTCAGGAACCGCGATAGCGAAACCCAACACTGGATTTGAGATGAAGAGTTGGGTTTCGTTACCTCAACCCAACCTACATACTATAGTCATTTAACCAATGACTAATGACTAATTATTGAGCAGTGCTGAGAATTTCTGCGATCGCCCGCCGTTCTTCTGCTTGTTGAGTCGGCAAAACTTGACGAGCATCAGTAATCAGCCAATCAAGAGCTGCCGCTTGCAAATCGATAGACGCCCCGGTTTTATCAACGCAGTAACGCCCGAACACCAGTTTGTCAACCAAGCGCACTTCCGGCCCCAAACGGGAATACTCAAAAATCACACTATTTTCGACTGTCGCGCCACTACACACCCAACAATTTGGGCCAATCATCGTCGGGCCGACAATTTTTGCTCCGTCTTCAATGATGGTCATCCCGCCAATATAAACAGGGCCAGTAATATCAACTTTGTCCCAGTTGACAGCTACATTCAAACCAGCATGAACACCGGGACGGACTTCAATTCCCGGAATCGAAACATTTTTAACTTCCCCCAATAGTACGCTTTGAATTGCGCGCCAATAGTCAGGAACTTTGCCGATATCCACCCACTCAAAGTCCATGCTAATCCCGTAAAAAGGCGCGCCTGCTTCTACTAGCTTGGGAAATAAGTCTGAACCGATATCGTACTCTGTATCAGAGGGAATATAATTGAATATTTCGGGTTCAAAAATGTAAATACCAGTGTTGATATCGGTACTCAGAGCTTCTTCTACAGAAGGTTTTTCTTGGAATGCCTGAATTTTCCCGGAATCATCTGTCACCACAACTCCGTAACTCGAAACTGCCTCACGGGGAACCGATTTCATCACAATAGTTGCGATCGCGCCTTTTTCCCGATGCCACTTGACAGCAGCAGTCAAATCCAGGTCAATCAAAGCATCTCCGCACAACACCACAAAAGTATCATCAAAAAACGGCGAGAATTCCTGAATCCGCTTCATGCCACCAGCCGAACCAACGGCCTCTCCGATCATTTTTCCGTCTTCAATCCGTCCTTCAAAAGAATAGCCAATTTGTACCCCAAACTTTTGACCGTCACGAAAGTAATTTTCAATCACGTCAGCTAGATGGGAAACATTCACCATAATCTCGTCAAATCCATGCTGACGGAGCAATTCAACCAAAAACTCCATCACTGGCTTTTGCAGGATGGGAATCATCGGTTTGGGTATTGTCTGAGTAATAGGACGGACGCGAGTGCCTTTACCTGCCGCCAGAATCATCGCTTTCATGTAACTTCCTCAACCCTTTGTTAATTGATATCAACTCAACACCTAGATGCTAGCGGTTGCGATCTATAATTTGTCGATCGCACTAAAATCCTGACTTGTTTATAGGCGACATCGTAGCAGGCTATCAATCATTTATTTGTGATTTCGCTGATTTCAGGAATCAGGAATCAGCTTAGAGAGCGCGGATTTTGAGATCTCGGTAAAATTCTTCTTGAACCAACTCTACTTTAGACTGAGCCGACAACAACAAAAGCGCCCAAAAAATACCAACGCGGTCATAATTTGGCGAGTGTGCTTCCTCCGTCAGTACCGGAAGTTCTGAGTCAACAGATGAGTGCCAATCGTGATGAGGCCATAGTTCCAGCAATTGTTCCAAGTCCAGCCAACCCTCGTCAATTTCAGAATTACGCTCTCCCAGAAACCGCTCCAGTTCACTAGCGGTTTCCACCAAATTTTCTTGGTGAGCTAGCTCAAATATAGCCTGCGCCGCTTCAGATCGCATTTTCGAGGTTTGGCGGCGCCTAGGAGCCACTGTCTGCTCCATTGCCACTTTCATGAGCTGCAACTGCTCAATCAGTTCTGGAAGCGTCACCGCGCGTTTTTGGGGGAGTTGAGCGACAACACGGCGGCGCAGTTGTCGCTCCAAATGCTGGGGTAAATGTCGCCCTCCTGAGTTCTCTGCGTTTTCGAGTCCCTCCTCCTCTGGCGAGTCATTCACAGGAGGTTCTGAGAGGACGATACTTTCTGCTTTGAGCAAAACCAGCATAGAAGCGTACAAAAAAGCCTGGCCGGAGTGGGACAAATCCGAGAAATCTCCACTCTGTTCGCGATCGCGCGCCTCGTTTAGCTTGCTCAAACATCGATCGAATACTTCAACTACCTTAACGTCCCAAGGATTGATTTCTCCCTTTTCTGCTAGGTCAATTAAAAGTGCGATCCCTTCGGAAATCGTTTGTAAACCATCTTGGCTTTTGGCAACGGTCATTGCGATTTTAGATTTTAGATTTTAGATAGTTGGCGATTCTGCACTTTCTAACAAAGGTTGTTTCGCTTCTACTTCAACTTTATAGCGTTCGATATCTTGTTCTAAAGCTTGAATTTGCTGCTCTTTTTCACGAACTAGACGAGTCTCAGCACGAGAGGCGAGCATTCGCTGCATTCGCGACCACAAACTAAATAGCCACGCTAGAATAGCCCCCAATCCAGTTGACATAATCAATTCTACTGACAACGGAGCCTTAACTTGAACGCCTTTGATAATTTGAATAGTGGTCGGCTCTGTATTCTCAATGCTAAACAAGACTAGAGCCAAACAAATCAGAAAGATGAAGAAGAAGTTTAATACTCGCATTTTCTCTGTTCCTAATTATCAATATGTTGCCTACAATCAGGACACGGCACTGCCGTTTCCCTACAATTAATCCGGGTAGGGACACGGCAGTGCCGTTTCCCTACAATTGATCCGGGTAGGGACACGGCAGTGCCGTTTCCCTACAATTGATCCGTGTAGGGACACGGCACTGCCGTGTTCTCCGTTTCCATCATTCTGGTGTTACCAGAATTGATGTGATTCCTCAACCCAACCTAGACAATAAAAACTTATTTTGATAATATCAAGTCAGGTCAATTAATCAATGTATCCTACAAGTCAATTTAAAATATTCGATCGCCTCCTTGAGCACTCCCAATCCCATGAACCAAGCTTGAGTCATGGGACTACGATATCCAACTCGGCAACCAGTCTAGGTTTGGGCTATTTTCGGCGTTTTTTTCCCGATGCCTATTGCTGGCAAGAGTTGATATTTCAAACCAATACCACCAAAAACTAATAAAGCAATAATCACTGCACCAATTCCTACCGGACTAGGAATCCAGAATACAGCCTCCAAATAATTAATTTCCCCAGGTTTCAGCTTCCAAACCAACTGTTTTCCTTGGGCGTAGCTTTCAGGAGCGATCGCACCAGCCACAGTTTGAATACTTTCGGCTCCCCAAGGCGTGTTCAAACTAAAGTCTAGCTCCAAAAGTCCCCCAGGACTCAGCAGCATATCACCATTAGCAGAAAGCAGAGAAATCGATCGCAAATCCAACTCCAAAATCAACCGATTTCGCAACACCAGCAACAAATTATTTTGTTTGACATTCAAGTGAGATGCAAACTTCGGCAAATCCGTTTCTAGGGGACTTGCAACCCTAGATTTTTTGGTTTGTGATGGATTGTAAAACTCGTTAAACTTTTCTTCTAAGTCCGCGCCATTATTAAAAGGAATCGTCACTAAAACTTCTCGTCCAGAAAGCCGTTTAGTTTTCCCATCCAAAGAGCGCACTCTGCGTTCTACACTATCCAACCAATCTCCAACAATTTCGCTGCTGAAGCTCGTTAGCCGTTCTCCCAACTTAATGTGCTGCACAATTTCGCCGCGAGTTTGACTTTGAAAGTTCACTCCGACATCATACTGAACGCAGCCAGTCATTAAAGTTAAAAGGCACAAAACAAAAGGTAAAAGAAACAAGAAGTGCTGTTTCTTTTTCCCAGTTTCATCCTTGATAATTTCCTGCTTCATTTTACCTTTTTTCCTGTTTTTACCTTTAACTGGTTCCCAGGCAGAGCCTGGTAACGAGTAACTCACAGCCAGGACACGGCAGTGCCGTGTCCCTACAATTAATCTGGCGCGTAGGGAAACGGCACTGCCGTGTCCTCTATATCATCCCGGTGTTACCGGAATTGATATAACTTATTGCCTTGAGGCCACGCCCAAGTTTTGAAACAGCATACTAGGTAAATATGCCCCACCGCCTACCCATTCGCATTCGCTACTCAAATCTACCAAATTTTTAAAGGCTTCAAATATGCTGCCTGCTACCATTGTATTCTTAACACGACCAACAATTTTGCCTTTTTCTACTTTATAGCCTAAAGCCAAATTGACCGAAAATTCGCCAGCTAACTGATTGGATTGACCGGCACCTAGAACTTGCTCTACTATTAAGCCTTCTTCCATGCTAGCAATCAATTCTTGAATAGGAGTGTTGCCGGGGGCAATACAAAAGTTAGTCAAACTTGGAGCGGGGCGAGACAGTCCGCCTCGAAAACCGTTGCCTGTTGATTCTACACCTCCGCGAGCCGCCCACCTGCGATCCCAGTAAAATCCGGTGACAGTACCTTTGTCAATTAAGACTTTGCGAGTTGTGGGAGTTCCTTCGTCGTCAAAGGGACAAGCAGAAGGGCCTAAAGTTGGATCTTCAAAAAAGGTGAAACGTTCGTCAAATAAGGTTTCGCCAATTTTGTCGGCTAGGGGAGATGATTTTTGAACAACGGCCTGGCCTGAAAGGATGGTATCAAATAGGCTACCGAGGGTGCTGGCGGCGGCGTTGGGGGTGAATAATACTGGGTAGGAACCGCTGGTGATGGTGGCTGCATTTTCGGCTAGGCGGTATTTTTCGAGGAGTGTTTGCAGGATGTTGTTGGTGTCGATCGCGCGATCGCACGCAACATCGTAGCTATATGCTTGCATAAAGTCTTCTCCTTGTACCAAATTTCCTGCGATCGTGGCGCTGACTATTTGGCTACATCTTTGGGCATACACATCTTGCGTAGTGGCAATTGTGACGCGGCCGCTGCGGACGTGGAACCCCACATCGACTATTATATCGGGATTGTAGGCGTGAACTTGCTCGATGAGGTTTTTGCCGTCTTCGACTAATTCGGCTGTTGTGGGCGGAGTATAGGTGCTTTCTGGGGTGATTAGGTGGAAGTTGGAGGCAAGTTCAAATTCGGCAGAGTCGCCTATTTCGGCTGTTTGAATGGCTGCATCGACTAAATCGTCTATCCGCGTTAAATCGGTGGAACTAGCAAAGCCGATTTTGCCTTGGTAAATGACTCGCAGTGCTACGCCTTGTAGGGCTTTTGTTTGGAGGGATTTGAGGCGATTGTTCTCAAATTCGATCGGAGTGTCTTGGCTTGACAGATAGTATACTTCGGCGGCATCGGCGCGTTGAGATGCTAATTTTAATATCTGTTCTATGGTTGAATCGCTCATAATAATAGGCTTTCTGGTTTGGTCTTTGTTTTATTTTAGCTACGAAAGCGTCGGAATATCTCGCGCGATACCTGTACTTAGGTTGATGTTGGGATGGATAAGCGGGTCAACGTAAATCTAACATTGATTTATCCTTTTACAGCCCCGGCTGTTAAACCTTGAACGATGCGCCGCTGGAACACCAAAACTAGGAAAACTAAGGGTAAAGTGCCCAAAACTGTAGCCGCAGCGATCGGACCATAGGGAATCTCAAATACCGACACACCGCTGAGTTGAGCTGTGGCTACAGGAATAGTTTTCAGAGATTCGCGAGTCATAAATGTCAGTGCAAAAATAAACTCATTCCAAGCAGAAATAAATGTCAAGATTCCAGTAGTCACTAAAGCCGGAAATGTCATCGGTAGTAGGATCATCCACAGCATTTGAAAAGTGTTATATCCATCTACTTTCGCTGCATCTTCCAAGTCTTTTGGCAACTGCTGAAAGAAACTCCGCATCACCAAAATTGTCAGTGGCAAATTGAGCGCAGTGTAAGGAATAATCAATGCCAAATAATTATTGCCTAAATTTAACGCTTTCACAATTTCCAGCAGTCCCAAGAATAGTAGCACCGCCGGAAATAGTGTCACAATAGTCACAGTTGCCAGGATAATTCTCTCGCCCCACAACTTCAATCTGGCTAAAGCATAGGCTGCGGGAGCACCTACAGCCAAACATAAGAAAGTAGAAGTAATGGAAACAAAAGCGCTATTTAAAATGTATAGTGCAAAGGGACGGCGGCGGAACAGTGACAGGTAATGCTCAAAAGTAATCCGCTTAGGAATATAGACATTGGGAATAGCAGAAATATCTGCATTTACTTTGAAAGAAGTCAGCACTGTCCAGATAATCGGTGCGAGGAAATATGCGGCAATTAACACTGCTGATATTGGCACAATTAATTGCCGGATTTCAAATTTGTTTCGAGTAGGTTGTTTGCGGGCTATGGACATAAATTAATTTCCTCCGGCTGCATTGACACGGGTTCTAGATAATAAGTAAACTGCGATCGCAACTGCTGCAACTAACAACAAAAAAGTACAGACCACCAAGGCTGCCCCATAACCAAAGTCTAAATACCTCATTACCGTGCTGTAAATGTAGATAGAAACCGTCTCTGTCCTGCCGGCCGGCCCTCCCCCCGTCATCACCTGAATCAAGTCAAAAATGCCGAAGGATTGAGCAAATCGAAATAGCAAAGCAATTACAATTTGGGGCATTAAAAGCGGCAAGGTAATTTGACGAAAACTCTGCCACTGACTAGCACCATCAATGGCGTGGGCTTCATACAAATCAGCAGAAATTGATTGAAAACCAGCTAATAACAGCAAGCTGACAAACGGCGTAGTTTTCCAGACATCTGCTGTAATCACCGCCATCATTGCCAATGTCGGATCTCCCAGCCAACTAATGCTTGTTTTAATCAATCCCAAGCGCATCAAAATATCATTAACTACGCCGTATTGATCGTTGAAAACCCATGCCCAAGTTACTCCCATTAATGCAGTTGGCAGTGCCCAGGGCAGCAGAGAAATTGTCCGCACAATCCCGCGCCCAGGGAAGGATTGATTCAATACTAAGGCAATTCCCATACCTAGAATTAATTCGACCACAACAGAAACAACGGTAAATACTGTTGTGTTGCCCAATGTTTGCCAGAAACGCCCATCGCCTAACATTCGATTGTAGTTAGCCAAACCGGAAAAAACCACTTTGAGTTCAGTACCGAGGTTTTGGGTGAATAAACTTAACCAAAAAGCGCGCAATATTGGGTAGGCAAATACTAACATCAGAATTATTAAAGCTGGTGTTACTAATATCCATCCAGTTCTTTGTTCGCGCTGTTGCATGGTGTCTAGTTTCATGTTTTTCACTTTTGATTAATTTTAGGGCGGGGTGGGGGCGGGTTTATTTGACTTATCTGCACTCTTTAAAACTGTTGGTGAACCCGCCCCTACGATAATTTTGGCAAACACGATTACTTAATTTTTAGTTACTAAAACCCAATCGTCAACTGTTTTTACAACCTTAGCGTTTTTCAAAGCTAGATGTTTGAAAACTGATTTATCTAATAGAAGATAAGGTTGAGAAAGTGTTTGCCATTTCTGTTGCAGTGTCGGTCCGTCGGCGATAATAACTTGGTGGTTGCTGTAAAAATTCAGCGACGGACGAGGGAAACGGTGAGAAGTAAAGACTTGTTCACCAGCGGGAGTTCCGGTGCGGACTATTTCGGCGACAGGCTTGACTGGATAATCCTCGGCCAGTTCCCACACCCAGTTGTCTGAGGCGACAAATACTAATAATGTAACGTAGGTTCCCCAAATTAAAACTAATAGAAACTGTCGGTCTTTTCGATGTAGCAATACGGCCGATATTGTCATTGTCAATGCTACAAATATTAGCATTAATTGCAAGTCTCGCTCTATCGGCACAATATATTTGCCAATTGTTACTAAGCCGCTGAAGTAAATGCAGCCGATAATAGCAACTACAGCTAGCACTCCCAAAATGGCGGGATGAGGCAAATAAGATACAGTATCAAAATGTTCCTCTGCTTGATCTTTTTTCCGTTCTTCTGGCAACCACATTTGCTCCCAAACTTCGGCGAGATAACTGCCGACTGCTAGGGCAAAAGCTGGATAAATTGGTAAGATATACCAAGGGAGTTTGGTATTCATGACAGAAATAGCTAGTAGATAAACGCCACTCCAAACTAATACTAATTTCGGTCCTGGAAAATTGCGATTTTCCCATGTAAAACGCAGCCCTTGCAACCAAAATAATTGCCACGGCCAAGCTGATTCTAAGATTTCTAAGAGATAATACCAGGGCGGGCCTTTGTGGTTGCCTACAGTTTCCCCAATTCGCCGGAATGATTGGCTAATTAAGTTAGTGTTGATGAAGTCTTGACCATAGTGCACCCATTGGGCAAGATACCAACCTACTACGGGCAATGTTCCGATCGCCAATCCGCCCCAAAGATACCCAGAAGTGAGTAGTCGTGGGGTATCCCAAATTAGGAATAAAAAGCCGATCGCACCTAGTAGCATCCCCAACATCACACCCTTAGTCAAGCAAATGAGTCCGAAGCCAATACCCGCGCCTAGAGCGTAGCGCAAATCCCGGCGCGATCGCACCAAACACCACATTGACAAGAGCAAAAAACACAACACCGCCCCATCCAACATCGCCAAACGTCCATGCCGCACCACCGGAAGCAGCGTCAGATAAACCAAAGTCGAAAAAATGGCGATCGACCGTCTGGGAAACAACTCCCTGCCAATGGCGTAAAGCAGGGGCACTGAAGTGGCTGTCAGCATGGCAGGCATTAACCTCGCCGTCCATTCGCTGACACCTCCGGCGGCAAAACACAGCCCGATTAGCCAGTGTACCAGGGGAGGCTTGTTGAAATAAGGTATTCCGCCGATCGTCGGATAAAGCCAATTCAACTTACCGCCCCAGATTTCGCGACTCACCTGGGCTGCAATGCCTTCATCCCAATCGCGCAACGCCACACCGCCCAGATTCAGCCCGAAAATGAGTACAGCAGCCAACAAAAAAGCCAACATCCACAGTTTGTCTGTAGAGTGGTCATTGAGGTGACTTGTGTATTTTCCGGTGCTCGGTGGAAAGATTTGTGACATGACTTTAAGAGAGTTATGGCGTCCCAAACTGAAGGTAAACTTAGACAAGTGTTATTTACGACCAGGGATTTTCCATGAATTTACCCGTAATCATAGATATTATCATCGGCTTAGTTTTTATCTACCTAAGTTTAAGCTTACTAGCTTCGGAAATTCAGGAATTGATTGCTACTGTGTTGCAGTGGCGGGCAGAGCATTTAAAAAAGTCGATCGAAGTGCTGATTGCTGGGGGCAACGAAGGTGTGCGGGATCAGGCTCAATTGCAGCGAGTCGGAAAGTTAGCAAATTTGATTTATAGCAATCCGATCATTAATGATTTGAATCAGGGGGCGAAAGGGCCTCTATCACAGATGTTTCGGTCTATGATACACAATTTAGGTGCATTGTATCGCCGAATTAGTGGCAGAAAAAATGTTTTTGGAGATAAATCAACTGGGCCTTCTTACATTCCATCGGAGAGTTTTTCTAGCAGCCTTTTGGATACGTTGAAAATTAATCAGTTGATGAAATCTATCACTGAAGCTAGATTGGCAAGATTTAAAGATCTACAGTTGACACAAATTAAAGTTATTGGAGAAGGTTTGGATTTGTCTGAGTCTACTCAACCGATTATCGATCAAGAATTTGTGTGGCTGACTGGGGAGTTTGATCGAGTTATTGAAGATTATAAAAATGATATAGTAACTTTGAATAATAGCTTGGATCGGATGTCGGAAAAGCTGGGTTTCTATATTAGTGATTCTCAGGTTTATTTGCCGGAAACTGAGCTAGAAGGGAGAGAGTTTCAGCGGCAAATGGGATTTATTAAATCTAATTTTGATAGTAAATTTGAACGGGAGGCGCTGCGGAAGCAACTGCAACCGAGTTTGAGCAATGTTTTAAATAAGATTAGGAAGGTTAGGAAAACTGAGGAGACTGTAACAGAAATTCTGGAGGAGAAGGAGGATAGTCCGATTTACCAACAAATCCAAGCAACTGTTGATAGTATGCCAGAATCTCTGAAAAATAGCCTTTATATTTTAGCACAGCGGGCTGAAAAGGGTGGCGGTGATAGTCAGGAGCAGTTGCAGCGGTTTCAGCAAGAAATTGAAATCTGGTTCGATCGCAGTATGGAACGAGCTTCGGGGGTTTACAAGCGGAATGCTAGAGGGGTGGCAATTTTGCTAGGTACTGCGATCGCGATCGGTGCGAATGCTGATACTATCAACATTATTAATCGGTTGTCAAAAGATTCGATATTGCGATCGACTGTAAGTTTGTATGCTCAGCAGTTGGTATCAAAAAATCCTGCAACGAAATTAGATAATTTACCAAGTGTCACAAAGGTTCAAAATGAAGTTGGTTTACTATTAGATAATTTAGCAGTGCCTTTTGGCTGGAGTGAGCCTAACAGAGTAGAAATAGATTCCCAGGGAAATATATTGTGGCCCGCTTTTGTGAGAAAATTTTTCGGTTGGGTATTGAGTGGTTTGGCTATTTCTATGGGAGCAGTTTTTTGGTTTGATGTACTGAGTAAGATTATCAATATTCGCAATGCAGGTAAGAAACCGCCTTCTACTACAGATTCATGATATCAAGAATTGATGGTTGACGGTTGATGGTTGACAGTTGACTGAAATTCCCCAATTCTTCAATCGAAAATCCAAAATCGAAAATCGAAAATCCTTTGGCTGTTGAGAGTCTAACGTTTCAGTGGAATTACGGAGAACATGAATTCCGTGCGATCGCGGATGCAGAGCCAGCAGAAATAGGCGACACTGAGATATGGACGTAACGTAGTCTTTTTCAGGTAAGTTAAGTGTTGTTGGGGATTGGGGATTGGGGATTGGGCATCGGGCATTGGCGGTTGCTGTATCACCTCCGCAGCCGTCATCGATACAATTTATTTTCACCACCAAATTATAGTGGTTCTCAATTAAGTTAAATCCCAATAAACTATTACCTTGTTTGCTAATTAATAAGTATATTTCCTGAGTACGAATCAAGAAAAATCAGGAATTATGTATCAATTAAATTTTGCATAATTCGTCTGGTTTATGAAGTGTATCTCATGAGCTAGGCGAATTGTATATTGGTATATTTTGGGGAATTTGTGTTATTGATACAGACAATATTCGTGACACAATTCGAGTGTAACTACAAGGGTTGAATCAGAAATCCGGATAAAAATAAACTAAAAAAAGCAATTCAGATATTGCACATAATTAAAATTAGATGTTAGTATGTAATCAAACAAGGCTGATAACATTACTCCCTGGCTGTATCTACCAATAACGCCCTCAATGGAGTATCTAAAATGAATTCTACGTTCGCTCAAGTTAACTCACAATCTTCACTCGAAAAACTTCCCCCACGTTCCTTAGTATTCATTGATTCTGGCGTGGAAGGCTATGAGTCAATTGCGGCAGGAGTGTTGCCAGGACAGCAGGTAGTGATACTCGATCGCAACAAAAGCGGCATCGAACAAATCACCTCAGAAATTGAAAACTACTCCTCTACTAACGGGGCGATCGATTCTGTTCACATCATTTCTCACGGTAATTCTGGCAATCTGCAACTCGGCAACACTACTCTGAGTTCAGACAACATCGAGCAATACAAAAGCCAGTTGGAGAAGTGGCACAATGGACTATCGGAAAAAGCAGACATCATGCTTTATGGATGTGATGTAGCATCGGGTACAGGCAATAATTTCGTCGATCGCATTGCTGAATTAACTGGAGCAGATGTTGCTGCATCCACCAATTTAACAGGCATCAACGGCGACTGGAATTTAGAGTTTGCGAAGGGCGAGATTGAATCAACTTTAGCCTTGAGCGCCGATGTTATGGCAAATTACCAAGGTGATTTAGCTAATATCGTTGTCGCTAATAATAACGATAGTGGGACTGGTTCTTTAAGAGCTGCGATCGCCTCCGCAGTTGCTGGTGATACCATTACCTTTGCACCCGGTTTAGCCAACCAAACCATCACCCTGACTAGCGGTCAACTGGACATTCCCGTTGGCAAAAACATCACGATTGATGGCGCTGCGGCAACTGGTTTAACCATCAGCGGTAATAACGCATCCCGCGCCTTTTTTGTCAATGCAAATTCTAGTATTCCTACCAATTTTACTGTCAAAAACCTGATTGTTACTAAGGGCAAAACTACTGATACAGGTGGTGCGATTGGTACAAAGGATGAAGTAAACCTCACAGTAGACAATGTTCAGTTCAACAATAACGTCGCCGATAAAGGTGGCGGTGCAATTTTTGGGAATTTCAACAATACTCTGACAGTCAGCAACAGTAAATTCAATGCCAACGTCGCCACCGCAGGTAATGATGAAAGGGGTGCAGGTGCGATCGGCTTTTTGAGTTTCAAAGCTATTACAGTCACCAACAGCGACTTCACCAACAACAAAGGAATTAACGGTGGGGCAATTAACAGCCTTCAAGGCAAGTTAACAATTGACAACTCGCGATTCATCGGCAACGACACCACCGCAGCCACTTTCGCCACAGAAGGCAATAAGTTCTTAAGAGGTTACGGTGGAGCACTTTATACCGATCGCGCCAGCAATCCCAGTGAAGCTTCCGGCACAATTAAGATCACCAAAAGTGTATTTCAAAACAACAAAGGCCGGGGCGAAGGCGGAGCAGCTTACCTCTATACTGGCACCCAAGACAGCGTAAGTATTACAGACAGCACCTTCCAAAACAACGAAGTTCTCTCACTGCCGGGGGGTAACGAAGGAGTTGGAGGTGGCTTGGCGAACTTGAGCAACGGCCTCAACAAAGGACTTACGATCTCCAACACCACCTTTGCTGGCAACAAAGCCCCCGGTCAAGGTGGCGCAATGTGGATCATGGATGCGCCTACCACGATTAGCAACAGCACCTTTTCTGGCAACCAAGTTACTGGAACTAGCGACTTTTACGGCAATGTCGGCGGTGCAATGGCTCTGTATGCCGACACCACCATTGTCAATAGTACCCTTGCCGATAATTCCGCCTATTGGGTGGGTGGAGCCATTTCGGCTGCTGAAGGAAAGACTGTCACCGCCAAAAACACGATTTTTTCCAATAATACAGCCGCCAACGGGCCGAACAATTGGGGAATTCAGCAACACACTAGCAGCGAACTCACTGACTTAGGTGGCAATTTTCAGTGGCCTGTCAAAAAAACCAATAACGGCAACGATTACAATGCGACCGCAAGTATTACGATCGCAGACCCCTTACTCGGCCCCCTCGCAACCGTCAACGGCGCTTTAGTGAGGCCCCTGCTGATAGGTAGTCCAGCCATTGACAAGGGAATTGCTGCTGGAGCACCAGGTACGGATCAACGTGGCGTGACTCGTCCTCAAGATGGTGATACTATCCCAGGTGCGATCGTAGATAGCGGTTCCTTTGAATTTAGCACCACTGCGCCAACTCCTGCGCCGACACCCGCGCCGACACCCGCGCCAACTCCTGCGCCAACTCCTGCGCCGACACCCGCGCCAACACCTGCGCCAACACCTGCGCCAACACCTGCGCCAACTCCTGCGCCGACACCCGCGCCGACACCCGCGCCAACACCTGCGCCAACACCTGCGCCAACACCTGCGCCAACACCTGCGCCGACACCTGCGCCGACACCTGCGCCGACACCTGCGCCAACACCCGCGCCAACACCCGCGCCAACACCCATACCGGTGCCGACACCAACACCCGCGCCCACACCGGGCATAGATAATGCCATCATCGAACCCCTAAATGCTCCAGAACTCAACCTGGGTAGCATTACTCCCAATCCCGCCCAACAAACTCTTAACGGTGGTGAAGTTCCCGATTTCATCATGGGTGGTGCTGCAAATGAGTCAATCAACGGACTAGGCGGCAGCGATACCCTCTACGGCATGGGTGGCAACGATAACATCAACGGCGGTGCCGATAATGACTTGCTTTTCGGCAATGAAGGTACCGATTTTCTCCAAGGTGGGACTGGCAACGATAGCATTTACGGCGGCAAAGACAACGACACTGTTGTTGGCGGAGATGGCAACGACTTTTTGAGGGGAGATTTTGGCAAGGATACTGTTGCTGGCGGTGTTGGTAACGATACGATTTTCGGTGGCAAAGATGACGATATCTTGCTGGGCGAAGATGGCGATGACTACATTTCTGGCAACTTAGGAAAAGACACAATTAATGGTGGCAACGGCAACGATATTGTGTTTGGAAATGAGGATGCCGACCTACTTTTTGGTAAAGCTGGAAATGACACACTTTACGGTGGCAAAGATAACGATAGTCTCGGTGGTGGCGACGGCAATGATTTGCTGTTCGGTGGCAACGAAAATGATTTGCTCGAAGGTTACACGGGCAACGATTCGCTTTACGGCGGCAAAGGCAATGATAGCCTCTTCGGCAATGCTGGCAACGATTTCCTCTCCGGCGATGTTGGGGATGATACTTTAACTGGCGGTTCGGGGAATGATGTATTCTTACTGACTCAAAGTGCAGGCAGCGATATAATCACTGATTTCCGTAAGGGCGAGGATTTAATTGGGTTAACTTCTGGTTTGAGTTTCAATCAACTCAGTATTACTTCAAGTAATAATCAAACTTTGATTAGTGTGACTGGCAGTAATCAATTGTTGGCTAAGCTGAATGGTTTTGCACCCAATACTCTCACCGCCAGTGATTTCACTCAAGTAACAATCTAACTGATGAACCGTTAACGGTTAACACTTAACCGTTAACGGTCAATAATCACGTAACATTGCAAACATAATTGATTTCATTGTTGCATCTGTCAGCTACAATCAAACATTCTCATAGGTATGCAAAATGAGTTCCAATTTTACCAGTATTACTTCCCAATCTGTTCTCCACAATTCTCGTCTTAAATCGATTGTTTTTATTGATCCGGAATTAGATGACTATCAAAATCTGGCTAGTGGGGTACTTCCAGGTGCTGAGGCAATTATATTAGATAAAAATCGCAATGGCATTGAGCAAATTAGTGCTAAATTACAAGAGATTGCTTCTACTGGCGAAACTATAGACCAAGTTCACATCTTTTCTCACGGCAATTCTGGTAGCTTGCAGTTAGGTTCTACTACTTTGAATTCTGGTAATTTATCAGAATATCAAGGTCAGTTGCAAGAGTGGCGCAATGCCTTGAGTGACAAAGCTGATATCATGCTTTATGGTTGTGATGTGGCTGTGGGTGCGGGAAGTGATTTTGTCGATCGCCTTTCGGAGTTCACTGGGGCTGATGTTGCAGCTTCTACAGATTTAACAGGCCACGGTGGCAACTGGAATCTAGAGTTTACCAAAGGTGATATTGAAGCGCCACTAGCCTTAACTCCAGAGGTAATGGCAGAATATCGAGGGACTTTAGCCACGATTACTGTTACCAACAGTAATGATAGCGGGGCTGGTTCATTGAGAAGTGCGATCGCTTCCGCAACAGCCGGCGATACCATTAACTTTGCCTCAAGTCTTGCCAACCAAACAATTACTCTGACGAACGGTCAACTTGTCATCAACAAAAACTTGACAATCGATGCAGTTAGTGCTGCAAAGTTAACGATTAGTGGTAACAATGCTTCGCGGGTTATCCTCACAGAAGGTTCAACCAATGTTACCCTGAAAAACCTAATTGTTGCCAACGGTAAAGCTTCTGGAACCGATCCAAATAATGAGGCAACTAGCGCCGGTGGTGGCATTCAAACTGGTGGTAGCAGCACTTTAAATTTAGAAAATTGCCAAGTCAATAATAACGTTGCTGGTTACGCTGGTGGCATTTACGCGGGTTTCAAGAGTACCACTAATGTGCTCAATACTACCTTTACAGGCAACGATGGGCGATCGGCTAACAGCGAACGAGGTGGCGGTGCGATCAGCACAAAAAGTGGAGGTTCTCTCATTGTCAAAGGCTCTACTTTTACCAACAACAAAGGCATTAACGGCGGGGCAATCAACCACCTTTTGGGCAACCTAACTGTCGAAAATTCTACTTTCTTAAATAACGATTCTACCGCCGGAACCGGAGCAAATACCAAGGGTTATGGTGGTGCAATTTATACTGATGGTGCTAATGCTTCTGGTGCAAATAGTACACCTGGGTCTGTCGGTGGCACGATCGCCATTCGCAACAGTCGCTTTGAAGGCAACAAAGGCGCAGGGCAAGGCGGCGGGATGTTTCTCTTCGTATATCCCCCAGATAAAATCATTATTGAAGGCAGTACAATAGTCAACAATCAAGTCGTCAAAAGCAGCAACGGCGATGCTTTAGGCGGCGGCTTACGAATTGGTAATGGCGAATTCACAATCAGCAACACTACTTTTTCTAAAAATTTAGCCCAGAGTCAAGGTGGTGCTTTATGGGTGGGAGAAAAATCTCCTGGTACGATTATCAATAGTACATTTGCAGAGAATAAAGCAGAAGATTCCAGCGGCAAAATTGGTTTGGGCGGTGCAATCATGTTGAACACTTCTGAATCTATTAGCATTGTCAACAGCACTATTGCTAAAAATTCAGCGGGATTTCAAGGCGGGGCATTTTGGGGTGGTGGTTCCCAAACTACTCTCAAAAATACGATTGTTGCTAACAATACAGCAAATAATGGTGGCAATGCTTGGAATATCAAACAAAATGCTGGTAGCAGTAAATTTAGTGATGGCGGTGGCAATTTTCAATGGCCTGCCAAAAACCCTAATGACCCCAGTGATTTTAATGTAACAGATAGTGTTACTATTGCTGACCCTAAACTGGATGTGTTGCAAACTATTAACGGTTTCTCTGTTATGCCGTTGCTAGTAGGAAGTCCGGCAATTGATAAAGGTATTGCTGCTGGCGCACCAGCTAAGGATCAGAGGGGACAAACTCGCGTTGATGGTGATAGCAATGGGAGCATAATTGCAGATAGTGGTGCTTACGAATTTAACGGTACTATCACGCCAACACCGACTCCCACACCGACTCCCACACCGACTCCCACCCCAACACCCACTCCAACTCCCACACCAACTCCCACACCAACTCCCGCTCCAACACCAACTCCCACCCCAACTCCAACACCGGGTGCGGATGATTGCTTATTCTCACGCACCACCGCCCCGGAATTCAACTCTGCCACCATGATTCCCAACGTTGTTCAAGAAACCCTCAACGGCGGTGACACTGGCAATTTCATCATGGGTGGTAGCCAAAACGAGTCAATTAATGGGCTGGCTGGGAATGACACCCTCAACGGCATGAGCGGCAATGATAACATTGATGGCGGTGCCGATAACGATTCAATAGGTGGCAATGAAGGCACTGATTTTCTTCAAGGTGGCTCAGGCAACGATATTATCTATGGAGGTAAAGATAATGACATTGTTTTGGGTGGCGATGGCGACGACTTTTTGAGAGGAGATTTCGGCAAAGATACTGTCGCTGGCGGGTTCGGCAACGATACTATTTTTGGTGGCAAAGATGACGATATCTTACTCGGTGAAGATGGCAATGACTACATCCTTGGCAACTTAGGAAATGACACAATCAATGCTGGAAATGGCAATGATAGTGTGTTTGGTAATGAAGGTGCAGACTTGCTTTTCGGCAAAGCTGGAAATGACACCCTTTACGGAGGTAAAGAAAACGACAGTCTAGATGGCGGTGAAGGCAATGACTTATTATTCGGCAACGATGGGAATGATGTGATGTGTGGCGACATCGGAAACGATACGCTTTACGGCGGAAAAGGCAACGATATCATCAGTGGTGGCGCTGGTGCCGATTTCCTTAGTGGCGATGTCGGAGATGACACTTTGACTGGCGGTTCAGGAAATGATCTGTTTTTCCTAAACCAAAATTTGGGTAGCGACATCATTACCGATTTCCGCAAAGGCGAGGATTTAATTGGGTTGAATCCTGGTTTGAGTTTCAATCAACTCAGCATTACTTCTAGCAACAATCAAACTTTGATTAGTGTAACTGGTAGCAATCAACTGTTGGCAAAATTGAACGGTGTAGCGCCCGGTACTCTTGCCGCTAGCGATTTCATTAGTCAGTAGTTATTAAGTAGATGAGCGGTAAAATACATACAGCAGATTGCAGGTTTAGAGGTACTATCAATAAATAGGACACGGCAGTGCCGTTTCCCTACAATGTTATTTTAGGTAGGGAAACGGCATTGCCGTGTCCTCAGTGCCGTTTCCCTACAATGTTATTTTAGGTAGGGAAACGGCATTGCCGTGTCCTCTGTATCATTCCGGTGTAACCGGAATAGATATAAAAAATTATTCTAAATCCTGCTATAATTTTGAGTAGTTTTCACTTTTTTGCCTAAATTAGGCATGATTCAACACTTAATATTATCTGCCAAAAGCAAACATTATGTGGGAATTACTCAAAAATCTATTTTCCCCAACTCAGTATATGCCACATGGTCACTGCTATCTGTGGCAAACACCTTTAGTGTGGCTGCACGTGACTGGCGACTTTTTAATTGCGATCGCCTACTTTTCGATTCCGGCGATGCTGATCTATTTTATATGCAAGCGGCGCGACGTTCCTTTTTTAGGAATATTTGCTTTATTTGGTGCATTTATTATTCTCTGTGGCACCGGCCACTTATTAGAAATTTGGACGCTGTGGCATTCTGCTTATTGGCTTTCGGGAATTGAAAAAGCAGCAACTGCCCTCGTTTCCTGTTTCACTGCCGGACAAATGGTAACACTATTGCCACAGTTTTTATCTTTAAAAACCCCACAAGAATTAGAAGCCATAAATAGCAAGTTGCAGTCGGAGATAGCGGTGCGTGAAGATGCAGAATTAGCTTTGCGCTGTGCTTATGATGACTTGGAAATTAAAGTCCAAGAGCGCACTGCACAGTTGAGAGAAACTAACAACTTCTTAGAAATGGAAATTCGCGATCGCAAATTGGTAGAAATAGCATTACAAAAAGCTGTCGTAACTGCTGATAGAGCTAACCGCGCCAAGAGCGAATTCCTTTCTTCTATGAGCCACGAATTGCGTACTCCCCTGAATGCCATTCTGGGATTTAGTCAGGTGATGGTACGCGATTCATCTTTAAACAATCAACACCAAGAGCACCTACAAATTATTAATCGTGCTGGCGAACACTTGCTTGCACTAATTAATGACATTTTGGAAATGTCCAAAATTGAAGCGGGGAGAAGTCAGCTTAATGAAAGCAGTTTTAATTTAATATACCTGCTAGAAACCTTAGAAGAGATGTTTCGATTGAAAGCTGAATCTAAGAAATTGCAGCTAAATTTTGAAGTGGTTGACGGCGTACCACACTTTGTTAATGGAGATGAGGGTAAATTGCGCCAAATCTTGATTAATCTTGTCGGAAATGCCATCAATTTTACAGAAACGGGTAGCGTTACTTTACGAGTGAAAAATCAGGTAGAAGAAACGGGTTCTAATCAGTCTGCACAGGCGGAATTTGATTATCTAGACACAAATTCTCTTCGCCCGGAATTATTATGCCTTCAGTTTGAAATTGAAGATACGGGTTCTGGCATTGCCACAGAAGAGATGAATAAGTTATTTGAGCCCTTCGAGCAAACAAAAGCAGGCTATAAATCTCAACAAGGGACTGGATTAGGTTTATCAATTAGCCGCAAATTTGTACAAATGATGGGAGGAGATATTACTATCAGTAGTATACCTGGCTTGGGAAGTAATTTTACATTTGATATTGAAATCAGGCTTGCAGATCCTATCGATGTTAAAATTATTAAACCCCATAAAAAAGTAATTGGTTTAGCGCCAGCTCAACCAGAATACCGGATTTTGGTGGTTGACGATTGGGCTGATAACTGTCTAGTCATTGTCCGATTATTGTCACCATTAGGCATCCTCGTTCGAGAAGCTAGAAATGGTCAAGAAGCTATTACTATATGGGAGGATTGGCAACCGCACCTGATCTGGATGGATATGCAAATGCCTGTGATGAATGGCTATGAAGCCACCAGGCAAATCAAAGCTCATCCTCTAGGAAAAAAAACCGCGATTGTTGCGCTTACTGCTAGCGTTTTTGAAGAGGAACGCAAAATGATTTTAGCAGCAGGCTGTGATGATTTCATGCGTAAACCCTTCGAGGCAAAGATATTATTTGCGAAAATGGAAGAACTTTTAGGAATCCAGTATATTTACGAGGAACCTGTTGAGGGAGAACTCGACAATGAAAGCAAAATTAGCGCATTTGCTAGTAATCAATCTGTAGAATCACAACTGTGTCAAATGCCCATTGAGTGGGTACAGAAGATATATGATGCTGCCCATGAATGTTGCGACGATAAAATTATCCAGTTAATTGAGGAAATGCCTAGAGAATTTGCGCCCGCCGCACAAGTTTTAACTGCTTTAGTGCATAATTTCCTATTTGACGATATTATAGATCTAGCTAAATCGGGAATGGTGGCGCGTCAGATTTAATGTATTTTAGTTAAAATAAATAGTGTGAGCGATCGCATGGACAGCAATCAATGTCATACAATTCAAGTCAGCATTTTAGTAGTTGATGACAAACCAGATAACGTGCGGCTGTTATCAACAATTCTAACTGAAAAAGGGTATCAGGTTCGTAAAGCCCTGAATGGGCAAAGGGCCATAGCTACAGTGCAGGAGTTTCCGCCGACTCTAATTCTGCTCGATGTGATGATGCCAGAAATGAATGGGTATGAAGTGTGTGCAAAGTTGAAAGCTTCACCAAAAACTTGTTCAATTCCAGTAATTTTCTTAAGCGCATTAGATGACGTTTTAGATAAGGTGAAAGCTTTTGATGTGGGAGCAGTTGACTATATTACGAAACCTTTTCAAGATAAAGAAGTATTGGCACGAGTAGCCAATCAGTTAACAATTCAAAGTCAACAAAAGTTACTTCAAGAGCAAACTAAGCAATTAGAAGAACTTGTCGAACGTTTGCAAAATGAAATTAAAGAGCGGCAGGGGGTTGAGCTAGCTTTACGCCTTGCTCAAGAAAAATCCGATCATTTATTGTTAAATATTTTACCAGCAGCGATTGTTGAAAACTTAAAAAAAGGCGAGGGCTCTGCTGCGGAGAGGTTTGACTCAGCAACAGTTTTGTTTGCTGATATTGTTGATTTTACTTCTCTTGCTGCTAGAATTTCACCTCTGGAATTGGTAAATTTTCTCAACCAGATTTTTTCAACATTTGACAAACTAACTGAAAAACACGGTTTGGAGAAAATTAAAACGAATGGGGATGCTTATATGGTAGTAGGGGGGTTGCCACTGCCGATGGCAGATCATGCAGAGGCGATCGCAAATATGGCGTTAGATATGCAGGCTGCGATCGCACATTTTGAAACTGACACGGGCGAACCTTTTCAAATTCGGATTGGCATTCATACAGGGCCAGTAGTTGCGGGTGTAATTGGCACTAAAAAATTTACCTATGACTTGTGGGGAGATACTGTTAATGTTGCTTCTCGGATGGAATCTCAAGGATTGCCAGGGAATATTCAAGTGACTACTGCTATTTATGAGGAATTAAAAGATCGATATGTCTTTCAGGAAAGAGGCGCGATCGAGGTTAAAGGTAAAGGAGAGACGATCACCTATTGGCTCAAAGCTAAAAAAGACAGTTGACAGTAATATATTGGGCAGGGCGGGTTTACGAGATTTCTTGTTTTTCTGATAGATATTGGCGAACCCTTCGACTACGCTCAGGGCATCGCCCGCCCCTACAGAAATCATGGTCTATCGACCGGATATGATATCAATTGTTAATTATCAATTTTTCAATCTTAAAAAATGAAAATAATTTGCAGTTTCACTTCTGAATTTTCGCGGAGTATCTCAATGCGATCGATAAATTCTCGAAAGTAGAACCTGCGTTCCGATTCTGATAAGTCTAACCAAAATTGCGGAAGAGAAACGGTTTGAGCTGTTTCTCGCAGATTCACTGGCGGTAATTGTGCGAGTTTAGTTTGCAATTGGGCCATTTCTGTGCGGATTTTGTAGACTCTCAATTCGGCAGTTTCTGTGTCTAAAATGCCATTTTCAATCAGGGCTGGTAGTTGATTGATGATTTGTTCTTTAAATTCGATCGCCTTTCCGATACCAACTTTAATTCCATTCATATCCGGCATTTTCAAGCCAGCAACGGCATCGGGCAAATCCTGACAAATTCCTGCTATGGTTAATTGCAATACTTGATTGTAGGACAAACCGCTGCATTTAGGCTGTTTGGAACAGCTAATTGGTCGCAAGTAAAGGTATTCTCTTTCCTTGCGGTAGGCGGTAACTTTTGCGACTGTCATGGGCGATCGACATTCGGCACAAATTGTTAAACCTGCAAGGGAACGGGGGGCGCTGGCAGCGCGAGGGGCAAGGAGGCGGTTACGGCGTAGTAATCGGTCTATTTGGGCTGCTTCTTCTCTGGAAATAATCGGGATGTGGGTATTAGAAATTACTTGACCGTTTTGATATTCTAAATCACCTCGGTAAGCGGGATTTGTCAGCCAGCGGCGGCCTGTACTGACAGAGATTTTTTTGTGGTATTTCTTGGCTAAGTAGCGCACGGAACCCCGCAAGGAACCGTAGATCAGAAAGTGTTCAAAAAAGTCTTTGACGGTGGGGGCGGTGGTTTTATCGATCGTGTAGCGTTCTTTGCCGCGCCGATAGCCGTAGGGAGCTTTACCCGGTGGGATACGAGATTTTATGCGGTTGCGGGCGTGTCCTTTGCGAATGCTGCGGCTGTGTTGACTGCGCTGGATTTCTGCTAGAAGTTTGAGCAGGTTTGTTCTGTTTTCTGTGGGTTTTTCGTCTGTGACAATTAGTTCGATGCCGAGGGTTTCGAGTTGGGCTAAGTGCGCGCACACTTCCTGTAGTGTGTCGCCTAGTTGTTCCAAGCGCTGAATTAACAGGTATTTGACTGGTTCAGTTTGGCAGTCTTTTAGGAGTTGTTGTAGTTGTTGTCGTCCTCCTAAGTCTTGATAGGTGCGATCGACTTCTTGGCCCCAAAATCCCGGTGCGGGTGCAGATTCTAGCAAAGGTTCGCTATAGCTGTAGGCAATGATTTTCATCTTTTACTGGCTGAGTTCAATGATGTTACCATCGGGATCTTGGGTGAATAAAGCCGATCGACCTGATGCACTCATTTGGATCTGGCAATTATGGGCAATTAATTTTTGTTTCGCTATCTCTAAGTTATCAACAGAAAATGCTAGATGTCGATTGCGTCCTAATTTATCATAGTCTACCGCATCTGGTATAATTTTTGCAGCTAAGATTAGGTGTATCTGGAAGTTGCCCACTTGATACCAAATGCCTGGAAACTTTAATATTCTATCTATTTTTGATAGTCCTAATATATTGCTATAAAAATGTTCTGACTTTTCGAGATTAGAAATAAGTATGGCGGCATGGATTGATTGGGTAATTTTCATTCTTGCTGAGTTTATTGGTTTATTTTAGCTACTGATACAGGTAGATGAACGCTGATAAATGTAGATTTTTCGATATTTTACGAATTGTTGATATGATAACATTGCTTACGCAAGAAGTCTCTCAATAATTCAGAAAAGTTGTTGCCAACTTTGAAACTCAAATTAGAGTAGGGTTGAAGCTGTCATCTAATTATGGGAAAGATTAAGTTTGTTGGACTGGTAATTCAATGATAAACTCGGTTCCCTTTCCTAGTTCTGACTCGCAATGTAGAGTTCCTCCATGATTTTCTACTAAAATTTTGTAGACAATAAACAATCCTAAGCCAGTACCTTTGCCGATTTTCTTGGTTGTGAAAAACTGCTGAAACATTCGTTCTTTTACCTCTGGACTGATTCCAGACCCAGTGTCAGAAATTCGCACTTTTATTCGATCGTTTTCTGCTAACTCAGTGCGGATATAAATCTTTAATAAAGTATCTGGATGCTCTTCTGCTGCTTCTTCCAAAGCATCGATCGCGTTGCTAATCAAATTCATAAATACTTGATTTAGTTGTCCAGTATAACACTCTACAAGGGGCAATTTTTCGTACTCTTTAACTACTTCAATATCACGGCGATTTTTTTGAGGATTGAGGCGGTTTCGTAAAATCAATACCGTGCTGTCAATGCTATCATGCAAATCGCATAGCGTCATGTTACTGCTATCCGATCGCGAAAAGTTTTGCATTGATTTGACAATTTCGCGAATTCGATCGGAACCCATTTGCATAGAAGATAGCACTTTTGGCAAGTCTTCAAGTAAAAAATCTAGCTCCATTTCTTCAATCTGATCTTGAACCTCCTTAGAGGGATTGGGATAATTTTCTTGATAGAGACGCAGTAGATGCAGTAAATCTTGAGTATAAATTTCAACATGGCTCAAGTTGCCGTAAATAAAACTGACTGGGTTATTGATTTCGTGGACAATACTAGCCATTAGTTCTCCCAGAGAAGACATTTTTTCGCTGTGAAGTAGTTGAACTTGGGCTTCTTTTAGTTCGCGAAGTGTTTGATTTAGTTCAATCATTTGATTTTCGGATTCAGCTCTAGCAGCGCAACTTTCTTGGTAAAGTTCAACCTGTCTGAGATTCACTTCAAATTGTTCGATTTCACCTTCTTGTTGATATTGACTAACTACGGCATCAAAAGCTTGCAGCAGTTCCCCAGAAGCTGCTGATATGATATACAATAAGTGGGGATTCTCAGGCTTGAGTTCAGCATCTGGAACTTGGACTAATGCTTTAATGTGAGCCATATATTCGCGCACTTGTTTGTCTAGATAAAGTGGCGCTTCAAAATACATTGATTTGACAGCGAGTGAAGGAGAAGTTAATAAGTTGGTGCTGCTATCGGTATTTATTAAGCCACTGTGAGATTTTTCCATAAGAGCCATCGCATCTAACAAATCTGCCCGCAGTTGTTCTCTTTCTGCTGTTTGTTGAGAGCAAACTAACCTCATGGAAAAAAATGCGGTTTTTTGGGAAAGCATTCGCTGTCTGCCACTGACGTTAATAATAGCGGCGCTAATTTTTCGAGCTGTCATAATTTCTTCAAGATTGAAGTAGTTTTTGAGTGCCATGATAGGTGATACCCGTGACTCAACTGAATGTCTGTAAGTCCTGCTAGAAGATATTGTCATCATAAAAAAATACTCTTGACTACATTGTTAAAAATATAGTCGCTATCCAGCTATTAAAGTAGTATAATTAGTAACATTTTTTGATTCGGTACTATAATCTATGATTACACGCAAAATCTAGTTGAATTCCCGGAAAAATTCGCAAATCAGGTTTGCCATGATTTCAGATTGAGTTTGGGGTAATGCATGAGTTGCATTGGGAATAATTGCTAACTTGGCTTTGGGTATTTGATTAGCATAGGTTCGAGAATGCCAGAGAGGAATTGTTTCGTCTTGATCTCCTGTGATGACTAATGTAGGAATTTGCAATTTGTGAATGTCTTTGTCAACGGTATCAACTGCGTCTTCTGGGCGCATCCGACTCATTAAAAAGGATCGGGCGACTGGCTGAGAGATTAACTCTCGCCGCCAACCTAATATTTGCTGTAATTCGCTACTTTTTCCGGCTAAACTAGCAAATGGTTTGACCAATTGCAAGGCTAAATCAACGATGGGAGTTTGCCAAAGTAGTGGCCGCAAAGCATCGTATTGACCGCAAAAACTGTCGTCTCGAATTCCGGCTGGTGCTGCTAGGACTAAACTGCTGACGGAGTTTGTGTATTTGAGGGCATAGGCTGATGCTACCCAACCGCCAAAAGAATGTCCGATGATGCAGCAGGGATCAATATTTAGTTGTTCTACAACTTGTCGGACAAAGGCAACTTCTAAGGCCACATTGTATTGGATTTCTGGTTTGCTGGATTCTCCAAAACCTAACATATCTAAACTAA
This sequence comes from Oscillatoriales bacterium, assembly GCA_043718495.1. Lineage (GTDB taxonomy): Bacteria > Cyanobacteriota > Cyanobacteriia > Cyanobacteriales > Microcoleaceae > Microcoleus. Next base: position 23,571 of record JAYSVM010000050.1, on the reverse strand, counting down.
TGCAGCGAAATTGAGATTGCAATAACTCGATCAGTGGCAGCCAGCAAGTCTTTTCTCCGAAGAAACCGTGCAGCAACAATAAGGGTTGCCCGCTTCCGATGTCAAGGTAGGTGGCTTTTTGGCTGGTGTTGTTGACAAATGTATTTATGGTGTGTTTGTTCATAATTTTTCTAGAAAGGAGAGGGAGAGGGAGAGGGAGAGAGGGAGAGGGGGAGAGGGGGAGAGGGGGAGAGGGGGGAGAGAGGGGGGAGAGGAGATGGGGGAGATGGGGGAGAGGGAGATGGGGAGAATTCACGATGCCCGATGCCCAATTCCCGATGCCCGATGCCCAATTCCCGATGCCCGATGCCCGATGCCCCCATGCCCAATTCCCAATTTTGTAAAGAATTGTAGCTATAAGGCCGTTGAAAGGTTAAACTTCATTACGGAGTTCAGAATTAGAAAGATACCGTGATAATGTCTATGATTATTAAAAATACTCCAAACACAAAGCAGGAGAACACTTTGAACTCTAATTTAAAACGATACCCGGCTTGTTCGCTGCGCGAAGATGTAAGTGAGTATGTAGCTCACCTACAGCTTCACATGACTTTACAGGCTCGCAACTTGCTCCCTACGATTACGCAGGCTAAGGATAGTCGCGAATTACTTTTGCAGCAAACTCAGGCTCATTTTGAAAAACGAGTGTCTCGACAAGCTCTTTAAATAAATTGACGATATCTCAGAAACCTGGTCTTTTCCAAAATACCGGGTTTCTTTTGGTTAATATGCGTTTGGTGGTGTACCAAACATAGATTTTTATGCGTATTGTCAATATTTCTGCGATCGCAATTTTGACTGTGGTGTCAGTGGCTGGGGGCGAATTGGTGGCAAGGGCTACCCCTGATATGCCAGAGGTTGACGACGGGCGAGATGCCATTCCAACAAGGAAAAGTAAAGATTTTGGATTTTTGTTGAAAACTCCGGCAGATCCGGTTGCGGTGGGCGAAACCCCGGAATCGGTGAACCGGAATGCTAGTCAGCTAGATGGTACTTTACAAGTTAGTCAAGCTAGAGATGTGGCTGGTATTTATGTTGCTGAGGTGAAAATTCGGTTTGTGAATTCTAGAGGGGAGGCGGTTGACAAGAAGGGGAAACCGATTGAAGGCCGAATTTCGGAGGATTTTATTCGCGGCGAGCTCAAACTGAAGGCGGGGGATAATTATAGTCAGGATGTAGTGCGATCGGATTTGCAGCAGTTGCAGCAATTGGGATTGTTTGACAAGGTGACGGTTTCTACTGAGGAAGTTGGCACGGATATTAATGTTATATACAATGTGCAAGAGCGATCGGCTCGGTCTTTTGGGGTAAGCGCGAGTCTTAGTGATGATACTGGGCTGGCGATTCCTCTGTCTTATACCGATCGCACTTTGGGGACAAATTCGCAACGAGTGTTGGTGGAAGTTCAGCCTAGCCTCCGAGATGTTGAGTATAATGTCCAATTTGTCAGCCCTTACGTTGCAGCTACAGACCGTTTGGGATACAGTGTGAGAACTTTTCGCGATCGCCGAACTTCTGACATTTTCAACGATGATATCGATTTGCCTAATGGCGATCGGGTTCGAGAAATTCGGATGGGGGCAAATCTGGCAGTTACGAGGCCTTTGGGCGATTGGCGAGGGACTTTGGGACTGAATTATACAAATATTAGTACGCGCGATCGCAATTTGAATATAGCCCGCCGTGACCAACTGGGAAATCCTCTCACATTCAGCGGTTCTGGTGTGGATGAGTTATACACTGTCTCTTTTGGCGCAATGCTCGATCGGCGCAACAATCCCTTTAACCCCAGCAGCGGCTCGATTCTTAGCCTCAGCAGCGAACAATCAATACCTGTAGGGCAAGGCAATATTTTGAGCAATAAACTATTAGCAAATTACATACAATATATACCGATGAATTTACTCGGCGGTCGCGATTCTGAAACTTTGCCAGAAATGTTAGCGATTAATTTGCAAGGGGGGACGGTAATTGGAGATTTGCCACCAACAGAAGCTTTTCGCCTCGGCGGGCGCAATTCTGTGCGGGGTTACGATACGGGAGATATTGGTAGTGGGCGCAGTTATTTCCTAGCTTCGGGAGAGTATCGGTTTCCCGTTGGTAGAGACGTGGGCGGGGTTCTATTTGTCGATTTTGCCTCGGATTTAGGATCGGGAGACAGGGTGTTGGGAAAACCGGCGGTGGTGAGAGACAAACCGGGGACTGGGGTTGGTGCGGGTGTGGGTGTTCGTGTGCGATCGCGTTTTGGATTAATTCGTTTCGATGTGGGTGTTAGCGATGCAGGTGAAATCAAGTTTATACTCGGTACAAAACAGCGATTTTGAATTAGTTATAGAAGGAAGTTCGGCAACGGATTCTGTAACGGATGTAACGGATGTAACGGATGTGAGGAAGAAGGAAATTGGTATCTGGGCGGGCACGGGGGCACCGCCCCTACAAAACCCTATTATATCGTTTCCGGTTGCACTGTCAGTGATTCTTCAAACAGTCAACAGTTAACAGTCAACAGTCAACAATCACTGACGGTGCAACCGGAATTCATATTAAACCTGCGCTACATCCATCACCAAATCCATCATCGAAGTCGAAGCCTCCACCTTAGCAACATCCAACAAAGTCTTCAAAACAGAATCAGGATTCAAACTAATCGAATCAATTCCCAACTCAACCAAGAACCGAGCAAATTCGGGATAATCACTAGGCGCTTGGCCGCAAATTCCAATCTTGCGATCGTATTTTTTCGCCGCTTTAATCGCAATTTCCACCAGCCGCTTCACCGCCTCATTCCGTTCATCAAAAATGTGCGCGACTAAACCAGAATCCCGATCTAATCCTAATGTTAGCTGAGTTAGATCGTTTGAGCCGATCGAGAATCCATCAAAAACTTGCGCGAATTCATCAGCAAATATGACATTACTAGGCAATTCGCACATCACATATACTTGCAAGCCGTTTTCGCCCTTGACTAAACCGTGTTTTGCCATCTCCGCTAACACTCTTCGTCCCTCATCCGGCGTGCGACAAAATGGAATCATCGGAATCACATTTGTCAAGCCCATTTCGTCACGAACGCGCTTCAATGCCTTGCATTCCAAAGCGTAAGCTTCGCGGTAATTCGGGTCATAATAGCGAGACGCACCGCGCCACCCAATCATCGGGTTTTCTTCCTTCGGTTCAAACTGCCGCCCTCCCAAAAGATTAGCATATTCGTTGCTCTTGAAATCACTCATTCGCACGATGACTGGGTTGGGATAAAATGCCGCAGCAATTGTAGCAATTCCGTGGGCTAATTTGTCCGTGAAGAAATCGGGTTTATATTCGTAAAGTGCTGTGAGTTTGGCAATTTGACGCTTGACAGATGCGTCGGTCAATTCGTCAAAGTGAATCAGTGCTAACGGGTGTGCTTTAATGTGATTGGCAATGATGAATTCCAGTCGCGCCAATCCCACACCGTCGCAAGGAATTGCCGATAAACCAAAGGCTTCTTCGGGATTTCCAACATTCATTAAAATCTGAGTGCGAGTGCGGGGTAAATTGTCGATCGCACTTTCTTGCACTTCAAACGGTACTAAACCGGAATAAACTTTGCCTTCCTCTCCTTCAGCACAACAAATCGTGATCTCTTGACCATTTTTCAATACTTTTGTGGCATCCCCACTACCAACAATTGCCGGAATTCCCATTTCCCGCGCAATGATGGCTGCGTGGCAAGTACGGCCACCAGAATTGGTGACAATCGCACTGGCTTTTTTCATGATCGGTTCCCAATCAGGGTCTGTTTTGTTGGTGACTAAAACTTCTCCTGCTTCAAATTCAGCAATTTCGTTAGCATCTAAAATGACGCGGGCTTTGCCTTGTCCAATGGCTTCACCAACGGCGCGTCCTTTCGCCAAAACAGCGCTAGAACCTTGCAATTTGTAACTCCGCAAAACTGTAGCAGACTTTTGAGATTGCACTGTTTCTGGTCGTGCTTGGACAATGAACAATTCGCCAGTATTACCATCTTTTGCCCATTCAATATCCATCGGCGTGTAAGTTCCACGCACTTGGGAGTAGTGTTCTTCGATTAATACTGCCCACTGTGCTAATTGCAGAATTTCGTCATCGTTAATGGCAAACTTTTCCTGTTCTGTTGTTGTTACTGGGACATTTTTGGTATATTTGGAACCGCCAATATCGTACACCATTTTCAGTTTTTTGGTGCCAAGGCGTTTGTCTAGAATTGGGCGAAAACCTTGTTTTAATGTTGGTTTAAAAACCAGGTATTCGTCTGGATTTACTGCGCCTTGAACGATGTTTTCTCCTAATCCATAGGCGGCGGTAATTAGGGCGGCATTTTTGAAACCAGTTTCGGTGTCGATGCTGAACATGACGCCGGAGGATGCTAGGTCCGATCGCACCATTTTCTGCACACCGACTGATAAGGCGACTTCAAAGTGGTCAAATCCTCGCAGTTGGCGGTAGGAAATCGCCCTGTCGGTGAATGTGGATGCGAAGCATTTGTGGCAGCATTGGATCACACCATTGCCAGCATGGACGTTGAGGTAAGTTTCTTGTTGTCCAGCGAAACTCGCGTCTGGTAAGTCTTCGGCGGTGGCGGAGGAACGCACTGCGACGTCTGTATTGTCGCCGTAGCGATCGCATAATTGATTGTAAGCATTCGCGATCGCAATTTGCAAATCTTCTGGAAACGGCGTATCCAGAATCAGTGTTCGCGCTTGCTTACCTTTTTGGCGCAAGTTGTTAACATCTTCCACATCCAAATCTACAAATATTTCGCGCAATTTAGCTTCTAAACCAGCCGACTCTATAAAGCAGCGGTAGGCGTGTGCTGTAGTTGCAAATCCATTCGGAACATTAACACCTTTTGGAGTTAACTGTTGAATCATTTCCCCCAAAGAAGCATTTTTGCCACCTACTAATGGAATGTCAGCGATGCCGACTTCATCGAACCACAATACTAAGGCTTTGTCTTTGGGAATTAGAAGCTGCTTTTGTTGAATTGCTAATCTTTCTGTCATTGCTTTTGCCTCTCAATTTCAGCTCAGTTCGATCAACTAATTTTAAATTCTAGATTTTAGATTGAAGAATTGAAAAAATGACCCACGGATAAATTCGGTGGCTTGTGATGAGGATGAGCGAGCTTTAGTTATTAGCTGTATAGTGTCAGCCGATTCTTACAATTAAGCTCTCTTTTTATTGCTTCTAATTATAGAATATCACTTTTTTAGTAAAAAACAAGATAAGTGGAAAAAAACTTTCTCGGTTTTTTGGGAAATTAGGAAAGAGGGAGGAAGGACGGAGAAAAAACTATACCCAATGCCCGATACCCAATGCCCTGTTTGGCCAATGCCCGATATCCAAGAACACCTAGTTTACCTGACAAATCCCATATTCATAATTGTATATTTTAATATTGAATTGTTTATATGCTATAGTAGTTACTACGACTGCTTTACGATAAAAATCTGGGTATTATGATATCAGTTTTGAACCCAACCGCAGAGCGCAATGGCTTTAAGGTTCTCCTCGTCGAAGACAATGGAGCCGAAGCTGAGCTGATCGAAGAGTTATTGTTAGAAACCAATGTTGCCAGATCCTTGCCCCAAAGGATATCTGTCAGTCAGGTCGATCGCCTCAGCAAAGCGCAGCAGCTTTTACTCCAGGAAAAGTTTGATGTCATATTACTAGATCTTTCGTTGCCAGACAGCCAAGACTTAAGTACAATTGTAAAAATTCAAGAGTACAGTATAAATACTCCGATCGTGGTACTCACGGCCCGCAACGATGAAGAACTAGCCGTGCAGTCCATCCAAACAGGAGCTCAAGATTATTTAGTCAAAAGAAACATCGACAGTCAAGTGTTAATGCGATCGATCCGTTACGCAGTAGAGCGGCAACACAACCAGGAAGCTGTGCAAAAAAGTGAAGCAAAATATCGATCGGTAGTCGAAAATTCTCTAGTCGGAATCGCCATTCTGGCTGTACCATTTTCCCCCTCGCAAGCAGAAGAATGCAACTGGCTGGAAGTCAACGATGCTTTGTGCAATTTGCTGGGATATGAGAGCGAAGAACTGTTGCAAGAAAATTGGGCTCAATTAACTCTTCCTGAAGATAGGCAAGCTAGTTTAGACCAAATAAATAAAATTTTAGTAGGTGACAGCGAGGGTTATGTTTTAGACAAGAGATGGCGAAAAAAAAATGGGGGAGTAGTCTATACTAGAGTTTCGGTGCGCTGCATCCGTAGCCTGGATGGGTCGATCGACCGGATGATTAAAGTAGTCTTGGATGTGAGCGATCGCCACCGCTACGAAGTCCAACTAAAAGCATCTAGAGAATTCTTCAAGCACACGATTAATGCGAATCCTGATCCAATTTTTGTTAAAGATAGACGACACTGCTGGGTTGTATTAAATGATGCTTTTTGCGAGTTGATGGGGAAATCGCGAAAAGAACTGATAGGCAAGTCTGGATACGACTTTTTACCCCAAGACAAAGCAACATTGTTTTTAGATAAAGACGAAGAGGTATTGAGAAGTGGTATCGCTGATGAAACAGAAGAAAATTTTATAGATAGCTGCGGACAAGCACGAATTATATCTATCAAAAAAATTAGATTTCAAGACAAAAACGGTAGTAAAATGTTAGTAGGCACTATCCGAGATGTCACCGAGTACAAACGCCAACAAGCAGCTCTTGAAAACAGTGAAGCTAGGTTTCAAAAAATGACAGCTAACGTGCCGGGAATGATTTATCAATTTCGCCTAGAGCCTAGCGGGAAAAAATGTTTTACCTATATTTCTGCTGGCAGCAAAAATATTTATGGATTAGAGCCACAAGAACTAAAAAAAAGAGTGGATTTGGCTTATGAAACACTTCATCCAGATGACCTCATAAACTTTGAAAAATCAATAGAAATTTCAGCAATTAATCTTCAACCTTGGCAACACCAATGGCGGGAGATTATTGACGGCAAACTGAAATGGCTGCAAGGTGCAGCAAAACCGGAAATGCAAGATAATGGTGATCTAGTTTGGGATGGTTTGGTGATGGATGTTACCGAATTAAAAGAAACCCAGCTTGAGCGCGATCGCTTCTTCAATATTTCACTTGATTTACTTTGTATTGCGGGTTTTGATGGCTATTTCAAACGCTTAAATCCTGCTTGGTCAAATGTATTGGGCCACACCACAGCCGAACTTCTAGCTAAACCTTTCATAGAATTTGTGCATCCAGAAGACCGAGAAATAACTATAGCGGAACTGGAAGCACTCAAAGATGGCAACCCCGTTATCAACTTAGAAAACCGCTATATTTGCCAAGATGGTAGTTATAAATGGCTGTCATGGACGGCCTCACCATTTGCTGAAGAAGGTTTGATTTATGCAGTTGCCCGCGATGTCACATTAAACAAGCTAGCAGAAGCAGAATTGCGAAAAAGTGAATCCACTAATTGTGCTCTTTTAAATGCGATACCTGACATGATGTTTCGATGTCGCGCCGATGGCACTTTTATAGACTTCAAGCCCGCAAAACATCTCCATAATCTTATGCCAGAAAGTATATTTGCAGGCAAAAAAGTACAAGATATTTTGCCGCCTGCATTTGCTGAAAGAATACTATTAGGAAACAAACAAGCGATCGACAATGGTGAAATTCAAATCTTAGAATATCAAATATTTATCAATTATCAATTGTACGATTTTGAAGCTAGAATTGTGTTTTCTGCCGATGACGAAATTATTGCGATTGTCCGCAATATCACCGATCGCAAACGCTCAGAGTCAGAACTCCACAGACAAGCAGCAGCAATGGCACAAGCTTCCGAAGGTATCGCCATACTCAATGCCGACGGAGATGTAATTTATTGCAACGCAGCCAGACTAAAAATTTATGGTTACGACTGTCTTGAAGAACTGTTAGGCAAAAGTTGGAGAGTATTCTACGAAGGTTCAGAACTGCAAAGGTTCGAGGAAGAAGTCGTACCGACTTTAGCGCAGAAAGGTTGTTACAGCACTGAAGCATTAGGATGTCGCCGCGACGGCTCCAAAATCCCTGTAGATGTCTCGCTGACAATGCTCCCCGACGGAGAAACTATTTGTGTTGTCCGCGATATTTCTGAAAGAAAAGAAACAGAAGCAGCACTGCGAGAAAGCGAGCGGTTTGCCGAAAAAATTGCTGAGGCAAGTCCTAACATTTTGTATGTTTACGATTTGATAGAACACAAAATTATTTATGCTAATGCTTCGATAGTACACATTTTAGGCTATACAGTAGAAGAGATTCAGGCAATGGGGGGAGAGATAGTTTCAATTTTAATGCACCCCGAAGATTTACTAAAAATGCCTGATTATTTACAGCAAGTAGAAACTGGTGGCAAAGGCGATATCTTTGAAGTTGAATACAGAATGCAGCATAAGGATGGTTCTTGGCGCTGGATTGTGAGCCGAGATACTGTATTTATGAAAACAGACTCAGGTCAATTAAAACAAATTCTCGGCGCGGGAACTGATATTACTGAAAGCAAGCAAACAGAAGATGAAATTAAGTTGTTGCTAGCAGCAACTCAAGCGATTAGTCAATCGCCTGACTTCGAGAGTGCGATCGCCAATATTTTGCGCTTTTTGTGCAGCGCGATTGGCTGGAATTTCGCTGAAGCTTGGATACCTGCTGCTGACGGCACTGTCTTGGAACATAGCCAAAGCTGGTACGCTAGTGACCGGAATTTAGAGGCCTTCGGACGTGCAAGCAATGAGTTTGTATTTGCACCGGGAGTCGGAGTGCCGGGACGTATTTGGCTGACTAAGCAAATGGAGTGGAGAGAAGATATATCAAATTCCGTAAATCCGGTTTTCTTGAGAGCACAAATTGCCGCAAAAAGTGGACTGAAAGCTTGTTTTGGAATACCAATTCGCGCTGACGGAGAAGTGCTGGCAGTGTTAGTATTTTACCACCGCAACCCATCGACTCTAGAGGGCCGTATAGTAGAGTTGGTAAAGGCAGTAGCGACTCAGTTGGGTTCTTATATTCAACGCAAAAAAGCAGAAGAGGAATTGAGAAAAAGCGAAGAACGTTGGCAGTTAGTTCTTAAGGGAAATCAAGACGGAATTTGGGATTTTAATCTTAAAACAAAGGAAGTTTTTCGCTCGGCTCGCTGGAAGGAAATAATCGGTTATGCAGAGAGTGAAATTGACAGTAGCAACACCGCATGGACTGACCAAATTCATCCCGAAGATGCTTCGCGAGTCCAAGTGGCTATCCAAGATTACCTCGATCGCAAAACCCCGAATTATGCCAGCGAATACCGCCTGCTTTGTAAAGATGGCAGCTACAAGTGGGTGCTCGCCAGGGCTCAAGCAGTGTGGGACAAAGCCGGCAATCCCCTGCGGATGGTGGGTTCAATGACTGATATCAGCGATCGCAAACAAGCAGAATTGGAGCTGTTGAAAGTCACTCAAGCTGTGGAAAGTACCAGCGATGCGATCGCGATTACCGACTTGAAAGGACGCTCTGTTTACCATAACCAAGCCTTCATTCAGCGTTACGGCTACACCGTTGAAGACCTCAACATTACCAACGCGGCAGAGGCAATGTACGTCCAACCTCAAATTTACAAACACATCTATAAAACCATCCGCAGCGGCTTGTCTTGGAGCGATGAAATTGAACTAAAAACGAAAAATGGTGAAACAGTAATGACTCTGGTTCGAGCCGATAACATTAAAGATGATACTGGTAATTTTATTGGTTCTATTGGCGTAATTACTGATATCACCGAGCGCAAAAAAGTCGAAGAAACTTTACGCCAGCAATTAAAACGGGAGCGATTAGCCGTAGCCATGTTGGAACGTATTCGCTCTTCTTTGAATCTCGCAGAAATCTTGACCACGGCTGTCGAAGAAGTGCGACAGTTTTTGCAAGTAGACAGGACTGTTATTTACCGATTTAATCCTGATTGGAGCGGGTTTATAGCTGTCGAGTCGGTTGAGAAAAATTGCATGGCAATTGCCGGAATGGAAATTAACGACTCCTGTTTTGGACAAACCTATTCGCTTCTCTACAAAAATGGTAGAATTTTAGCTATAGATGATGTTTACAATGCTGGCATCGCCGACTGCCACTTGAATTTATTAACCGAGCTTCAGGTAAGAGCTAATCTGGTAGTACCGATTTTGCAAGGCGAAAACTTGTGGGGGCTATTAATTGCTCACCACTGCACTGGCCCGCGTCTCTGGCAGAACTTTGAGGCTGAGTGTCTGCAACAATTGGGCGTGCAATTGGCGATCGCGATCCAACAATCTACTTTGTTTCAACAAGCCCAAACAGAAATTGCCGATCGCAAACAAGCAGAAGCCGCCCTACAATTAGCTAAAGAATCCGCCGAAGCCGCCAATCGTGCTAAAAGCGACTTTCTCGCCAATATGAGCCACGAATTGCGGACTCCTTTGAACGGGATTCTAGGATATATTCAACTACTCAAATCCGATCGCAATTTAACAACTGAACAACAGGAAAGCCTGAACAATGCTCAACAGTGCGGCGATCACTTACTAACCCTGATTAATGACGTTTTAGATTTAGCAAAAATTGAAGCTGATAAAATGGAACTGTCTCTGACAGAGATGAATTTACCACTTTTTATAAAAAGTATTGTTAACTTGTTCCAAATGCGATCGGATCAAAAAGGAATTGCCTTTAATTTTGAGCAGCTATCTCTCCTACCAAGCTGGGTTTTTGCAGATGAAAAAAGGCTAAGACAAGTTTTGATTAATTTGCTCAGCAATGCCGTGAAGTTTACTAACATTGGCGGAGTCACATTAAAAGTCGGTTACGTGGATAATTTCACTGAAAATTTAACTCCCAGTGCCACAATAAAAGCCCTCCCGGACATCACATCACCAAATTTAGAAAAATCACCTGCCACTAAAATTCGCTTTCAAATCGAAGATACCGGCATTGGTATCGGAGAACACAAGTTAGCAGAAATATTTTTGCCATTTCACCAAGTGGGCGATCGTCACAATTTTGTTGAAGGTACCGGATTGGGACTTTCCATCAGTCAAAAATTAGTTAAAATGATGGGCGGCAAAATTCACGTCCAAAGTACCTCCGGCAAAAGCAGCATTTTTTGGTTGGATATAGACTTACCCCCAGCCGCCCAGTCTTCTGAAGTTCCATCTCCCCCAGAAAAACAGCGGCTTATCGGTTTTGTCGGCCTCAAGCGCAAAGTGCTGCTAGTAGACGACAACGAAGCAAATCGGGCAATGCTGAATAAAATGCTCTCTCGTTTGGGCTTTGAAATTGTCGAAGCCACAGACGGCGAAGACTGCTTGGACAAAGCACTAGAATTTGAACCAGATTTAATTTTAATGGACTTACTCATGCCAATCATGGACGGTTGGGAAGCTACCAGACGACTGCGACACTTGCCGGAATTAAAAGATACAGTTATCCTTGCTTTGTCCGCTAGCGTTTATGAGACTACAAGGCAAGAGAGCATACTTGCAGGCTGCAATGATTTTCTCACTAAGCCCATTGAAACTCACCAGCTTTTAGAATCGTTGCGCGTACATTTGAGACTAGAATGGGTTTACGAAGACAGCTCATCCGCCAAAAAACGGAAAACTCCAACCCCAAAAGCAGAATCAGACTTGGCTGCTGCTGACTCTGCGATCGTGTCTCCTGCCTGCGAGTCAGTCTTGACTTTGTTAAGATTGTCTTCGATGGGCGATATTGAAGCTATTCTGGAGGAAATTGCTCAACTTGAAAACTCTGACCCGAAATTAGTGCCTTTCGCTCACCACGTGCGACAACTTGCTAAGGGATTTCAACTCAAGCAAATTCGAGTTTTTTTGAAGCAACATTTGTCTTGAAATTAACGCTCGGCCAGAAGTTGTGCACAGTCAACATTCAATAGTCAAAAGTCACCTGATGGTGCAACCAAAATTGATATCAAAATTCTCAAACTTGATTTTTATCATTGAATATGAACGACAAAAATTCCGAAAGAAGCATCATACTAATTGTCGATGACAACCAAACCAATCTAGATGTACTTTTTGAGTTGTTGAAAAACTACGGATTCAAAGTATTGGTAGCTCAAGACGGCGAAAGTGCGATCGAGCAAATTGAATACATCCACCCAGACCTAATTCTTCTCGACATCATGATGCCAGGAATTGACGGGTTTGAAACTTGCCGCCGCTTGAAAGCAGACCATGCAACCCAAGACATTCCCATCATATTTATGAGCGCCCTTTCCGATACCCTTGACAAAGTTAAAGGCTTTCAGACAGGAGCAGTTGACTACATTACCAAGCCATTCCAGCACGAAGAAGTATTGAGCAGAATTGACACTCACTTGACTATTCGTAGTCTACAAAAAAAACTAGAAGAAAAAAATGCAGAACTTGCTCACCTCAACCAAAATCTGGAAAGACTTGTCGAACAAAAAAGTAAACAACTCATCGATCAGGAAAAAACAGCAATCATTGGTCGTTTAACTCAGGGTATGGTACACAACCTGAAAAGTCCACTTCAAGTTATGCAGACTAGCGTAGATTTGATTGAAACAAAAGCGACAAAAATTAACGACTACTCATTTTTTAGCTATACTAAGTATATTTTGCAAGCCATCACAAAAGTCAATCAGATTATGGACACTCTGATGGTGAAAAGTAGAAAAGAGCAAAAGCAAGATTTGCAGGATGTTAATATTAACGAATTAGTCCAACGAGAAATTGAGTTATTGGAAGGTAATCTGTATTTTAAAAATAAGATTAAGAAAAAATACTTTTATGATGAAAATATCGCAAATGTTCCCTTAATTTATTCCTACATTTCCCAAGTTTTTTATAATTTAATCAATAATGCAATGGATGCTATGTGGGATAAAAAAATTAGGGAACTGACTATTGTTACTCGACAAGACGAATCGAAAATCTATATGGATATTTCCGATACCGGATGCGGGATAGCACCAGAAGATTTATCAAAAATATTTGATCCTTTTTACACCTCTAAACCGCCCAAAGGCGAGGAAAAAAAAGAAGGTGAACCGACAGGAACAGGCCTGGGACTTTATACTTGCATTGAACTACTAAAACCTTTTAACGGCCAGATTGCAATTAGCAGCAACCTCGGCAAAGGTAGCATATTTACAGTGGTGTTGCCAAAACAGGAAAAAGATTGAAGGAAGAGGGAAGAAGGAAGAGGGAAGAAGGAAGAAGGAAGAAGGAAGAAGGAAGAAGGAAGAAGGAAGAAGGAAAAAGGAAAAAGGTTCTTGGACACTTCGACTATGCCCAATGCCCAATGCCCAATGCCCAATACCTAATGCCCAATGCCCATACAAGATTTATCAACTATTAACCGAACCAGAGATTATTTTTGTACTAAATTTCAACCAATGACATCAGTTTTTCAGTCAACTTTGACCCCACCTTATTTGAACCTTCTTTTGGTTGAAGAATGTGCCGAAGATGTAGAACTAATTCAAAATATTCTGTTAGAAAGCAAACTGAATAAATTAATTTATTTGACTCATGTTATCAGACTCCAGGAAACCATAGAAAATTTGATTGGTCAGGTTTTTGATGTGATTTTGTTAGACATTTCACTTCCTAATAGCCAAGGATTCGATACTTTTTTAAGCCTGCAAAACTACGCTATAAATATTCCGATCGTCATTCTCGCCGCCGCCGAGGACGAAGCACTAGCCATGGAGTTAATTGCCGCAGGCGCGCAAGATTATCTGGTGAAAGGACAACTAGATAGTCGGCTGCTGACACGGACTCTACAATGCGCCATCGTCCGCCACAAACGGCAAGCAGAATGGCAAAGAAATACAGACAAAGTTTTAGTTCAAGAGCAATTGAAAGCTAGTAAAATATTTTTGAATTATACGATAAATGCAGTTGCAGATCCAATTTTTGTTAAAGATGAACAACACCTTTGGATATTATTAAATGATGCTTTTTGTAATTTGATAGGTAGGAAACGCGAGGAACTACTAGGAAAATCTGATTATGACTTTTTCCCAAAAGAAGAAGCTGATATTTTTCGGAAAAATGACCAACAAGTATTTCGGACAGGAGAAGAGAATATCAGTGAGGAAATATTTACTGACTCAAATGGTGAAAGACACATTTTGTCTACTAAAAAAACTGTGTTTGAAAATCCCGATCGCAGTAAAATCATTGTCGGGATAATTCGAGACATTACTGAGGAAAGGCAGAAACAAGCGCTAGTTAAAAATATCCCCGGCGCTATTTACCGCTGTCATTACGATCTGCATTGGACGATGGAATTTATCAGCGATGAAATTGAGAGTATTAGTGGCTATTCTGCTGCTGATTTTATGTGCAAAAACAATTTGTGTTTAGGTAATATTATCCACGATGCAGATACTGAAATGGTCGATCGCAAAATTAAAGCAGCAATATCATCGAAACAGCCCTACTATTTAGAATACCGGATTATTTGTGCCAACGGCAAGACGCGGTGGGTTTCAGAAAGAGGCAGACCGACTTACGATGCAGAAGGGCAAGTTGTGTGGCTGGACGGAGTGATGTTTGACATTACCGATCGCAAACAAGCAGAATTGACTTTGCAGCAAGTAACTCAAGCTGTCGATAGTGCTAGTGATGCGATCGCGATCGCCAATTTGGAAGGTTATTCAATTTATCACAATCTAGCATTTATTCAGCGCTACGGCTATACAGTTGATGAACTAAATAGTAGCGGTGGCCCCGCAGTAATTTACACCAAATATCAAGAATTGAGAAAGTTATTTATTGTGCTCCGGAAAGGCTTGTCATGGAGTGGCCAAATCCAACTCAAAGCTAAAAATGGCGAAATCATAGAAACCCAATTGCGAGCTGACTGTATTAAAGATAGCAACAATCAACCAATAGGAATGATGGCGATCATTGCCGATTTGACAGAACTAAAACGTACAGAATTAGCCTTGAAACTTAGTCAAGAACGATTAAAGTTGGCAGTGTTTGGCAGCTCATTGGGGCTGTGGGATTGGAATATAGCTACAGGTCAAACTTATTTTGACTCCCAGTGGAAAGCAATGCTAGGATACGAAGAAAATGAAATTGAAAATAGCGTTAGATCTTGGGAGAATCTGCTGCATTCTGAAGATAAATTGACAGTAATGGCTGCTTTGAAACTACATTTTGAAGGCAATACAAGTATTTATCAAGTTGAGTTTCGGATGCTCAACAAATCAGGAAATTGGCAATGGATTATGGCCTTGGGCAAGGTGGTTGAGTATGACGAATGGGGTGAACCATTCCGGATGAACGGTACTCACCAAGATATTAGCGATCGCAAACAAGTAGAGTTGGCTTTGCAGGAATCGGAAGCGCGAGAACGCTCAAAAGCCCTAGAGTTAGAAGTAGCAATTAACAAGCTCAGAACGACTCAATCTCAGCTTGTTCAGAATGAAAAGATGGTTAGTTTGGGGCAGTTAGTTGCTGGTGTAGCTCATGAAATTAATAATCCTGTCAGTTTTATTCACGGTAATCTCGCTCCAGCTCGCACTTATACTTTAAACCTGCTGGATTTGATTAAAACTTATCAGTATTACTATCCCAATCCGGCTGTGGGCGTGTTGGATAAAATTCAGGAAATAGACCTAGATTATATGGCGGAAGATTTGCCAAAACTGTTCAGTTCAATGCGAGTAGGAACCGATCGAATTGTAGAGATCGTAAAATCCCTACGCAACTTTTCCCGCTTAGACGAATCCGCTAGGAAGTCCGTCAATATTCATGAGGGAATTGACAGCACTTTAATGATTTTGCAAAATCGCCTGAAATCTCACAGCAGCCGTCCGGGGATTCAGGTAGTTAAAGATTACCAGCAACTGCCAAATGTCGAATGTTTTCCGGGTCAGTTGAATCAGGTATTTATGAATATTTTGATTAATGCGATCGATGCTTTGGAAGAACGGGATAAGCAGCGGGAAATTGAGGAGTGCGATCGGCATCCCAGTATCATCACTATTCGCACTTATCTGACTGGTGGGGGGTTCATAGCGGTATCTATTGCTGACAACGGGCGGGGAATACAGGAGTCGGTGACATCCAGGATGTTTGACCCATTTTTTACTACTAAACCTGTAGGCAAGGGAACTGGTTTGGGATTGTCGATTTCTCATTCAATTATAGTCGATCGACATCGGGGAAAACTGAGCTGTATTTCAACGGTGGGAAAGGGTTCGGAGTTTTTGGTAGAAATTCCAGTCCACCAAAATTTAACACATATGAGTTTGACTTGATATACTGGTTCTCAAAAGGTGATAATTTTCTACAGTAAATGTCGTCGTAGCGTAACCATAAAAACAGCAACTGTAAACTTACCTATTATCAATTTATGAGTGGTTTTCCCACGGAAGCTCAATTCCCCAAACAAGCACCAATCGCAAATTTTTCAGGTGAAAGCGAAAATTGCTGGCGCGCCTGGGCAGATCTAGTGCCAGCAATGCTGTGGATAGCAGATGCAGATAGCAATTGTCATTACTTTAACTCACAGTGGACAGAATTTACAGGGCTAAGTCAGGCAGAAATTTCAGCCAACGGTTGGAGGCAAAACATCCACCCCGAAGATTTAGATTGCTGGGAACAAATGTATGTGAATGCTGGGAATTTTCGTGCGAAATTCAAGAGAGAATATCGGCTAAAAAGATCGGATGGTGAATATCGGTGGATCGAGGAAATAGGAGTTCCCAAATTGACACCATCTGGTAAATTTCAAGGATTTATAGGCACTGCGACGGATATTAGCGATCGCAAAAAAGCCACTGACGAACTCTCAGAATACCAGCAAAAACTAGAAGAAACTCAAAAAGTTGCTCATATTGGCAACTGGGAATTCGACCTCACTACTGGCCAAATCACTTGGTCGGATGAATTAAAAAGAATTTTCGATCGAGAACTAAACCTGCCAACACCAAGTTATCCAGAACTTATAGAGCAAATTCATCCCAACGATAGAGAACGCTTTCAACAAAGTATAGACGAAGCGATCGCTCATCGCCAACCCTACGAAATTGACCACCGCATTTACCGTTCCAACGGAGAAATGAGATATCTAATTGGTTGGGGACAAACTTTGCAAAACCAGCAAGGAGAAGTCATCAAATTATTCGGAGCTGCGATCGATATTACCGATCGCAAACAAGCAGAATTAGCACTGCAACTCACTCAAAAACGCCTACGCGCCGTTGTCAACAATGCACCAGTAGTTTTGTTTTGTATTGATCGGCGAGGAATATTTACACTATCTGAAGGAAAAGGCTTAGAACCTTTAGGATTCAAGCCCGGAGAAATAGTTGGCTTATCGGTATACAAATTATACAAAGATTACCCCGAAATCATCGAAAATATTAACTTCGTTTTGGCTGGCGAAGAAAACACTTGGTCTTCCGAATTCAATGGTCATATTTACGAAACTCGCGGGACACCAATATTAGATGAAAAATCAGAAGTTGCAGGGTTAATTGCTATTTCTGTTGACATCACAGAGAGAGCACGAGTTGAAGCAACTCTCAGGGAAAGTGAAACGCGACTGCGCTTAATTCTCGAAAATATGCCAGTAATGCTGAGCGCTGTTGATGCCGATCGCAATATCATAGTCTGGAACCGAGAATGCGAACAAGTTTTAGGTTATAATACCTCAGAAATGGTCGCCAACCCGCAAGCTATACAACTACTAATACCTGATCTTAAATATCGGCAAAGAGTGTTTAAAGAAGTTGTCAAACTCGAACATAATTTTCGGAATCTAGAAGTGGAATTGATCGCTGCTGACGGTAGTATTAAAACAATTGTTTGGTCTAATATTTCCGCTGAATTTTCTGTTCCCGGCTGGGATTTTTGGGGAATTGGGGTTGATGTTACAGAGCGAAAAGCAGCAGAAGTCGCAGTTCTAGAATCAGAAGCTAGACTCAGAGAACAAGCAGTGGAATTAGAATTGGCTTTTAACACTCTTGGTAATACCCAAGCACAGCTTGTGCAAAGTGAAAAAATGTCTTCTTTGGGTCAATTAGTGGCTGGAGTCGCCCACGAAATTAATAATCCTGTCAGTTTTATATTTGGTAATATCATCTATGCCAAAGATTATGCTAATGATTTATTAAAAATTCTTGAACTTTACCGAGTAGCTTACCCCATACCAACGGCAGAAATTGAGGCAAAACTTCAAGAATGCGACTTAGATTTTATTCAAGAAGATTTGCCAAAACTGCTAGATTCGATGGAAGTTGGAGCAGATAGAATTCAGGGAATCGTCAAGTCTTTGCGTACTTTTTCTCGCCTGGACGAAGCAGCTTTTAAGGCTGTGAATATTCATGCAGGAATTGATAGCACTTTGATGATTTTGGGTCATCGTTTGAAGCAAAAAGGGGAACAGAATGCTATTTTGATTATTAAAGATTACGGTAATTTGCCGGAGGTAGAATGTTACTCTGGTCAATTGAATCAAGTGTTTATGAATTTGTTGAGCAATGCAATTGATGCTGTGGAAGAAAAGGCTAATAGTCTTCAATCCGAAGATACTCTATTGCCAGTTTCTACAATTAAAATTCGGACGGAAGTCGTGGAGGGCGATCGGGTAAAAATTGCGATCGCAGACAGCGGTACTGGCATTCCAGAATCAGCGCAGCAGCGGTTGTTCGATCCATTTTTTACCACTAAACCTGTTGGAAAAGGTACTGGACTGGGATTGGCTATTAGTTACGAGATCATAGTTGAAAAACATCAAGGAAAATTGGAGTGCAATTCCGAGTTAGGAATTGGTACGGAATTTGCGCTCGAAATACCGATTCGTCAATATAATCAATTGTAGGGACACGGCACTGCCGTTTCCTGATTATGAGTAATATTAATAGAGCTACTGCTGGCGTGACAAATGCGATTTTTGCCTTCAGCTTTCGCTTGATACAGAGCACGATCAGCACTGTGGATTAGGCTGTCGGGAGATTGCTGGGGAGAAGGAATAATTGTAGCAACACCACAACTGAGGGTAACGTAGGACTCGATTTCCGATCGCGCGTGGGGGAATTTTAAAGCATTGAGCCGATCGCAAATTTTCCGCGCGACAACATCAGCCCCTTCAGCACAAGTATTGGGCAGTAGTACCACAAATTCTTCCCCGCCGTAACGGGCTGGCAAATCTCCTGCCCGCTTAACAACAGAGGCGATCGCCTTAGCAACTTGATACAAGCAGTCGTCGCCCGCAAGATGACCATAAAAATCGTTATAAGGTTTAAAAAAGTCAATGTCAAACAGGATCAAAGACAGCGGCAATTCCTCTCTGCCTAATCTGCGCCACTCCAACATCAAAACGCGATCAAACTGGCGACGGTTAGCAATGTGCGTCAGTCCGTCTGTAGTTGCCAGTAGCTGCAATTTTTGGTTAGCTATTGCTAGCTTGTGGTAAAGCTGAGATTGTTCGATCGCGATCGCCACTTGATTTGCCAAATGTTTTAAAAAATCTATTTCCCACTGCTGCCACTGTCTCACACCTGTGCAATTGTATGCTGTCAGCATTCCCCACAAATAATTATGATTTTCAGTACCAGACTCAGATCCACTTTTGAACACTACCTGCGGCCTCTCCAAAGCCAGCACCGCCATCGAATCTTCGGGATAATCCTCATCTTTTTCGTCTTCCCAAATAGAGTCAAAAGATGTTGTATTTGTCGCTTTCTTCTCTCCAGATTGCCAGATCGGAACGCTTAAAACTGCTGCCATTTCACAATCTGTCAGCAACTGTTTGCTACCACCAGTCAATTCGGCCGCACTTACATCTGATATTGCTTGTACCGACTTAGACTCCACCAGAAACAGACACGACATCGCCAAAGCAGAACAAATATTTGGGTTGTCAATATAACCTTCTGGCAGTCCGTCACCTGCCACAATCTGGCATTTTTGTTCTTCCTGGTTGAGTTTTGTGTCAGAATTTTGACACCGATAAATTAAAACGCGGTCTGTTTTCAGAAATTGGCGCACTTCTGTGACGGTATTTTGGAGAATACTTGTAGCATCGATTGACGATCGAATATTTTCGATCATTTTGCTCAAAACCCGCTCTCTTTGGGCTTGTTGTCTCAATTGTTCTTCTATGCGCTGACGTTCGATCGCATAGTTAATTGCCCGCACCAGCAGAGTTCTGTGAAATCTTCCCTTCACCAAACAGTCTTGAGCGCCCGATCGCAATACCGACAGTGCCGTATGTTGATCGTTCAAATCCGTGAGTACCACAATTGGCACTGTGGGCGATCGGGCTTTCAAAATTGCGATCGGATCGCCTCCACCCAAACTATCTTGCACTGACAAACCCAATAATATGGCATCAAAATCTGCTGATTGCACACATTTTATCCCCTCCTCCAGACAATTAACAATTTGAAGACAAAACATAGCATCACTGAATGACCCTAAAAGGTCTGCAATCAGCGTCGCATCTGCGAGGTTATCCTCAACCAACAAAACTTTTAAAGAGTGGTTAGATGTTAACACAAATATAGCAATTGGAGCGAGTTGACAAAAACTATTTAGACCTTCTACACTTACACAGCCTCATGCGGGAGCGAAACAACTTCAAACCAATACTGACACAAAGTCTTCATGACCTTCACCAATCCCTCAAAAGTGACTGGTTTTGATATGAAAGAATTAGCACCCAAGCGGTAACAAAGCAAAATATCTCCCCTGCTTTGAGATGTTGTAAGTATCACGATCGGCACCTGTTGCAAGTCAGGGTCAGCTCTAATTAAAGTTAGTGCTTCCCGCCCATCAAGCCTCGGCATATTCAGATCTAAAAGTATCAGGTCGGGGAAGTGCCAATGGCTCGCCTCGGCAAATTTACCGCGACAGTACAAATAGTCTAGCACTTGCTCCCCATTTTCCACAAATTCGATCCTAATTGCTACAGGAATCTCTCGGAGTGATTCCTGCACAAAAAAGCGCGTGTCTTCATCATCATTTGCCATTAAAATAACGAATATTTTATTTTTATGATTCACGGCTGTGACTCACTACAAACAAGTGTTATGAGGTAATGATCATTGAAAAAAGTATCCGAGTATCCGCAAATATCTTTTGCCATAATTTGACTATTTGAGCTAACAATTCTGGCTTGGTATTACAGCAATTTGTTGACCTTGCACCCAAATTGAATTCATAACTCGATTATGAGATATTTCTGTTAACTTTGTCATCAGTAAATATGCTACATTTTTTGAGCAATTTTGTAAAGCCAACATAAAGATATTTGAAAAATTAGTAAAGGCTCAAACTATTTTAGATTTTAGAAGCATCACTCTACTCTGTCAATGCAGTGGAATTTCTCACTTATTCTAAAACCGATTGAGTTAAATTCACTATTCTGTCAAGCCGGTAATCGTCAAGCAAATCCTTTAAAGCATTCGCTAAAGTTGGATGACTCTCGGAAATGCGATCGACAACTTCAATCACCAACTCTTCATTAACATCATTAGCCGCATGATCGAGTTCCTCTAACCAATTTTTCGGCATCTCTGCTAGCAGTGGCAAGAAAAATGAATCTGGTTTTTCGCTCCTAAAGTAACGCCTCCCCGTCGTAAAAGGTATAGACAACTCTTGATAAATATATCGCACCCCCAAATAGTGAGCAATCTTTTCAAAAATGGTTTGTTCTAGAAAAGGTTTACGCACAAAATCGTCACAGCCTGCTGCGATAATTTCGCCCTTTCTTTCCTCAAAAATGCTCGCTGTCAGAGCAATAACTACAGTACGCGATCGAGTATTCTTCTCCTTAGCTCTAATTTCCTTCACTGCCTCAAAACCATTCATTACGGGCATTCGCGTATCCAGCCAGATTAAATCCGGCTGCCAACTTTCCCAGATTTCAATTGCTTGTTGGCCGTTTTCGGCTTCTCGGACTTCAAAGCCAATTGGTTGCAGCATTTTCATGATCAACAGCCGATTTTCAGTATTATCATCAACTGCTAAAATCCGATAAACTGGCTGTTCTGCCTCTAGCCCCAGCACCCGCTGCAATCTCGTGATACTTACCGCAGATGGAGCAGCCGGAGATATTTTAATATGAAATTTAAAAGTAGTTCCCTCACCTACAATACTACTAACCCCAATATTTCCACCCATAATTTGCACATACTTTTTGGTGATTGTCAAACCCAATCCCGTACCGTCAGCAGCTTTTCTACCAGCTTCTGTTTGCACAAAAGCATTAAATAAAGTGTCGATTTCTGCTACTTCTATACCAACTCCAGTGTCTTGAACTTCAAAGGAGATTAAACATTGCTCAGTCGAAGTTGAGTTAGAAGCAATTTCTGATTCGGCTGGCAGTGGCGAAGCATTTTCCAGACTCACACGCAGCAAAATTTCGCCGCCATTTTCCGTAAACTTCAGCGAATTTCCCAAAAGATTAATTAAGCACACACGCAGTTTTTTTTCATCGGTTTTAATATATTGGGGTACCTGAGATTGCACAGAAAATTTTAGTTGCAAATTCTTAGTTTCCGCTTTGATTTGAAACATCTCTTCCAAAGAATCTAGGAGTTGATATAAGTCAAAGCTACTTTCATCCAAGGCAACTATCCCTGCTTCGATTTTGGACAAATCTAAAACATCATTAATTAATTCCAGCAAATGTTGACCGCTACGGTTGATAATTCTCAGGTTTTCTATATTTTCGTGGCTGAGTAAACAGTCGCGGCTCATAACTTGTGTAAAACCCAGAATCGCGTTCAAGGGAGTACGTAATTCGTGGCTCATATTCGCAACAAATTGACTTTTTGCCTTAGAAGCAGCGGCAGCAATTTCTTCTGCTTTTTTCCGTTCTATTATTTCTTGTTGGAGTTCAATATTCCGAGCAATCAATTCTTTTTCTAGTCTTTTGATTGTAAGTTGATGTTCTACTCTTGCTAAAACTTCTTCTACCTGGAATGGTTTAGTGATATAGTCTACGCCACCAATTTGAAATGCTTTTACTTTATCTAGAACTTCATCTAAAGCGCTAATAAAAATAACTGGAATTTCTGATGTTTGCGGTTCCGATTTGAGTAGAGTACAAACTTCATAGCCGTTCATTTCCGGCATTCTGATATCAAGTAAAATTAGATCGGGAGAAACAGATTTGGCAGCTCTAATTGCCATTTTGCCGTTAATTACGCCCCGAACTTTATATCCGCGATCGCACAGTGTGGCTGATAAAACTTGCAAATTTTCTGGAGTGTCGTCAACAATTAATATGTTGCCTTTATTCTCTTCTGCATAATTTTTAGTCATAGATTGTTAACTTTTGTTGTTTTTGTAATTACTGAAATAAAACTTATCAACTTGAAATTATAGCACTTTTTTCTCGTTGCCATGCTAAGCTGTGGAGCATTTAAACCACTAACCATCCACGTAGCCTTAAATTGTAGGTTGGGTTGAGGAACGAAACCCAACATTTTTCGTAGATTTGTTGGGTGGCGCTACGCTTAACCCAACCTACAGAAGAGGCAAGAAAACA